>JABWCH010000370.1 GCA_013359215.1 Candidatus Brocadiia bacterium | reverse complement strand
TGGGCTTTTTCGTATGTAAGTGTAAAAATTTGAGGTAGATAGGTTGTTTCTCCAGAAATATCGCTCAATAAGGCTGTCAAAACTTCTGGAGAAGCCGTGTTGATATTTATGGGATAGTAAGCAAGGCGGGTTTTTGTTGCTGGATCAAAAAGCATTTCTGCCACGCCTTGTGTGCAAAGATAGGGTTTTATCTTTGTATAGGTTTCTTCATCCAGTGCCAGCTTTTGTTTCATATCTTCCAGGGAATAGTAACTTCCTGTCCCTCGATTTAAAAGAATTGCAGCAGATATATCTTGTGTACCAAGGCTGGTGAATAAAATCCTTAGAGTTTTGGCTAAAATTTCATTATACGTCCCATTGATATTGATTTTACCAGAATTATCTGTAATTCTGCATGTATATAGTCCATAAGGAGAAAGATTCAAGCCTGTTCCTAGGAGTCCAGTGTAATGATATTGTTTTTCTTGTATTGTAAGAAAATTGCTTCTATAAGAAGGTGTCTGGAGATTTTCTAATGTCTGAGTGGGGATGTCTAAAGAAACCCAATCTGTAAAAACATAATTGCTTTGCACTATCTGGCGGCTACTCTGGATAAGCCTTGCAGAGCAATAGTCCATGCCTGCATACGCAACCATTTTTGCCTGCAAATACGAAGTATAGTTTGAGCAGGCTGAGGAATCGAGAGAAGAAAGATTACAGAAAAGTACCGCTAGTATAGAAAGAATTGCGATTGCAAATACACAAAAAACACAAACTATACCACTCCACGATTTTTTCAAGTTTTTTCCTTTCTTATCAAAGACACTAGGTTAAGCTTTGCATAATTTTTTTCATATGGAAGTTGTTTAATTCTAATCGCTTAGTATGAAATTGTCGAGCTATTCTTCTGAAGTTTCTTCAAAAACGGTAGCAAACTGGTATATCCAGTTGGGGATAGAAATGCCATATTTTTGCGCAGTGGATTTGTTAACATAAAATTCTCCACGCTGTATAGAAGTAATTTCCAGGTCACTGGCTTTGGCATTCTTTTTTAATATTTGCAAAGCATATTTCCCTGCCATTTCGCCTTGTTTGTTTGCTGTATCTACAACGCCAAACAAAGCACCGTGTTCAATATTGAATCCCAGCCCTCCAATGGGCGGTTTAGATATATTTTTTACAATCCATTGCATTACCTTTTTTGGTTTTACATGGAGAGAATTTTCGTCTTTCAGGTTGAGATATACTGGAATCAAGACAAAGTCTACCTGATCTTCATATTTTTTTAGAAAATCTTTCCATTCACAAAAGCTTTCTGAAACGAGAGTGGCAAGGTTTTTGTAAGAGCTATGCCTGGCTATGTCTTTTTGGATTTCCTGGAGTGCCAGCCGAGCGGAAAGGCTATCTTCTATAGCAATTACATACTGGGAAGCCTTGGGTAAAAAGTAGCTCATATTGTCCAGAGTTTGCCCAAGAAGAAACTTTTCTCTGATTCCTGTAACATTTTTCTGGGGAAAGCAGTACGCTATAGGATCATTGTTTAACCCGCAAAAGATAAACTGGATTTTTGTATTGAAAAAAGCAGGGATGACCAGGGATGATGCATGATCGTCTACAGTAATGACAAGATCAGGATTATAAGAGCGAATTTTCTGGATGGCAATCTGTGCCTTTTTTTCAATTTGCGATGGTTTGCTATAACGCTTTGTTTCCATGTAATATTCTTCAAAAACTATGTCATGGTTTGTTTTGATGAAATTTTGATCTAAAGTATCTAAAATGCTTTTCCTGATCTGAACATTCCAAAGCAAATCTTGTTCATAGCTAAAAAGTAAAAAGACTTTTTTAGGCACATCCAAAATCCAAAAAAATAAAGCAATATAAATAAGAATCAGAAAAGATACAAAAAGCGAGCAAGATCCAAAAAGCAAAAGCATATTGTTTTTGGCCCACTTTTTTACTTTATCCAAAGCTGTCATAGGTCTTGCAAGGGTAGATTTGCCTGTAAGATAGCGGTGTAAATCATCGGCAAACTCTTGCGCATTTTGATAGCGGAATACAGGCTTTTTGGCAAGAGCCTTCAAGCAGATAGCTTCTAGTTCTTTTCCAATAGAAGGATTGATTTTTCTTGGTGGAAATGGTTCTTTTTCCATAGCCCTTAGCATAAGCTTAATGGATGTTTCGCTCTCAAAGGGAGGTTTTCCTGTAATGATTTCGTACAAAACAGCACCTAAGGAATATACATCGCTTCTATACTCACCATTTCCTTCCATTTGCTCTGGTGCCATATATGCTGGCGTTCCAACAATAATACCAGACTGCGAAATTTTGTTGCCCTTAATTTCTTTTGCAAGGCCAAAATCCATAAGCTTAGGTTCGTTTTCTTTGGTAAGCATTATATTGCTCGGTTTGATATCTCTATGGATAATGCCTTGTTTGTGAGCATAATGAACAGCTCTGGCAATTTTTTCTAGTGTTTCTATCGATTGGATGATGGAGACTTCTTTTTTTTCTAAAAGGTTGCTAAAGGTGCTGCCTTCAATCAGATCCATGGTAAAGAATATCTGCCCTTTTTCCTCTTCAATGGCATAAACTGTGACAATATTAGGATGACGCAGCTTTGCTGTGTTTTGCGCTTCTCTTAGAAAATATTCTTTTTCTCTGGAAAATTCTTCCTGATTCAAAAGAATTTTTAGAGCTACCTTTCTATGGAGCATGGCATCATAAGCTTCAAAAACATGCCCCATGCCTCCACGCCCGATTTCTCGGAGTATTTGATACCTTCCTATTTGCTGCATCATAATTTTCCTAAATGCTTATGGATTTAGCTCCCAATCTGAATACATCATAAAAGTATTTTATCGCGAATTTTGCGAATAGACGAATGACACGAATAGATCATCTTATTCGTGTTATATGTGGTGTTTTTTAAAATGCGTAATTTTTGATCTTACTCTAACAATGGGTTAACGTAAATTCTGTGATAGTGTGTAAGCAGTCCGTATAACTATTCTTTTGCAGATTTTCGCACAAAAGGCACTAATATTAGAATAGTGATTATTTTGTATCTTTTGAGATATTTTGTGCCTTTTATGTAAAAAAAATATGATATTGTCTGGCTATTTTATGCCTTGTTTTTTTTCAACTTCTTTATTTCCTGGTGTTTCTGGAGTTTGCCAAACAACGCGCTTTTCGTGTTTAGGGGATAAGGACGATTGATTTTCAATATATTTCTGTACAATATTGGAAATCAAAAGTCCTGTATCTACAGAAGGAAATTGGGAAAAAATATCATATCCATCGCCTCCTTTAGCAATAAAGGAATTGATGGCAACGCGATAGATTTTTTCTTCTATGAGAGGTTTCCCTTCGATAGCTATCGAAGTCAGTTGATTGCCCTGTATCTGAACTTCCATTCCTGATGCTTCCAGCATACCTTTAGGGCCAATTTTACCTGAACACATACACTCAAAAATCTTTCGCAATTCTTTTCCCTTTATGTTGTAGAGAAATATACTGTTAGCAAAAGGGAGAACCTGCAAAATATGTCTGGGTGTTATTGTGCCTTTGGGAATATCGCTGCGTATTCCTCCTACATTTTGCAATGCTATATCTACATTTGTTTCCTGGCGTATTGCATCGCAGATCAAATTGCCTAAGCTAGAAGAATAGAGTTCTAATGTTGCCGAGTTTCGTGCGATGTTATCCAGAGCAATGCCAATAGACCTTGAAAGGCGATCCTCTGTTTCTCCTAAATAGGGCTTGAGAAATTCTATCACTTCTGGATCAGGTTCTAAACTCCTTTCAAAGGGAAGGCAGCCTATTTTTCCTGATGGTGCAAGAATAGGCTTGCTTAGATTAATGCCAATCATTTTGTATTTCCAGTCTTGAAGCTGGCGGTCTTCAAAAGAAAGGTCAAATCTGCCAACCATAATTCCATAAGATCCAGCTTCAGCAAGCAAAGTTTTCCCAATTTGTAAAGGATGTATTATAGGAAGATGAGTGTGGCCTCCTATCACAAGGTTTATTTTAGGAAAACGCTGTGCTATTGTTACAGCTTGTGTATGCTCTATATGGAGCATAGCAATAATAAAATCGCATTCTTTTTCTAAAGATTCCAAAACACCAGGAATGACCTCTTCTGGCTTCAGAAATACTATTTCTGGATCTCTTCCACAAGTACTGATATAGGGAGTTTCATAAGGAGTAATGCCAAAAATACCTACTTTCATATCCCCTAAAGACAATACCAACTTTTGTTGGAAAATCGGCTGCCCTGTTTTTTGATATACAGCATTGGCAGACAGGTAAGGGAAATGTGCTTTTTTTTGCTGAGATAAAAGAGCCTCTAGCTTTAGGTCGAATTCATGGTTTCCTACTGCCATAGCATGATAGCCCATTTTATTCATCAAAAGCACATCAGGCTCTGCTTGCAGCATATCTGATGTAGGATTTCCTGTGTTGATATCCCCACAATCCAGAATAAGAACATGGCCTTTCTTTTGGGCGGCTTCTTTTTGGATTTCTTTAATCAAAGTCATTCTAGCTGCCATTCCCCCAACTTGTTTCTGGTCTAAGAGATCAAAAGGCATCAAGCTACCATGATGGTCATTGGTATGGAGAATCGTGATTTCTATCTTTGCCTTCTCTAAATTTTGGGCAGAAAGAATAGAAAATAGCAAACAAACAATCAACAGGATTATTCTTTTTCTGGGAGAGTACCCAATAAATTATATCATTAAATTTTAACACAAAAAACACAAAATATCTCAAAAGGCACAAAAATATAACTATATATCAGATAATAGCTTATATTTTTTTGTGCTTTTTGTGTTCTTTTTTTTGTGTTTTTTGTGTTAAAATCTGCAAAAGTATAGTGAGTTTTTTTGTGGTGTTAATCCACTATAGCTGCGCATTCAATTTGGTTAATGCCGCTGATAACCCAAATCTTTTCTTCTGATTTCTCTTGTGTCTTTTGCTTAAGATAAATGTAAAGCATTTTATTTTTTATAATGCCATTTTTAAGAATCTCATACTGATAAAAAGCAACGCCTGTATCTTGCTGGACTTTTCTGGGGATAAAGGCAAATTTGAGAATTTTGATCTCTAAAAAGTGTTCTTTTAGTATTCCAGATGCCTGCTCTGCTGCATAAGACTGCGGAGATCCCTGCTCTAAATTATTAAAATTCAGGCGAACCCTTGTGTCCATCAAGGATAGTAAGTCGTGATGTTTTTTCTGCATCCAAAGGCTCTGGATGGCAAGAAATAGTTTTGTATTTGGCCCTAATTTAGGTTTTTGGTCTTCCTTTTCAGGCAAAGATTGTCCCAAAATACCATAACATAAATTGAAAAATAGGATTAAAATAAAAATTATTTTCCCCATGCTATAAACTCCTAATTTTTTATGCGTTACATCTGCAATCGTTGTTATTTAAATTTAATTATAGCATGTTTTAAACAAAAGCAGAAAAAGCTTTTGCCTGACAAAAAGAAATTTGCAAAAATTTTGAAAAACAATATACTTTGGTAATACTATTGTGAGTCATTATGTTATAAATTTATCTGACAAAAGAATTGATTTAACTTATCTGACAAAAGAATTGATTTAACCAAAATCAACAGCCATGAGCAAATAAAAAATAGATATGGATTTAAATAAACATTTACATAAATTACATCAAATCGGGATCGCTCTTTCGAGTGAAAGAAATCTGGAAAGATTGTTGGAAAAAATTCTGTCTGAAGCCAGATCTTTCACATGCTCCCAGGCTGCAAGCCTATATATAAAAAGCGAAATGGGCTTACACTTTGCTGTTAGCCAGAATGAAATCCTACAGAGGAATTGCCCTGAAAATCAAAAATTTATTTTTTCTCAGGAAATACTCCCTGTTTCCTCTGACAGCATTGCAGGGTACGTTGCCTTAACAGGTAAGCTCGTGAATGTTGCCAATGTATATGAAATCCCAGAAAACGCGCCTTATCGCTTTAACCCTAGCTTTGACAAAGCCAATAATTACCAATCTATTTCCATGTTGGTGGTTCCCATGAAAGACATTCAAGACGAAATAATAGGCGTTTTGGCTTTGATCAATGCTCAAAATCAGCAAAAAGAGATTATCCCCTTTGATCATCAATATGAGTTTTTGGTACTTTCGCTTGCTTCTCAGGCAGCAGTAGCCTATATCAATGCCAATCTGACAAAAAAACTCAAAGAAGCCTATCTCGATACCATCTTTCGCTTAGCCATAGCAGCCGAATGCAAAGAGCCTGATATTAAAGGGCATCTGGAGCGCATTAGCTTTTATTCTATGATATTAGCAGAAGAATTGGGTCTTTCTTCTCAAGAAATAGAAAATATACGCTATGCAAGCCCTATGCATGATATAGGAAAAATAGGAATACCAGATACTATACTCTTTAAGCCCGCCAAGCTTACCGAAGAAGAATATGAAGAAATCAAAAAACATACCATCTATGGTGCTAAAATTCTCGCCAACTCTAAGGTGGAAATATTGCAAATTTCAGAGCAAATTGCCCTGACACACCATGAAAACTTTGATGGGACAGGCTATCCTCAATGTATTAAAGGAGAGAAAATTTTTTTGCCTGGCAGGATTGTCACTCTAGCAGATGTTTTTGATGCTCTTGCTACCAAACGCTACTATAAAGAATCCTGGGACTTTGCAACAATTTTAGAATACATCAAAGAGAGATCAGGCACTCAATTTGACCCTATGGTGGTCGAAGCTTTTTTGCGAAGGTTCAAAGATTTTATTGAAATCAATGAAAATTATCCAAAAGAGTAGATTGCCAATGCTCACCTGGATAAACTGGAAAAGCATTTTATCACGAATTTCACGAATGACCGAATGGCACGAAGGGATAAGAAGAGCGTAATGTAAGCCTTCTGTAAGGAATCAAAAACAGTACCGCATGGCAAATCAAAAAATTGGATTCGACTCTTAAGCCTGGCGCAAAAAGAAAAATGGGATACCTGTTTTTTTTGATTCCTGAAAGAAGGCTTACACGGAGCGACTGCTTCAGTTTGACCTTCTTGAGTTGACAGCGTTATTGGTTAGTATGTTAACCCCATACAATATAAAGAATTATATGAAAAGTTAACACGCATGTCGTGAGTGTGATCGTTCCTGTACATCCATGTTCCCCAAATAATTTTCTAATCTACAAAAAATCCTGGAGTTGGGAGAAATTGTCTATCATGAAGTCGGGTTCGAATTTTTTTAGAACTTGGGCATCTCTCATGCCATAGCTCACCGCGCATGTAAGGATTCCTGCATTCTTGCCTGCTTTTATATCAGGAACGCCATCTCCGATTATGATCGTTTTTTGGGGAGACAGAGAAAATTCCTTGAGAATGTATAAAACAGGCATAGGATCAGGCTTGCAGGCACTTAGAGAATCGCCCCCCAGGATGAGAGAAAAATGCTTTGCCATCCCTAAAGCTTCTAAAATCTGCTTTGAAGCACTTTGTGGCTTGTTGCTTATAACAGCCTTGATTTTATGGGAAAAATATTCTAATGTCTCCAGAACTCCAGGGTATGGTCTTGTATAATCCAGACAATGAACTCGATAGTGTTGTTGAAAGATGGATTTAGCCTCCTGGAGCTCGGATGGAGAAAATTCAGGAAATAGCCTTTGTATCAAAAGACCAAGGCCATCGCCAACATAACCAATGATGGTATCCTGGCTCAACGGTTCTTTTCCATAATGGTCTCGCGTAAAATTGGCACTGATCGCAAGATCTTTGCTAGAATCTATCAGCGTGCCATCTAAGTCAAATAGAAAAGCATCTATATTTCTTTTGGGCATGAACACGATTCTATCCAATCTCTTTGGGCCATAGAGACAACTGAGTTGTATTATCCAAGACACGATTCAGGGAAGGCCCTTGTAGTATATCGATTATAACTTCACAGGCAAAAACAAGGGTTTGCTGTGATAGATGACCGCCATAGGTAAGCCCATTTTCATCGCCCAGAACAATATGAGCATGCACAAAAGGCTTGCCGTCTTTCATGGAAATGTTGCCTGACAAAGAAAGAATTTCGAGCTTTTTTTCTAGTACTATATACTGGTAAGCATGCTTTTCCTGATTGTAATAGGAAAAACAGGCTTTTTGGACTGCGCCAATACCAGAGATACGGCCCAGAGTAATTCTTTCTTTGTCACAAATTTTGTTCAGTTCTTCTAGCAAATCACTTCCATGCTCTAGTCGTCCAATCAAGGTATTTTTTAGACTTGCAGAATACAGCATCCTCTAGTCCCCTATGCCTTTCAAATCAAGAAGCATAGCAATTTTTTTGGCAACATCGGTATTATCGTAAACCCCGCTAAAAACCTTAGCTCCCTTTCCAAAGGCATATATGGGAATGCTTTGGCCCGTATGGGTTGTTGTTGTGAATCCTATATTCGCCCGTCTGGCAATGATATCCCCGACTGTCCCTGCTTTCGAGCTTTGATACATACCTTGCTTTTCGGTATCAGATAGAAGATTTTTGATTTCCTCTGGGGTTAAATCTTCGATTCCTGCAAGATCCGCCATGATTTTTATGACTTCCTGTTCGCCTTTGTTCTTGATTTGCTTTGCAATTTCTTCGGTAGATCGTTTTTGCTTTTTAAAAACCTCTGGCAGAATTTTATATTCTCCTGTGCTTAGGCCAACGCCTCCTGTTTCATGGTCGGATGTCACCAGAAGAAGAGTGTCTG
Organism: Candidatus Brocadiia bacterium; assembly: GCA_013359215.1. Classification (GTDB taxonomy): domain Bacteria; phylum Planctomycetota; class Uabimicrobiia; order Uabimicrobiales; family JABWCH01; genus JABWCH01. The sequence goes on along the minus strand of JABWCH010000370.1, from coordinate 1,038 downwards.
GATTCTTTTTGATGTATTCCAGTGCCGCTTTTATTGCTTCGTTCATATCATAAATTTCATAGATTGCTGCGCCAACATCATGTCCATGGCATGCCCAATCGATTTTTCCACCCTCTATCATCAGGACAAATCCTTTTTCATTTTTAGAAAGGACTTCTAGTGCTTTGATTGTAAGATCTTTCAAGCTAGGAGAAGGGTAGAGTTCACGGTCTAAATAGTAAGGCAAGTCCGTAGGGGCAAAGACTCCTAATATTTTCGCTTTTTTGGCTTTTTCCATGCTTTCTTTGTTTGTTACAACATCATAACCACTTTCTGCAAACTCTTTTAATACATTGCGATTGTCTTTTCTTTTGCTGAATTTTTCTTGTTTTGGGATAAAATAGTTTATCCCTCCACCTAAAAGGACATCCATATATTTTTTATCAGCATATTGGTTTACAATGTCCCCCTCATATCTTGAATCTGCATGCGCCAGAAAAGCAGCAGGAGTCGCATGAGATATTGTGACAGTGGTGACTGCACCAATGCTTTTATTTTGTTCTTTAGCGGCTTCCATCAGATTTTTTACTTTTTTTCCATCAGGAGTTACTCCTAGCCATCCTTTATTGGTTTTGTGGCCTGTAGCCAGAGCTGTTCCAGCAGCGGCAGAATCTGTAACCAAAGTGTCAGAAGAATAGGTTTTTGTTATTCCAACATAAGGAGCTTTTTCAAAATCCAGATACCCCTCTTTTCCTTGAAGTACAATTCTCGCAACATCCACTACAGCCATCCCCATACCATCCCCAATGAAAAAAATAACATTCTTGGGCTTTTCTATATCCGATTGACTAAAAGACAAGGAAATTAAAAGCAAAAAAATTAAATAAAAGGAATATATTTTCATAACTACCTTTCAAAAATAATAGACTTAGAATGCCTGCGTAACTTCTACTTATTTATTTTGACAATGTTAAATTCCGGTTTTTGATTGCCAAAGACTTACGACAGTTTTTCGATTTATTTGGTCAGTTTCATGGCCATGTGTTCGACTGAAAAAAT
>JABWCH010000369.1 GCA_013359215.1 Candidatus Brocadiia bacterium | reverse complement strand
ATAAAATCCAGAAGCAATCCTATTTTAGAATTGTTTTTTTAATCTGCGTAATCTGTGCAATCTGCGGATTTTTTATTTTTGGTCTTCTATATTATCGTGTAACGCCCTCAAAATAGTCTCTGCGACCTTTGCGTCTCTGCGGTTAATTATTTTTTATCAATATGTTGCAATAGGTACAAAAACTTTTGGACACATACCTAATAAAGACTAATGAGGAACTTATTTAATTCTCGTTCCTTATCTAATTTCCATATTGTTTAATATATTCATCAGCAAAGCGTTTTTGTTCTTCGTTGAAGCTGGCTTGGTCCAGGTTCATGCCGATTTCTTTGGCGAATTTGAGAAGGTATTCGGGATTCTGGCCTTTGAGTACTGCGCGGTAAAGCTGTTGTCTCAAGACGTGTTCTTGTAGATTGGTATGGACAATCATGGGTCTTGGTTGTAATGTCCAGTTCACGAGTTCTTCGATAATGGTTTGCTTTGCAACTTTATAGATAGGGCTGCTCAGTTCTCCTTCTCTCATGTCAAAATTGCATCCATTGGTAATGTCAATAAAATACCATTTGCCATCTTTTTTGCTTTTTGCGATTTCCATCGTGCAGAAAGGTGTAAGAAGTTCCTGGCATAGAGCAGGCATGATCTTGTCGAGATACATTCTGTCGCCTTCTGTAAATTCAACAGGAGGCCATCCATATTTTTGTCCATCTGGTTTGTCTATGTTGTAGGAAGTATGGATTACTTTGCTGCCAAAACAGAAAGTGCGGATGTAAACATCCATGTCGATGTTTTCTTGGAGTACCATTAAGAAATCTCTAGTGATCTGATAGATCTCATAGAGTTCTGCTTTGTTTTTGATTTTGTATACATGCGCTCTGCCGCCGCCAAATGCTCTTTTCATGTAGCAAGGATAGCCGCCAACGTATCTTACTGCTGCTTCTAGGTCAACATCAAGATCCACTCTGTTTTCATCTACTGCTTTAAATCTTGAATAGCTTGCCTGTGGCATGAGTACTGTTCTAGGGACATAGAAGCCTTTCATCTTGGCTATCATGTAATCTCTAGCTTTGCTCTCATCAATAGAAACAGGGCGGTTGAATACTTGTGTTCCGCTATAGACTGCTTTGTCCAGGAAAATTCCGCCTGTTTGTACAATTGTGCCGATTCTATCGAATATGGCATCTTCTTCTACAATCTCGCCGATTTCATACATAGGGAAATTGCTATAAAGCCCTCTTTTGCGTGACATATCATCGCAACCAACCAGTCTTATGATTCGGCCTTCTAAAGGAAGATTTTTTTCTCTGGCGTATTGGTTGACTGAATTGGGGAATTCAGATTGAAATTGAATCAGGCTTTCGTGTTTACCATCCATGTAGGTACACATACTTAAAACTAAATGAGACATAGCGTTCCTTTCCAATTCAAAATAAAATAATAACCTATACTTTTGCAGCTTTTTGCATAAAAAGCGCAAAAAATAGATACAAAAGACAGAAAAAATTCACAAAACTACAGATGATGTTTTGAGGAAAAATTTTCTATTTCTTTTGCTTGAGAATTTTTTCTAGTTCCCTGGCTTCTTTGGGGATCTCTTTTGTAAGAATTTCATGTCCATTTTCTGTTACGAGAATGTCATCTTCGATTCTTACTCCAATTCCTTTAAAGCGTTCTGGAACACCTTCTATATCAAGTCGGAAATACAGCCCTGGCTCTACGGTAACGACCATTCCCGCTTCAAAAATTCTGGGTTTTCCTTGGCAATAGTAAGGGCCGATGTCATGCACATCCATTCCAATGAAATGGCCTGTGCTATGAGGGTAATAGGTCTGGTATAATTTTTCCTGGATAATTTTTTCTTTGCTTTGTGTAAGGATTTTTTCCTCTATCAGGAAATCGATCAATGCCTCCAAGGCTGTTTGGTGGAAGTTAGGGACTTCGACCCCTGGCTTAATGATCGAGATTGCTTTTTTCTGAGCAGCAAGCACTGCTTCATAGACGGCCCTTTGGTCTTTGGTAAATTTTCCACTTACAGGCCACGTTCTTGTGACATCAGCGCAGTAGTGTTCTATTTCGGCTCCGCTATCCAGAAGCACCAGACACCCTTCTTGTATCTGGCAGTTGTTATTAGTATAGTGGAGTATCGTACTTTTATCTGCTGAAGCTACAATGGAAGGGAAAGAACACGTTCCACCAGCTTTTCTGTATATATAAGAAACAAGGGCTTCTATCTGGTATTCATACATTCCTGGTTTGGTTTCCTGGAATGCCTGAAAAAAGGCTTCCTGGGTTGCCTTTATAGAATTGCGGATTGCTGCTATTTCTTTTTCGTCTTTAATAACACGAAATGTTTCTACACTTTTTTCTAAATCTTGGATTGTCTGGGGGACTTTTTTATCGTAGTTCAGACGACGTTGTAAAGTGTGGTAGTTTTGCAATACAATTTCATCCAGGGCTTTATGGTTTCCTATTGTATAGTATAAATTTTTAGCGCCTTCTAAATATTCTGGCAGCCTTTTAGCGAATTCTTCCCAAGGATAGACAGCGTCTGCCTGGGTTAATTCTTGTGCTTCTTTCAATCCAATTCTCGCGCCTGTCCAGACTTTTTCTTTTTGGTCTGCTTCTTTGATAAACAGGCAATAGCGATGCTTTGGATGGACGTTGCTGAAGACAGCAATAGCATCTGGCTCTTCCATGCCTGTAAAATAAAAAAAACTGCTATGGGATCGGAACTGGATGTCGATTTTCAGCTCTTTTGGCAAAGGAGCACCTGCTGAAATGATGGCTACTCCTTGATCCATAGTTTGCAAGAACTTTTCTATTCTTTGCAAACGATGTTTTTTTTCGGTTTCCATTTCTATTTTTGCTCTTTCTATCTTAACAAGTCTATCATTTTATTCCTGTTTGTATAGTTTTCGAATGATTTCTTTTAGTTGCATTTTCGAGATTTCAGTAACTTTGGAGAATTGGACGCCAATTCGGAAAAGAGATTGGGCTGGAACAGGCTTTGTCCAGATTACATTGGCCTGTATTTCAAAAGATATTTCCTGATAAAAAATTTTCAAGCGCAAAGCTTCATTCCTGGAGAGTGGCACAGGGCATGTGAAGCATATTCCTGACTGGCTAATATTATGCGCTGGGTATTTTCTTCCTGTTATTTTTGAAATGCTGCCTCTGGCAAAGATTACTTCAATTTCTTTGGAATCATAGCGTTTTTCCAATCGCCGCTCTACACCTAGATAGGGGGCTTTCTTGGAATCGTCCTTTACTGGAATAGGCTCCCAATTTTGGAATGTACCTCTGGATTCAATATGGACAGTTTCGTACTGGTGGTTGATTAGCTTTTCTGTTAAACGGTCTTTTCCCATAGCTTCGCGAATTTTGCTCATATCGATTCTGGGCTTTACTGCCTTTTGCTGAACTTGTGCTGCTGATGAAGGGCGAAGTACTTCTAAGGGCAAAGCACGACTCCTTCCTGATTTTTGGAAATGGGATTCCATGGCAGAAGGGATGCGAACGGTTAAAGACAAGCCTGCGCCTATAGCATCCAGATAAGCAAGAACCAAAAGCTCAATCGCCTGATCAGAAATTTCAGACAAGCGAGATATATCTACGACAAGGCTGCTATAGCCTGAATTGAGGAGTATTTTGAAATTTTCGGAAAACTTTTGTAAAAATAAAGGCATACTAACATTGTAAAGCTCTAATCGGCTGCCTATCATTTCAAAGCGAGGCGAAACATCGACCTGCTTTTCAATTTTTTCTAAAGAAGGCAGAAAAGATTGCATAGTAAGCATCTGGTCTTGCAAAAGTTGGATTGTAAGTTTTTTCTCTTGCTCTAATGCCTGAAAATTTGCGTAGATCAGTTTTAAAGCAATATTGTAATCTAAATTTTCAAAGTTGCTTAAGTCAATATATATATGATTTCCCGCTGAAAATAAATCTTGAAAATAGGAATCAAAATCTCTCAAAAAAGCAGATACCGTCATATTCCCCGCTTTTAAGCAATTTACTTCAATTTTAAAATTAGATGGGCTATTATCTTCCTGGGAACTTACGTCAGAAGAAATTGTATGTACAGGCTTTTTAGCTTTCTCTTCATGAGCTTCCTGGGGTTCTTGCGCCTCTGTAATCGCACTGACTTCTTGCGCACTTAAAAATTCTTCGCTGTTCATGAATTCATTGGAAGAATCAGGACTTTGTTCTTCCTGCTCCTGATCTTGCTGGTTTTCTTCTTTTTTTACTTCTACATTCAAGATAATGGCCTGGGGATTGGCGTGTAAAATTTCCTCCATGCTTTCCATGATGCGAATTTTAAAAGCACTTCCTGTATTGAGTGTTTCCAGAATTAAAGCATGGATTAAAGCAGGCGATAGAAGAAAAAGCTCTGTAAGATCAATGATGGCTTCATCATAGCCTTGCTTAAAAATTTTTGACACTAAGGATGATAGTATATCTGGTACGCTTTCCTGTGTTTCTTCTGTAACAATGATGGTGTTGTTTTCTATTTGTACAGAAGAAGATACGTCTTGGGTTTCTTCTTTTATATCTGTGCTGCCAGCAACAGGAATAGGCTCATGATCGTCGATAACCTGAGAGATTTCCAGTTGAAATTGCGCAGAATCTGGTGATGACTTAAGCAAAGAATAGTTTATGGGTGAAAACAAAAATGTGATTGTGTACCCATGGGATTTTAAAGCCTTTGCTCCAAAAACAAGGCTGGATAAGTAGTCGCGAGGCAATGATGGTGCGTGTGTCATATCCACCATAATATTCTTTTTCTCGCTAAGGATTACCTTGCGGAGTGTTTTTTGGAATTTACTTATGCTATCTCTTGCTGTATCGAAGTAAATTTCCAGAAGATCACCTTGGTCTTTTTGCTTTGCCATAGTGTTTAGCGTTTTTTCGCCCCTCCTAAAATAGAATCTCTTTTGAATTTTATAAAAATTTATTTTTTTATAAAATGCTTATTCTTTCCATAAGATAAATCGGGGGAAACCATTTAAAAAAATGATTTCCCCCAATTTATGGATAAAATTTATAAAAATGGTCAGTTAAAAAATTTTCAATTACCACTG
>JABWCH010000032.1 GCA_013359215.1 Candidatus Brocadiia bacterium | reverse complement strand
CATAATGCCAACCAGCTCATTGCTCAGGCAGAACTTGTCAAAGCTATAGTTTCTGAAATCTACCAAAATAAAAAAGAAACAAACTCTAATGCTGAAAGTATCCGAAACCTGGACAAACGAGTTTCATGCCTGGAAAAGAGTTCTGGAGCTTCTTTAAATAGGATGCCTGTGTATGAACAACTTGCAGAATGTGTTACCCCAGAACAAGTAGAGGAGATGAAAGCTAGAGTAAAAGCCATAAGAAAAAGCCCAATGAAAATATGGGGAAAATTCAACAAACATTTTCGTATTTCTCGCTATCGGCATTTACCGCAAAGCAAATTCCAGGAAGCCATGGAATGGCTACAAAATATAGAGCATGATCCTCGATTTTAATGAGGCATTTGTGTTTCCATTTATCGCTATTTTACGAATCAACGAATTGCACGAATGCTCCGTGTAATTCTTCTATTCGTAAATATATATTTTTCATCTAAAGCCTTTTATCCTTTTTTCCTCGTTTTCCTCGCCTTGATTCTTGCCAAAATTTTTTCTCTATTCCGTTCATAATACTCCCTCTGCCAGTACAATTCGTCAGTCTAAAATTTTAAAGCCGTATTCACATCTATAAATTAAAGCATTCTCGCCAATAAATCAATGCCCATAACACTTCTTTTTTCAGAAAGATTTTCTTTAATTTTTTTTTAGCATCTTTTTGGCTTTTATTTACTTATATATGCATTCTTATCAAAAAAAGGAGGCTAATGGATGCAAGCACCAGAAGAAAAACTCAGTCGTCTCGTCGGAATTTTAGGAACGCTTTCACCTCATTCGCAAGTCACGGTGCAAGAGCTATCTACAGAATATAATGTCAGCAATCGGACGATTCAGAGAGACATCGCAACCTTGCAAAATGCGAAATTGGGAGTCTTTTACGACAATGGTGGAAAGCTGAAAATATCGCGTGTCGGGTACCAAAAGATCAGAAGCTGGATGATCGGTTGATTCAGGAAAGGAAGGCTTTTATGCAAATCTCCATAAACGAAATAGAATTGTACATGAATTGCCCCAGGGCATATAAATTTTGGTATTGTGATGTGATGGAAGAAAAAAAGAAAAGTTTGTCTGTATGCAAAGCCAATGCAATACGGAAAGCCGTCCAGCAGATACATGGAGGAATTCTGGCAAATGTTAAAGCAGAAGATATAGAGATGTTCTGCGAGCATATCTGGCAAGAAGAGATCACAAATGCGGATCAGGAAGAACTCGATACCATCGTCATTCAGGAAAAGCCAGCTACAAGTAAAAAAGAAGCTACACCGCCTGTTACCAAAGGCCAGCGTGCTTTGGTAAATCTAAAAATCTGGGCAGTCCATTATGCTGAAATGGAGAAAGAAGCGCAGGTCATTTACAGTGATGTTCCCTTTGAAGATACCATTGGTGATACGACTTTTACTGGAACCATATCGCAGATCAGAAAAAGTCCCCAGGAAGGCTGGCAGGTCATTGTTTTCAATACTTCCAGTCAGATTCCTGGCTTCGCGTATCTGAAACGAAATTTTTCCATATCTCTTTATGCCCATGCGTTGTGGCAAGGCTTACTAGAAGTGAATGAAGAAAAAATCTCTATCGGCGAAATACCTGCCGTGTATCTCTACTATTTCCCCAACCTTGAGCTATACAAAAGAGGCAATGGCAAATCCCAAAAGGGTGAACTCAAAGGCGATCCGTGGATACCAGTGCATCGAAGCAGGGCGGAATTATTGCAATTCGAATATGAAATTCTCTATGTAGCATCTGGAATACAGCTTGGATTTTACCCGATGAATGTCACCAGACTAGGGGGCTGTGAATTGTGTGGCTTTACGCATGGATGCCATGCTATGACAACAGATTACATCCCAAAAAACGATTTAGAACTGGTTGAATCAAAATAAAGGAGAAACGCTATGACATTGAATGAACTGAACGCTTTACATGCTAATAGAAAAGAAGGCGAAAGTGTGAACGAAACCCAGAAAAGGCTACTTCAGGAACGCAAACCTGTGGCTTTACTTCCGTCTCCCCAAGAAGAGCCAGGGACAGAAGAACCGCTTCCAAACGATGAGGATTTTGCAGAAACCAGCCTTGTGATTCCCCGATATAAAATTATCCAGCCCACCACGAGGCTGGAAGGAGCGACAACAGGCCGCTACCTTAACACTCTGACAGGCGAAGAAAAAGAAAAGCTGGAAAATATCGTTTTCCTGAAACGAACCACAGGTAGAGTCTTGTTCCCCAAAGACGATTATTCAGGGGAAAGAGCCTGCTGGAGTTACGATGGTCTGTTCCCTGCTGCTCAGGAAATTCTCTTTAAAAGCGGACAACCACCACAACATAATCAATGTGTGAGCAAATCAGGTGGAGTGAAAACCATCCATTGTCCTATGGCTGAATGGCATAAAGACGAGAAAAACAACAACATTGCCCCACTCTGTAAAGAAACCATCGGCTTTCTAGGAATAGAGCAAGGAGATTTCCCTTTTATGATAATCTTTCACGGAAAAGCCATCCCCACGATCAAGACATTGCTAGCATCTATCTACCTCAAGACAAAACAGGCTTTGCTTCAAGGAAAAACCTTATATTTACGGGATTTTTTCGTTACATTAGGGCTGAAGCTCCAGATCAACGAAAAAGGCAAATTTTATATGCCTGTGATCGAAAAGATCGAAGAAATCAACAATGCAGCAGAAAGAAAGCTGTTTACCGACTGCTTCCATGCCTTCGAAAGAAAAAACGCAATAGAACCCCAGGAAGTCCAGACTGCCATGGCCTAAAAGCAAAATCTTCCAATCGCAGGCATCCGAAAAAATACACGGATGCCTTTTTTATTTCAAGAGGGAAAGATTCTCTATGTTTTGGGATAAAAACAGGAAGCCTCTTTTGGGTGGTTTTATTTTTTAAGGAAATTCATAAAAAACAGCCAAAATACTTTTTCCCCTAAAATGAAGCATTGGTATAAAACGACTTATGAAGAATTGCGCCGGCGCAATTAGAAAAAAACGTACAACCTCATTTTGATATATCCCTACAATATTTTTTTTGAAGAGATTAAAAATAGGAAGCCTCTTTTGGGTGATTTTATTTTTTAAGGACATTACCATGAACAATTCATTAGAAATCAAAGCAGAGAAAATTACATCTACTTTGCAAAACATTATCCATCTGTTTGAAGAAGGCAAAGTGCCAAAAGCGATTGCTATCGCTACTTTTCCCAGGTTTGAAGTCCCTTCTTATGGATGGTCGCTAGCCAATAGACTGATTATGCTGAAATCAGGAACATCCGATGCCCGTGGCTGGCAGCAATGGCAAGCTGTAGGCCGTTATGTAAAAATGTCGTTTCCAACGTAAGTCCGAAATAAAATGAAATCCAGCGTAAAACAAAAAAAATGATTTTCAGGTTTGGGAGTCGAAACCACTAAGCGGCTGTAAAAAAATAACTGCTACAACTTGTCATAGAGAAAAATGCTGTAATTTTATGAAATTTAGCACGTTAAATCGCAATTGCCACTTACTAACTTGTAGTACTTATTTTTTACGGCCGCTAACCAATTGCTGAAGTAAATTTCGGAGAGCCGGATGATATTTTATATAGTGCCTTTGCAAGCCTGCTTCCATGAAGATGGCTTTGTAGGTCATAGGAACGCCTTGAGCAGCAAGACGAGAAGCAGCTTCATTAACCTGAAGACATAGCTTATTTGTATGTAAAAGTTTAAGTTTAGCTTTGTGCTTACTGAGTGCCTGCCTTACCATTGTACAGAGTTCTGGATAGTTTCTCCTAAATTTTGTTACAGTTAAGCATACCTGTCGAGTAATATCTTGGATGCTCATGGCAACATTGCTATTTTCCATCTCTTTGATAATATTCCTAATTTTTGCCATTAACAGTTCATACCTACGGTGGCGGATGTATAGATTGTGTTGCTGTGCCACCTGTTTCATATGTTCAATCAGTTTGGGGTATTTGCGCAAAGCGGATGGACCAAAACCAAGTCTATGGCCAACATGACATAAAGTAATCTCTTCCTCTTGGTCACTCAGAGAGTTTAAAATTGCTTCCACCTGGGAACATCGGGCAAGGTAGCGATCTTGTTTCTCTTGTATTCGTCGCTGTGCTTGAGCTTTTAGAACCTTTTCCTCCAAATCAAGGGTAATCCAATATTTGATTACGGTTCGTCTATCCCAGCCCATGCTATGAGCAATTTGGTAATTGCTTTTGCCACATAATCCCATTTCCTTTAGGCGAGCGATTTCTTCGGCTGATTTATGACGAAAAAGTAGTTTGTGTGAGTGTCGAGGTGCTTTACAACGTTTAGTTATCAAATTTCCGTTGTAGTCACGAGTAAAATGTCGGTTGCAATCTTTACATAAGAAGTACGCCTTCTTACGGTGAGGTAGATCTTGTAATATAATTACTCGTGTGCCGGAGAATGAGTAGTGATTAGGGCATTCCTTCGTGGGGCAATAGCGTAAATTCATATATTTATATTGTGGTTGTTTTTGCTCTTGTACGAAGTCATGTGGAAGTTCCAAAGCAGCAAACTCCGACCAAGAAATGGAAAGTTTATCCAGGTAGCTCAAATAAAACCGCAAGGGAACATGATTTCCTAGCTCAAGTTCGGAAATCTGCCACAATGATACTCCCAACTGTAGAGCCATCGCAGTCATGGATTGCTCTTTTTGGAGTCTCAAATAGCGAAACTTAAGACCGATGGCACGGCGCGGGTCTTCATTTCCTTGGTCTGAGAGTTTTACCAGGGTGACGTCTGGAGAAAGCAAAAATTGTAGGTTAGCCTGCTGGATATTTTGCTTCATCAGAACGTAGTCTGGTGCCATAACGACTGGAAGCATTCGCAAGTCCATGTCACAGACAGAGCAGTGCAAGTGGCGATGCCTTGTACCTAATACAGTAAGTCGAGCTTTACATCGAGAACATTGTTTTTGGAGCAAACAGTCATGTTGAAGGCATACCTGAACCGATGTTAGTCGCCATATCAGCCGAAGAAAAGGTTGTTCCTGCAAACATAGGGGGCAGACTTGCAAATTCAGGTCAACTATGTTGGGAAGAAAGCGACTTGGTGGTAATAAACCATGCCGAGTCACGACAGGAAAAGAGCGAAATTTATTAACCAATGGTACCATGGTTAACTTTTTCAAATAATCAGTCGAAAGCTGAGTACGCAATGGGATGAGTCCCCAGTTGTATACAGGATACTCCCATCGTAAATTGGATATTCGATTGGCCACCGACCACATCGGAAAAATATCTTGGATGAAATCCCAAAAACTGTTGAACTCGTTGACATGGGCCAGACGTAGTAAGTAGCCACTCAAACATTCACCAGAATATGGCCAAGGGCGACAAGGAAGAACTTCGAAAAACCACGGTTTATCCTGAGCTTTGGACTCAAGAGAGTCCACTTGAAAATTTTGTTCAACCATTTTGCTCTCCGTTTTGAATACGCAGATAGTCTAGGAAATTCACTACTTTGGCTCGTTTAATATCGCACCAGGCTTGATTCAAAATATTTACTGTCAAGCACGGTTGTTGGGTAGCCAGAGCTTTGAGAGAAGCATCCATCACCAAAACCATAATTTCGCGCAAAATGCCATCTGTCCATTGTTCGATGTAATGAGCCGGGCCAGCAGTTCCACTTTGCCCTTGCCCATTGGGAATCTCTCGCAGACCCAGATGGGAATCCTGTCCAAATGGTAGCAACAAATCAAGCAAGCTCAAGAAGGCATCCAGCCGTGGGCCTGTAAACTGGGTCAACTCGAAATAATCATTCCATCGGCCCTGAATTTCTACATCTCCCGTTGTCCAGGCAATGGGGTTACACGAAGCACAAACGATTGGCACTCCAGTAAGGTTGGAAAGTTCCAATAGGCGTCTTCGTAACCCTGGACGGGTGATGTGTTCTACCTCATCGACGATGAGCAATTCCACGCCACATTGTTGAAAATACATTTCCAACATTCGTAAGAGATGTTCCTCATCGCCATTCACGATGGTAGCACCGCAAGCCAACAACATACGTTGGAAGAGAGGTTTGGGAGTGCGGTTGCTAACAGGAGCATCAATTTTAATAACAGGTACATGGTTGCGCGTCGCTTGCACTTCTGGCAAATAATTTACTGCATACCAATTTAAGAAACTGCTTTTGCCAACTCCAGAAACACCGCCCAGGAGAAAACAACGCACTTGGCCCATACTACGGTAGCCTCGAATAGTATTCAGTTTTTTAATGAGACTTTGAAGCGTTGGCGTGAGAAGAAAAAATAGATTGGTGAGCCATAGCTGGCGTTGGGTAAGAGTCAAATGGGCAAACTGTGTACTCAGATGTTGACGCAAACGAGGGAAGCCCACGCTACTGACTGTATCAGGAGACAGGTAAATAGGATGTTGGGCAACCGTAAAGGCCAACTGACGACGCAAACTACCAATCTGGCTGCTTCGTAGTACATCGGTCGCGCGACCGGGATCAAGATGCTGAATTTGCTGGGAAAGCCTGCTGTCTTCGATCTGCCAGCCACTTATCCAATTTTCTAAATCGAGCAGACGCTTAGCAACATCCAAATTCATATCTACTGGCAATATCTTTAAAGCTGTAAGAGATATGTTTATCATAATTCCTCTCCCAAGTTTTTAAGCAGTTGGACGCGCGGATCATTATTCGCTGGTAGAGAAGTCATTGCTTGCGATGTCTCTTGTAGTTCGGAGGCTTTTATAGAATTGACTATTTTGGAAATTGGCGGACGCCCTCGTCTTTGTTCTTGTAATTGTTGCATTTTACGCCGAATGAGTTTCTGCTCCTCCTGGCGTTCTTGAATCAGTTCCCTGGTTTCTAAGAGGTGAATCAGCCAGGAATGAGGTCGATGTATTCGGTCTTTATTATGTTTACGGAGCATGCCTTTAGCCAAATTCAGTTCCCACAAGCTAACCGCTTCGTATTGCCCGTCGGGTAGCCGTAACTCACGGGCATAGCCATCACCTAACCAGATACCATCTTCAAAGAGGGCGACTCGGCTTATATTATTGGGATTATACCGCAGGTGAAAATGCCGTTGACATCCTTGCCTATTATATCCTCGTAGCCCGGCCAATTCCGAAGCCCAATAATGGAAACCAAACAAATTTACCCCTGTATGACTGATAACTCGTGTTTCAGGGTACAAACGCCAGAAGGATCTTTCCATTTGAGGAGTAAAAGGCGGTACTACCGGCGTCATGAGTTGTAGTCCGGACAGCCATTTTTCATGTGGACTCAACCCACCCAACTCTTTATGAGGAGTATGCAGATAATCAACCACCATCTGATGCACAATGCGGATTACATCGCGATATAACAGGCAAGCTCCCTGACTGGCGTTATGCCAATGCCGTTCCGAAGGCTTCAAGATTGCTCCTGGTAGCCTCTCCCTTAATTGGCCGGAAAAATTGCCGAAAAGCCGTTCTATCAAACCTCCATAACGTGCCTGATAAGGTGGACGAAACACAAGCTCCATTTGAGTATAGCGACCATTTCCGGCTAAAATTCGTATCAGGTCTTCCATGGAATAGCTGTGATGAGCCCAAGCATTATCTAAAAAAAGGCGTTGAGGAATGCCATAGCAGTCCCAAGGATTATCAAACTCCGAAGTTTTCTTTGGCCAAATGGCATGCTGGAGAGCCCCTTGAATACTTTCGATATTCGGATCTTCATAGGATAGGAACAGTCCCAATACAGCACGGGAATAGGTGTCAATGAGTGCCGTTAGCCACAATCGTCCCAATACTTCCCGAAATTCATCATCCACATGCAAAACGTCCAGCTTATAATGATCGGCAAAAACATATTGTAATGGTAGTGTAGCCGTTTGAGCGAAACGATCAAAAACTAGAAAATTGTTTTCCCAGTCTTCTCGCCCTTGCCGTTTGATGTATGCCTGGGCACCATCGCCTGGTTGTGAACTGAACCAGCTTACGTAGCCATAAAACCAGGAGCGGGATGGCAATTTGATTTGGCTCAATTTGGAAACCTGGGTGGGATCTGAAAGCAAATTATCTATTTCCTTACGCCCATCAATCAAATGCTCAACTAAATCATCAATCCCAGTTTCGCCTGTTTGCTGATAATTTATCCACCATCTGCGATTGTGATGCCATAATTGTTGGGCTATGCCATACACGGTTTGCGCTCGCATAGGAGGATTGCTGCGATAAAAATGTTTGATGATGGTATCAATGAAGTGTTGAGCGTTTGGTTCAATTCTCGCCTTCCCATAAGTACTGCGCCGTAATGAAGCTGCGATCAAGCCCCGATCACCTCCATTGCGCTTATAGCGCCTACGGCAAGCATAGTATACACCGAGGGAAACAGGCTTTGCTAATGTCTGACATGCTTGCATAGTGATATCTGTCAGAGAAAGGGGGTTGGACTCAAGTTGATTGCTTCTTTTCATCTTTTCAATATACACCTGCACTGTTTCTACTGTCTCGATAATTTGTTCAGCCTTGCTTACCAGGTGGGCAGGCAAAGTCGCAGCGTCAACATTTTTGCCTGGTATAGCCCCCTCCATAGCCACCAATTTATCGTAAGTTTCAGCAAATCGTGTAATTGGCGTCGGAGCAAATAGCTCCGTCAGCGTGAAGACCTGAATGGTATCCGTATCCTTTGGTCGGGCCTGAATCAAAAGCGGTTCTTTGCTGTCCCATTTTATAATTTCGAACAAACGATCTTCTCGTTGAAACCAATGCCCAACCTGAAGCAATTCAGCAGCCGTAACAGGAATCTTTTTCACAGTAATTCCTCCTTATTGTATACATCCTTCTCTTGCCTCAAGGAAACTATTGGATCTTTTGCCGAAAGCCAGATACGCGCATTAGAATGAAAGTCCCCTTGCCATAGGAAAGGCTGATGCCATTCCAGTTGGATAACACCGTGCCAGAGGAGATAGTAAAGGCCGTTAAGAAGTTCTCTCTCATTTAGGGTTAGTTCTGGTGGATTCGCAGGAACAGAGCCTGCCAGCGACAATATTGCTCTAGGATAGTATCGCTCTAAGCCATTCAGATGTTTCATCCACCAGCCTGTAATCTTCTCCGTGATGTAGCTCTTTCCCCTGAAGGCGGCCAGAAATTCAAGATTGACATACTCATAACCTAACGGCAGTGTCTTCTCCGTATGAACGATATACCGCCAGCCGCGTTGTTTACAAATTTCTTGAGCAGCAATCTCTCTTTGAGGCACAGGCTTTTGAGCTTCGCGTCTCGCTTCAATCGTTACTTCATGTAGCTCAATTTGACCATCGCTGCGCCATACCTTGAAATCTGGTGTGTAACATCGTTTTCTGACCTTGTCATCATAGAAATGAAATGTTTCCGGCTGGCTAATAAAATCAACCACCGTAGGGTCTCTCTCCAGAAGCAGCACCAGTTTATGCTCTTGTTCTGACTCAAACTGCACAATGCGTCCTCGTTTGTTTGTGGTTACTCCTCGAAAATTGTTTCCCAAACAAATGGTTCGGCGAACATTCCCAGATGGCGGCTTTCGCTTAAGGGACATGAAAAATCTCTTTTTTATTTTACATTGGATTTTAAAATTGTATTTTTATATTACGTTGGATTTACTATACCAAAAATCGAATTTTTGTACAAGATAAATCCGAATTTTTGGTTATTTTATTTTTGAGTTATGTTGGAAGGGACAAAAAAAAGGAGCCAAAGCTCTTTATATTCTCGCTCCACGGCTTATCAAAAAAGAAAAGCCAAAAGAGGTTGAAGAAGAAAGCCAAAGACAATACTTTTGTGCGGGTTTTCTTCCGATTCCTGTCTTTTCGGTAGAATCTACCGATGGGGAGGAATTGAACTATGAAAAGCTAGAACTTCCTACTCTCCCTTTAATGGAAAAAGCCAAAGAATGGGGCATAGAAGTAAAAGGAGTCGCTTTTCAGGGAGGATACTATGGGTATTATAGTCCAACAAAGTATGAAAAAATACGTTTGGCATCACCTCACGAGATCGTATTCTTCCACGAACTCGCCCATGCCGCACATTCAAGAGTCATAGGCCAGTTGAAAAGCGGGCAAAACCCGCAACAGGAGATCGTAGCAGAACTCTCGGCCCAAGTACTGGCAGAAATGGTCGGCACACAAATGGAAAGTACCCTGGGAAATTCCTATCAATATATCAAAAACTATGCAGACAAGATGAAAAAGGATGTCGGATTAGCGTGTGTTTCCGTGATTTCTGATGTGGAGAAAGTTTTGAAGCTGATTCTCAATGCAGGTGAAGAAAATACCTGAAAGATATTTTTTTTAGCATCTTGTTTAGGATTTATTTTATCCAATTTTTTTCTATTATGGGAGGGACTTATGAGACCAGCAGCCTCTATAAAGATGGGGTTTTATCCTACTCCAAGCACTGTTGTGAATAAAATCAAAACTTTTCTTCAATTTCCGCAAGGCAAAGTAAGTTTTTTTGATCCATGCTGTGGAGAGGGGATTGCAGTTAAAGAACTTGCAGAGGGAAAAAACGCTGTTACCTATGGTATCGAACTGGATCAGGCACGTGCAGAAGCTGCAAAGCAAAACCTTGATTTCGTAATTTCGGGCGATTTCTTCCAGACAAAGATTTCCAACAATGCGTTTTCCTTGATGTTAAACAATCCTCCTTATTTTTCCGATGGAATCGAACGACAGGAACTCGCCTTTTTGCGTAATACGATCCGCTATTTACAGCCACAAGGGATTTTGATCTTTATCATTTCACAGCATAGACTGGATGAAAAGATAGCTAAAGTCCTCTCGCTCCATTTCGAAAATATACAGGTCTTTGCCTTTCCCCAGGACGAGTATGAAGCGTTTAAGCAAATTGTGATTCTGGGTTCAAAAAAGCAAAGCTCTGAGCCTGATTTGCCTAAATTGCAAGAACTTTTGCGAATTCCAGATAGCATGGTAGCGGAAATCCCTGAAACCCCTTTGCTTTCTTATCCTGTACCTGAAACGCAGCTCATTACGATTTTTAAATCCAGCGTGGTGGATGTTTTGGAACTCCAGAAATTTCTAGCAAAATCCACGCTTTGGAATCGCCTGGAAAATTCCCATAGAAAGCTCTATGGATCAAACCGTCCTCCGCTTCCTCTAAGGACAGGGCATCTTGCCCTTGTTTTGGCCAGTGGCTATCTGGATGGGGAAGTCGGGGAAGGCGGGAATCTCCATATTGTCAAGGGCAGGGTTTTCAAGGAAACCAAAGAAAATACCGAGGTACTTGATAAAGAGTTGATCCACAGGGAAACCGATGTGATTCGGATTTCCATCAAAATCCTGAAGGCCGATGGTTCTATCCAGGTTCTTGTATAGAAAGGAATGTTTATGCGTACAGTGCATTTCTATAGATGGAAACCCGAAGTTTCCATAACTGCCTATTGTGATAAATACGCTGTTTCAGAAAACAATATTTTGTATTTCATTTCTCTGTCTGGCGCAGAGAGTGCAGTCAGGGGATTGATTTCCGCAATCCAGGCAGGAGAAAGCATTAGCATTCGAGGGGATAACGAATGTATAAATTGCTGCAAAGGCTTATCTGCTATGCGATCTGCTACGACTAAAATCGCTTATGAAAATATGACTCACTGCCTTTGCCTGGACGTTTCGTTTTGGGAAATGAACGAAAGTCGTGAAATCCTGCTTCTCCAAAATGATCCTGAAACGCTCTATTCCACGCTGCACCAGCATTTTTCCATCACAGCCATTCCAGAATGGAAAGCCTGGATTTATCATAAGCTTCAGCCGTATATTGTCCGACTTATAAGCTATGGTTTGGATGCTTTTTTATTGAAGATTACAGAGAAAGACCTGGACGAGATTATTTCCACAGGCTTTAAGAAAAAGGAAATCCGATTTACGAAAGCCTGCGTTCCTGGTGCATCTTCTATAAATACCCTGGATGGAGTAGAAAGCTATTTGCAATTGTTTGGTTCAGAGCTGGCGAAAAAGATCCACTCATTGTTCGAGCCTTCGTATGTCCCTGAAAAACAAGCCTGGTCTGACAGAATCCATTCGCTTCGGAGAAAACCCTTCCAGGCTCAAGGCGATGCGATTATGGGAGCAGTGGAAACGCTCAGAAAAGAAAAGGCAATCAATATTGTCGGCGAAATGGGCGTTGGGAAAACCTTGATCGGAGCGGCGATTCCCTACATATCTTCCAAAAAGCCATGCCGTACTCTTATCGTATGCCCTGGGCATCTTGTATATAAATGGGCAGAGGAAATCAAAACCACTGTGCCAAATTCCGAGGCATTCATTGTTCGAAAATATACGGATTTAATCCCGCTCGTTGCAATGCGAAATACTAAGCCAAAGTATTATGAATACGTAATTATTTCTAAGGACCGAGCAAAATTATCATATTTCTGGAAACCAGCCGTCATCGTGAAAAAGGGCATTTGCTCCTGCCCTCAGTGCGGGAAAGCTTTCCAAGATAAAGAGGGCTGGAATTTGCCTCTTTCCTATTTCTCCCAATCTAAAAGGTATTGCGGGAATTGCCGTAGCCCGCTTTGGGAAGCCGACAACACAAGGATACGGAGGTTTGCCCCTGCTGAATTCATCAAAAAATATCTCAAAGGCTTTTTCCAATATCTGGAAGCGGACGAGGTTCATGAACTGAAAGGCAGTGATACTGCCCAGGGCAATGTTTTAGGAATGCTTGCCTCCTGCACCGATAAGGTCATTACCCTTACTGGCACCTTTTTAAGCGGATATGCTGATTCTATCTTTTTTATCCTTTACCGCATTATGCCCCGCAAAATGAAGCAGGAAGGCTTTCTCTGGACGGATACCCAAAAATGGCTTCAATCTTTTGGAATCCTGGAGCGAATGACTAAAACCATGCGAGAAGCCCAGGATAATTCAGCTTCCAGAGGCTCGAAAAAACGAGAGAGCATAAGAAGAAAGCCAGGCGTTTCTCCCCTTGTGTACTCTAAATTCCTTCTAGGAAATACGGTCTTTCTTCAGCTTGATGATATTTCCGACAATTTGCCCGCACTGACCGAAAATGTTGTGGGAATCAAGATGAGCCATGAGCTGGAGCTTGCCTATCAAAAAATAGAATCCTGTATAGGTGAAAGAGTGCGCAAAGAGATGGCTCGCACAGGGCATTCTTCTCTTCTGGGAACCTACATGATGTCCCTGCTTTCTTATCCTGATCAGCCCTTCCACTTTGGTCCGATCTTGCATCCATCAGCCAAAAAGGAACTCCCAGAGGAATATTTTTTCCTGGATGAAAAAGAAAAATTCCTGATGGAAAACCCTGGAATCATTGATCTAAAAGACATTCTGGTGATTCCTTATGATTTGCCAGAAGAAACCATCTATCCCAAAGAAAGGCTACTTCTGGAAATCGTAGAAAAGGAAATCAAAGAACATCGCCGATGCCTTATCTTCGCCACGTTCACAGGAATTCGGGATGTAACCGCTCGCATAGAATTCTTGTTGAAAAACGAAAACTTTCGAGCCATAACCCTGAAATCCACTGTGCCTCCAGAAACCAGGATTTCCTGGGTAAACGAAAAGGTAAAACAAGGCTATGAAATAGTCATTGCCAATCCTGAGCTAGTGAAAACAGGGCTGGATCTCCTGGACTTTCCGAGTATTGTATTTTTTGAGACGGGCTACAACACCTTCACACTCCGCCAGGCATCCCGCAGATCATGGCGTATCGGTCAAAAAAGAGATGTCAGGATTTACTACCTGTTTTACCAATCTACTTTACAGGAACAATGCCTCAAGCTCATGGGGGCCAAGCTCGAAGCAGCCATTGGAATCGAAGGAAAATTTTCCGAAGAAGGACTCGTTGCCATGAGTTCAGGCGATGACCTGATGAATGCCCTTGCCAAATCCATCGCAGGGAAAATCGAAAATACCGATTCTGTAGAAAATATCTGGAAACGAATGGCTCAAAAGACTCAAAAAACAATGCCAGCCATAGAAGAGCATTCTGTTTCTATTTTATCCACTAGGCCACAAGCTATAGAGCGAACCATTTTTGTCGAGATCATCAAACAACACGGTAAAAGGAGAGTGATAGAGAGAATCGAAGGCAGTGAAGAAAAAATCAAAAAAATTATGCAGGAAACACAACAAACTGCTCAGATGCTTCTTTTCTAATCGTGGATACGATCTTTCCAATTCCACCATTTTAACAAACGCTCGTCATGTATTTCGTTAGAAGCATAATAAACAGCACATCGAAATACATAAAGAAGACACCTGTCTATTTTCTTGCCTTCTATATCGCAAAATTTTTCATACATGATCTCTGGGCTTTTCCCTTGTAGATCATGTATAGCTCGAATACCCAGACGATACAAGTCTTCTGCTATCGAAACACCAACGCCAGGGATTGTCTGAAGCTCTTTTAAAATTTCTTTTTTTTCAGAAATGCTTTTCATGCTCGGTATTCCTTTATTTAAGATTTAGATATAAAAATATTTTACCATACTCCCTCCATTGCAGCATTAGAAAAGGCAAAAGAAAAACTCAATGTGTCTAAGAAAGAAAAACAAGAGGTTGCAACCAAGCCCGACCCAGATATTGTATTCAATGCTTTAAAACATCCGATGAAAGCGGATAAAGAAAAACTATTCGAATTCATCACACCAAAAAAAGTGGAAAAATTATTACAAGAATATGGAGAATCAAAGGAAAACTAGAAGGGCTACAGTGTATAAAAAATAGATGAGGGGTCGGCGGAACTCCGTGATCCCTCAAATGCCTATGCTTACGCATCTTTTAAAAATACATTGCTTACTCTGGCTCTTACATCCTTTTCCAGAGATTCTAACCATATCTTACGCTGTTCATTTATCCATCCCACTTTCTTAAAGAGAGATAAGATTAAAGCACATTGTCTTCTACCATCAGCGTTAGGAGATTTGTAAAGAAAATCCAAAGATTTGTCCAAAATTTGTAAAATTATATCAGGCTTCTTTTCAGCCAGTAAAAAAATACCATCTTTGCTCTGTTTATGTTGTTTATTTAATACTGAATAAAAACACATCATTCCTTTTGTCAATATTTTAGTATTGGTAGCAATTCGAGCATATATTGCTTTTATTGCATTAAGGGCTGCCAAGCAAATCTCGTGGGTATTTGTCCTAATATAAATTTTTAGCATAGCCTTCCACATTAAAGGCAGATGCATATCTTCTGTACATGGAATTTGCTCTTCAAGCCAACTCATAATTTTTTTTGCAACATCCAAGGAAATACCAGGAAGAAGATTGGTTACTGCAAAAATCTTTGCAGAATCGGAAGGATTCTTTATTTCGCTCTCCAAAGAAAGCTGATTTTTTAATTCTAGGTATTCCAATAACAAAAATGCCGAATTATTTATTCTTTCTTGATTTTGCTGACGAAGAATTACAGTCCATGCCATTAATAAATCACTGAACTCATAATCATAAATAAAAGAATTTTTTATGGCTTGCCCTATTTTTAGGGAAATTTGTTCCCATTCTTGGGGATATAAGCTAGACCAGTCTATACAACAAGATTTATCATAAAAAAACAGATTAGATGAATATCTTGTTGATTCTGCAGTTCTCTGCGAAATTTCTTCTGAATATTTCAATAATTTTGATAAAAATTCTGTACGATACAGATTCTGCTTATCTATTGGGCCTTTTTTGATACCTAAATTTTGTAACAAGCTACGATTATATTCTGTCTCTGCTTTTGTACCATAATGTTTCTCTAGGTTATCAACCAATTGTAAGGCGAAATCTTTTAATTCTGTTCTATCTACACACCCAATGGCAGCGTTGTAAAGTATTCCAAGACAATCCTCATCAACTACACCTATTATGCTCTTGCCCCATATTTTAGCAATTTCTATAGGTGACTTCATTAGTGCTTGTTTCATCATAGAAACATTTTTACTATCATGAAAATATCTTTGAACCAAATCAAACATTGGAGTCACAAGCTCAAAAATAAGTTTCCAGTCTTCTTCTTTCAAGCCATACCATCTTATAATATCATCAAGCCAATACAAAGGAATAGTTTGGTGCTTACAACTTTCTACAGTGAATTTCAATACTCGATTTAGCAATTGCGTTGGGATGGAATCTGTAAGCATAGAAAAAATTTGGATAGCACTATCTGTTTCTATAGGCTGAACAGATTCTAATAAAGTTTCCACAATATCATAAATGGCCTCCTTGCCTTTAGGAAGTATTTCTAGCCAGGATACTGCTTTCTCTACTTCTTGATAATACTGGCTTTCCTTTTTATCTAAGGAGAGTGACTTAACTGCGCAGCATATTCCTTTGCTTAGCTCTGATTCTACATTGTTAACGGGAGTGGGCCAGTGGACCCAAAAAAGCGATGCTCTGCTTTGCATTTTTAAAGATGTAAGATAAATCGCCAAATCCCAATTACGAAGTGCTTCTATTTTCATCAAAATTGTAAGGCGTAATAAATAGTTTTGATCTGTCTCATTTATCGATTGCTCTTTTTCTAATTGTCCCCGAATTTTTTCTAGTGTATCATAAAATTCAATTTCTCGTAATTTAGGAAATATCCATTGAGGATGCTCCATCATTAACCTTTGGATTCTGTATACCCCGTAGAACTGATCTTCAAATTGCTTGCCAGAATTTATGTTGACGAATCGTTGAATATTGAGTAATCCCTGAATAGAATAAAATTTTTCTTCATCTTTTTGGGCTTCTCTTACCAATTCATCCCTCAACTGTCCCATTTCTTCGGTATTTTGCTTATAAAAAGCTTGCCAAAACTTTTCGATATTTTTTGAAGGAACGATTGTTAAGAATTTTTGTTCTCCTATTAAAAACAATCCCTGTATTTGTAGTCTTCTGAAAGTCTTTTCAAAAGAGCTGTGAATATTTTGTAATTTTTTTTCTCTACTTAAAGAAGAATTCCATTTATGATAGAGCAAACACCATTTGGGCTCAGTCTCTCTGGGCTCAGTCTCTTTATTCGATAAATTGGGAGAAATAGTATATACGCATTCGAGCGTAAAATTAAGCGTTAAAGAAAGAAGTTCTAATTGAAGTTGATCTAAGTTTTGGCTAAAAAATTCTTCAGGAATTCCTTCTAACAATAATTCAATATCTTTTTCAAAATTTTCAGTCTGAAGGCCAATAACATCCATTAAAAAATTCACTAAGGTAATCCAGTATTCCTCCTGCTTTTGAGCGATTGGGCCATCAAAGAGGGAATCACTTTCTTGTCCACGTTGTTTTCTACCAAAAGCCCACCAAGCAGGTCGAAGTACGTTGCTATAATCATATTCCTTCAACAGCCAATAGATCAATAGAACAAACGCCCATGCAAGTTCATTGAATTCTATAGATATTTTAATATCACTGGCCTCTTCTTTTAAAGCTAAAGCTGCTAAATGTCTTACTTTTGCGGCTTGCCCGTCCAGGTGAGCATGTATAGCTTCTTCAAATAAATATCGGTTCGCTTCTTTCATTGCTTCCAAAGTACTCATAAATTCATCCCCATAATGTTATTAAAGATTCTTTCTTCTACTAAAAGGGGTGTCTTGGATAGACCTAAAAACTTACGATATTGGGCTAAATCTATTTCTTGAAATTTGGCCGCACTTGGTAAAGTATCCCATTTTTCTCTCGTTTTTTTATCTGGCTCACGAGCAAACCCAAAAATAGAGTCCAAAATCATCTCAGGTGCGGTGCCCCAAAAAGCTTTTAAAGCCCGAAGATTCCATGGCATATCTGCCAGTTTATCAATTTCAATGTAATGAGGTTCTAAGAGATCAGCTTGAATTGCAGATAGCTCATTATTGTATAAAAGAGCAGAGGAAAACTGATTTTTGAGAGCCTTGAGTACTTGTTGATGCCTACCTGCGTCAGAACAACCACTCAGATCAAAATCAACATTGATCCCTTGAGCATCCTTTATATATTTTAACCAGCAGAATTTAACTGAAAAGCATCCTTTTTTTATCAGAATTGGTTCTGGCGTCAGTAAATGTCGAATCCAATGCGCTAAATTTAAAGGAGTACCCCGTCGGTTTAGAATTAAAGTAGATGTATCACATCTTTTTGTATCTTCGTCCAATAAATCACATACAGCAATAACAGCAGCAATTGCCATTATTCTTTCTGCAACCAGTGGACCACCATATTGGGCTTCAATATTAGAAGAAATTTCCTGAATAACAGGATAGTGTTTGGGTCTATCTTGCCATGCCCACTCTTCGTGTGCCATAGCAATACTGCAAGCTAATCGAAAAAAATCTGTTTCCGCAAAGGATGGGAATTCTTTGCTTATTAATCGCTCCAATAATCTTGGAATTCTGGCACAATGGGTCTTTCTAACCCAGGAAGCTATATCTAGCATCCCTTTTCCAGAATCTCCTTCTAAATCTATTGGGTTTTGAGAAAGCATCCCAATATCGTGTATTAAAAGACCAATCACTAATAAAGCAGCTTCATAAGAAGATAACTTTTTATAAATATGCTTTCTATCTTGGCCGGTCCACATATTAGCACGATTTATAAGACTGACTATATGTGGTAAACCGTGGTCAGTAAATTCTTGCAAATGGCAACTTAAGCTCAAAGTATGTATTATTTCAATGATGCTTGCGATAATTTTTTCAGTGTCTTCTGGTAAATTTGCTTTGACAGCAAGCTTGCATAATTCCGTTGATAAAATAAATTTTTTCGCTTTATCTAAATCGTGAGTAAAATTAGGGAATTGCCTCATGAGATTTCCTTGTATAGATTTTATTTTTTTTCATTTGTTTTGCTTCTTGCTATTCAAATAAAAAAGAGCATAGAATCAATCTTGTATCTTTCGCATCATCTTACCCAAATTTTCCCTTGCACTTGGGCGGATTGGAGGACATTTCTGTTTGCAGTGAATACCTGTATGCCTGGAACTGTGGCGAAATCTCCGTCATCGGTGATGATTTGGACTACACCTTGGGATTTCATTGCTTCAAGAATAAAGAGGTCGTAGCCGTCTACTTTTTCGGTTTGGTATCGAAGCAGGGCAGCATCTGTGGTGGGTTCATCTATAGTCACTGGAATTATTGCAGCCATACTTTTCACTTGTGCCCAGGCTGCCTGTACTTCTGAGATAATACGAGGGTGTTCTTTGGTAATGTTATGACGATATTCTTTGGGGGGAATTCTATTTACAGAAGCACTGTATATCTCGTATTCTGTTTTTTCAATCTGGTGTGCAAGTTCTGCCAGGGAAATTCCTGTTCCGCAAATTATTGAACCGTTTGCCAGTGCATCGTTTACATATTTGGGATAGTCCTGCGTTTGATAATAGCTTGAGGATTGGCTGGCAGTGGGATATGCCAGCCAAAACCACACATTGCTATCTACGAGAAAGATATCGTTGGCTTTTGGGATATCGGATCTTATATCCACAATATCCGCTTGAATTGTATAGTTTATAGCCATTATTTTGACTCCTTCTCCTGCTCTTCTAAAATGCTATCTACAATTTTTTTATAGTCTATATCTGTATGATAAACGCTTGCGTTTTCTATAACACGTTCGACAACCATCTTGCCTGCTGGAGTAAGATGGTCAAAAGAAAGCAGTGAACGAAGGGTTTCTGTTTTGATGTCCTTTAACAATTGGCCAATAGCAAAATTGAAGAAGGGGGAGGCAAATTGTCTCACTCCTTCAAAATTAAGGATTATGGATTCTCCCTTTAATAAGGGATTATGAATTTTTTCATAAATTTTTTGGCCATCTTCCTGGGTGATGCAACGTGGGCCTATTATATCTTTTATTATAAGTTTCATTTTGAGACTCCTAGTCGCCTGATTTCTTAAAAAGGCGGCTCTTCGTATGCAAGTTTGTAAATTTTTTCATCGCAGCGTAATGTGATATGAAAGATTGTTCCTTCAAAGGATGAAGAACGATTTTCAAAATGTTCACCATCCTTGTTAATCAGCGCATATCCTTCATTGCTATAAACTTCGAGTTTTCCTTGATTGAGGCATATAAATTCTTTCAATAGTTTTAGCCCCATACCTCGGCTTATACCGAGGCGTGTTGTACTACCTTTTTTGAATGCCCATCGCAAACATCCAGCCGCCGTCAGATGTTCAGCGCGAGGATCGGCACTCAGAAAATTGCGAACGTTTGCTACAATTCCCTGTCCAAAGTCGATTACCGATAAAATAAGTGCGTTCTTTTTGGGAAAATATTGACCACACGAGAATACCCCGATTGCGGAACCTGCATGTTCAAAAGCGTTGGCATATATCTCCCACACATAACCAGAAATAGCATCTTTTAAAGCCTGGTTAACTTGTATCCAGCATCTACCCAACCAATCATCGGTCAAATAATCCATGATCGCGTTCATATCCTGAATTTTATCTTCTCTGTAAGGGATACAAGTACTGGAATTAAGAAGCTTGAGAAATGGGATGTTAACCTGATTTATGATTTCTACGAAAGAATTTTGACAAAGATATGAGCGTACTTTTTCATTTTTCAATGTGTCCCACTCGAAAGTCACTGTTCCATATCGCGATTCAATAAGCCTGCTTAATCCGCCGAAAAAAACTACGGCATTCGAGCGTAAGAAATCGCATTGAGAAAAATCGAATTGTACATCCTCGAAATAGTCATTTACCTGACTCCAGATGGCAAAAAGTTTTTCGAAATCAGCAGGTGAATCATTGAGCCTGGGTATGGAAATCACCTTTACCATGATTATAATTCTCCACGGAATGCTTTGGCGGGGAGGGAGGATTTCTTCCCGCTGATACTGGCGAAGCTGCTCTGAATCTTCGATGTCATAACCTTCGGTAAACTTCAGATTTTGTCTATTGGGGACTTTCTGTAAAGAAAAATCAGCCAATACGCCGAATATACCATAATAGACGTTGTTTATCAAGATAAATGATCTTACGATTCATCACGACCAGACTTTCGAAATTTTTAGTTCCAACAGGATTGCATTATGATAGAATAGATGTTTAATAGGACTGGCCTGGTTGAATAAAGATAACCATAAAAAAAGGACGATAAAATGAAAATCATAGCTTATCGAAAGCAATTTCTTGCAGACCATAGTTCCACGAATTATCTATTTTATTCCTCCAAAGAATTGACACAAAAATCTATAGATGAAGTAAGCAAGCTAAGCAGCCATGTGGATGTAGATGAGCATAAGGCTGAGATTACATACAACGGAGAATGGGCTGATCTGGATAATAAACGCAAGCTGAAATTCTTGAAGCACTTTTCTGTGTGCGTCCGAGAAAGTTATGACTGGTGGGATATGGATATTGTCCTGGATAAGGAAAAAGTGGCAGAACTGGAACTACCGGAAAAATATGCAGAGTGTGATGGTGAATCTTCTCTCGAATTTACAGCCCAGAAAGACTCCTTGATTTTATGGTTTAAAGGATTCCATTTAGATTATAGCTCTCTTAAGGGAATGGAAGAACTCGCAGAACTTGGTATCAAAATTCAGAAGGAAATCTATAAAGGAAAACTCGATGCCATAGATGTGATGGCCAACTATTGCATTGGTGAACCAAAATTAAAAGCAAAACTTTCACCTGCTGCCAAAGAGCTTTACAGTATTCTGGAGTCTATATAGTGGTTAGAAACACAAATTTCAAGGCAAAGCAATCACTTAGCGATAGAAAACGATACTGTCTTAAAGATGAAGTGCGTTTAAGGAAAACCCCGCAAGGCGGTGCAGTGTTTCTTCCTTCTCAGGCTCTGGCAATAGAGATGGATGGAGAAGCCATCTCTCTATTAGCGTTGTTGAATAAGACAAAGGATATTTTTTCGCTTCGAACGCAATTATGCAAGGTTTTTAACCATAATCTCACGATTGCAGAAATAGATCGCATCTTACAGCACCTTGTAGAATTAGGCTTCGTCAGAAGATTGGAGCCAATGGAAACAATAAAAAGCTCTCCTGTTCTTCCAGAAATAGAGGCTCCCGAATGTATCCATATTCAATTGACCACCCGCTGCAACCAAAATTGTCCTTCCTGTTATCTGCATGGAGAAAATTGCTCCGAGTTGGATTTGCTAAAGCTTCTTGCGCTGGTGGATGAGATAGCAGCAATGGGAGTTTTTCAACTGGCTATAGGAGGCGGCGAGCCTTTTCTGTCGCCTCACCTGATTCCTCTGGTTCGTCATGCCAGAAATCGTGGAATTCTTCCTAATATTACAACAAATGGAAGCCTCATCACGAAAGATTCATTGAACGATCTTGCACCATACGTCGGAGAAATCAGGTTGTCTTGCCAGGACGGACAGAATATTTTGAGCTTATCTTTTAGGGAACTGATCAGGCAAGTCAAAACCGCTGGCATTTCTTTAGGATTCAATTTGATCGTCACCCGACCGTTTTTACCAAAACTTCAGGATATTCTGTCAAAACTCGACGTATTTACCCCATCCTCTCTTGTTCTTTTGAGGCCCAAGCCCAGTCCAGAAAATGGAGAATGGTATGCGGAGAATTCTCTCTCTTCCAAGGATTGTAAACTTCTGGCTGAAATCCTGGCATCTTTGAAGATCCGCTCTCTTCATAATCTTTCTCTGGATTGTGCTTTTTCATTTCTTTTTGTTCATCTACCAGAGCAAGAACTTTTGAAATCAGGAGTGCAGGGATGCTCTGCTGCCAGACGTTTTTGTGTGGTCAAAGCAAACGGAGACGTTTATCCATGCTCTCATTTTTCTGATGAATCCTTTTGTATGGGAAACATTATGCTTTCTTCTTTTATGGAAATTTGGCAAAACAGAAAACAGGAAAATATTGCCCAGATTTCATCTGGTTCTTACGACCGATGTGGGAAATGCGGCCATCAATCCGTATGTGGTGGCTGTAGAGCGATTTCTTTATATGAAGGTGGCGATCTTTATTCCAGAGATCCTGGATGTTGTATTGTCTGATTGCTTTACGAATAAGAGGTCATTATGGCAAAAAAATGCAAACATAAGAAGCCCCAAACTCCACGGCATTGGCGAATGAAGTCCGAACAGAGGTTAGCGGCAGCTAAATTATGGATACCTACTTATCAGGGAAAAAGTATCGTTAGCGGATATCGCAAAAGGTTTCATGTAGATATAATGTGTGCTATCCGTGAATTGCAAAAGTTAGGAATCGAATTTAAGCAGGAATATATTGAATCAGTGCAAAGAAACATTGCTGCCATGCAGAGAAAAAAGCAGGAAAAAAAACAAGCGGAAGAATTAGAAACCTTCATTGAGCGCGACGAAAATTTTGCCTTCATAGTTGGCTATACTTCCGGTGGTGCGGCCTATGGTTTAACATGGGAGCAATGGTCCGAGATAGAGCCGAAAGAGGAAATGTACTAAAATTCTTGGCGATGAATATCGGACGACCTATTGTCAGCCAGCCTTGAGTTCGCTTTGTTCTTCTTTTAAAATTATATACTCTAACAAAGCCGACAACCCTAACATTTTGGATATAACTCTTTATTCTTGATATAATTATATCCATCTTTTTTACCCTAACATTTTTGTTAGGGTACCCTAACATTTTGGATATAACTCTTTATTCTTGATATAATTATACCCACTCTTTTTACCCTAACAAATTTGTTAGGGTAACCCTAACATTTTTTCTAAAAATGCCTCTGGAGTTTTCAAGAAGTTATGAGAACCCGACAACCCTAACATTTTGAAGATAACTCTTTATTCTTGATATAATTATATCCATCTTTTTTACCCTAACATTTTTGTTAAAATATATCT
>JABWCH010000368.1 GCA_013359215.1 Candidatus Brocadiia bacterium | reverse complement strand
AATTTTTTTTAAGGCGGATACTTTATGGGAATCATACCACAAATCCTAATCCCATTGCTGTTGGGATTCATGATGATTGCATTAGGAATGACAATGACAATACAGGATTACAAAAGACTTTTTTCGCAGCCTAAAGCAGTGATCCTGGGAACGATATTGCAGGTGATAGGTTTGCCAATAATAGGATTTGGAATTGCTTATTATTTTTCGCCATCTCCCATTATTTCTGCTGGTATCGTTCTTTTAAGTGCTTGCCCTGGAGGGCCAGGCTCGAATATCATTTCATTTCTTTGCAAAGCAGATGCGCCTCTATCAGTAAGCCTTACAGCGATCAACAGCCTGATTGGTATTTTTAGCCTACCCATTTTTTTTCAGTGGGGATGGAATTTTTTCATGGAAAAAGAGCTTCATATACCTTTTTCCATTCTGGATTCTATTGGAAAGATCGCTTTGCTAACACTGCTGCCTATAGCTTTGGGAATGGGCATACGGAGTAAATACCCCAAAATGGCGGAAAAAGTAGAAAGGCCCTTAAAGCGATTTGCGATTGCTTTCTTTTTCTTCCTGGTTATTATGGTTTTCCTAAAAGAAAAAGGAAAAATCAAAGATCTTTTTATCCAAAGTGGAATTCCTGACTTGCTTCTTCTTATATCAGGGATGACCATAGGATATCTTACATCAAAAGCATTTGGGCTAAACAATTCCCAAAGCAAAACAATCATGATCGAAATCGGAATCCAAAACGCGGCTTTGGGAATCACAGTCGCTATGTCTTTTTTGGATAATATCCAGCTTGCAATACCCTGCATTGCTTATTCGCCCATTATGATTGTTGCTTCTTTTGTTATCATTTCCTATACTGGATGGGCGGAAAGCCAGGCTAAAAAAATTAAGGAATGAGGTAATTTCCATGGAAAACTTTAAGCACCAAGATCCAAACGAGAAAAAAAAATCAATAGAAGACCAATCTCCTGATATTTTCAATGTAGCATTTCCTGAAACATCTTTGCTTGCAAAAGAGGACAATGGATTAGAAAAGGGCTGCGAAACTAAAAAAACATCTATTCAGCCCAACTTTGCACATTATCAAATATTGCAAGAATTAGGAAGAGGAGGGATGGGAATTGTTTATAAAGCATTCGATTTGCAATTAAAACGTATTGTCGCACTTAAGGTAATTGTCGGCAATAATGAAAGCAACGAAACGATCCGACTACAAAGAGAAGCTGCTGCATTAGCCCAACTAGAACACCCTAATATTGTCAGAATCCTGGAAGCGGGCCTTCACCCACAGCCTTACTTTTCGATGGAATATATTGAAGGCGAAAACTTATCTTCCTGGCTAAAGCAAAAAAAGCCAAATCATCTTAAAATATTAAAAATATTTATAAAATTGGCAAACGCTCTATCTCATGCCCATAAAAAGGGGTTTCTACACAGAGATATAAAGCCATCCAATATCATGATAAACCAGGAAGAAGAGCCAAAGATCATGGACTTTGGTCTTGCTAAATCGCTGGATGCAACAGAAAATAAAAGAAGAACTCTTTCCAAAACAGGAGATATATTAGGCACTCCATCCTATATGTCTCCTGAGCAAGCAGAAGGAGATAAGGTAGACCCTAAAAGCGATATATATTCTTTAGGTGCTACACTTTATGAAGCCTTAACAGAAAAGCTTCCCTTTGATGGAGAAAGCTATTTGAATGTTTTGATGAAAATAGCCACAGAAGAAGTAGCTCCTATCAGAAAGATCAACCCTTCTGTTTCTCCTTATTTAGAGGCGATCTGTATGAAGTGCCTCCAAAAAAAGCCAGAAAAACGCTATGCAGATGCAAAGCAACTGGCAAGAGATTTGCATAATTTTATAAACCATCGTCCTATCCTGGCAAAACGCTATACAGTCTTTGATGCTTTTCAAAGCTTGGTAGCACGAAAAAAAGTGCCTTTTGCTGTTTTTTCATTCATCTTATTTTTAGCTTTCATTGGCTATATTGGGTGGGTAAAGGCAAAATATAATAGAATTCAGCTTGAAAAAACCAGAGCAGAGTTAGAAAAGCTGAAAAATCAGGCAAAACAGCAAGTTGATTCCCAAAAGCCAGAACCAGACTCTTCAGAGAAAAAATTACAGGAAGTAATAGACAAAAAAAATCAGCTTGAAAAAACCGCATCAATGCTAGAAAAGTTGAAAAATCAGAATCAGGAAATAATAAATAAAAAAAAGCAATTAAAAGAAGATTTAAGCAAAATAAAAGATCCAGTGGAAAAAGAGAGATATATAAAGGAGCGTATTTCTGCAATCACCAAAACCCTCACGGAAAATATGGAATATAAAAATTCGCCTGAAGGATATTGGATTCGGATTGCCTTATTAGAAGAAATCAACGAATACCAGGCAATTGTTCAAGATTACAAAACACTCATAGAGATCTATAAAAATGACTTAAAAAATAAATCTCAGGTTTGCTACAAACTAGCATATCTATACCATTTTACAATTGCTCCGAATGCCCCTGACCAAAATAAACGCTTTTCAGACAACAAAGAAGCCATTCAATACTATACAGAAGCCATTAAGGGCGACCCTCAAAACTGGCAAATATATCACTATCTAGGGAAATTATACCTTTATGAAGATCCCATAGATGTTTTCAAGAGCATCGAAAATTTTGATAAAGCCATATCTATTGTGCCTGATGAAGCCAATAACTATATGATGCGAGGAATTGCCTATTTTCGGTTAGTTCAAATTGGATTAAACAACAGCTCTTATATAGAAAAAGCCTTAGAAAATTTGAATATTGCCGTAACTGATAGAAATAAAGAAAATTATATTGCTCTTGTCGAAAGATCAAAGGTATACTTTTACCAAAAAAAAGATAGCCAGGCTATTGCTGACTTAGATCTATCAATAGAAAAAAATCCTACCTATCAACCGAGCTATTTATGTAAAGCTTATATTTTGGCTACGTTAGAAAATATAGAAGATGCTGAATTATGTTTAAAAAAAGCAGAAAAATGCGAAAAAAAACAAATTCATGATATCATTTTCCCTAAGATTCAAAAAGAATTGGGAAATTTATATAGCAAGAAAAAAGATTATAAAAATGCTATACTCTGCTGGAAAAAAGCGGTTAGATATTTGGAGGGCAAAGATAAACATAACTTACAGAAGATCATTAAGGATGCAGAAAAAAAACTTTCTAAAGGATGACAATAGATATCATTATAAATCAACTATAATGACCTCTATAGAAACTAACAAGTAAAATGTTTGCCAAAAAAAAGCAAAGATTTTTATCACGAATAAAACGAATGATCGAATGGTACGAAGAGTTTTTATAAAAATTTCATTCGCGTAATTTGTATATTCGTATCATTCGCGATTACATCGCTTTTCAGATGGATTGCATACATTAAAAGAGAACCACATTTGATTCCTGAAAGAAGGCTTACACGAAGCGATCTCTTCAGAGAAAACCCGCTTGTAGAAACCGCTTGCTGCTTGAAGTTTCATACAAGAGCAACGTTGGTTAGGCCCTTTAATCTTCAAGTTGGAATGGCTGGTTTTAGTCTATTTTTTCTCTCTGGTATGCTTCATGTTTACGCCTTCTTACACTGACAAATTCTTCTGCTGTATCTTCTGTGACAATTTCGTAGAGAAGGGCTTTTTTATCTCCATATTTTCGTAGGATTCTGCCCAATCTTTGGACGTGTTCGCGGACACTTCCGCTTCCTGATAGAATGATGCCGATGTTAGCTGCTGGAATATTCACGCCTTCGTTCAGCACTTTGGATGTAGACAAGATAGAATATTTGCCACTGTTAAAACCCATGATGTACTCATGCCTTTCTTTTGTTTTTGTCTGGTGTGTAATCACAGGCACTAAAAATTGTGTGGAAATTTTATAGGCTGTTGCATTGTCATGGGTAAAGATTAAAATCCTTTCTTTATGGTGGCGTTTTAGCAGCTTTTCTAAAATGCGAAGTTTGGCAGGGGATGCCTGCGCTATTTCTTTTTGCTTTAAATAAGAAAGAAA
Organism: Candidatus Brocadiia bacterium; assembly: GCA_013359215.1. Lineage (GTDB taxonomy): Bacteria > Planctomycetota > Uabimicrobiia > Uabimicrobiales > JABWCH01 > JABWCH01. The sequence continues at coordinate 1,049 of JABWCH010000368.1, read as the reverse complement.
AGCCTTTCGTCCTTCCTTGCTTTGAGAACACGCAATGATAAACTGTTGCCAGCCCTGGCTTAAGGAAATGCGCTGGAATCGAATAAAATCCAAATAATTCTTGCGGTGTTCTTTGTAGGCTTCTCTTTCTTCTTGAGAAAGATTGGCTTTAATCTCAATCACATCATAGTCTGCAAGGTAATCGCCAGACATTTCGCTAATCATCTTACGATAAACATAAGGCCCAATAAGATCAAAAAGCAAACGGTGGCTTCCATCTAGCCTCTCTGGCGTAGCACTCAGTCCAAGTCGATAAGGCGCAATCGCAAATTGAGCGCCCATCTGGTAGGTTTCGCCAGGAAGATGATGGCATTCATCAAAGATGATAAAGCCAAACTGGTTGCCCAGGTTTTCCAAGTGGCGATATGCCGAATCGTAAGTAATTACAGTAAAGTCTTTTGGCTCAAAGTAGCCACCGCCTATCAACCCGACTTCTGTAGAAGGAAAGTAGCTTTTTAAAATATCATACCATTGCTGCATAAGATCAATGGTAGGAACAACAACCACTGTGCTTCTGCTTGCTCTTGCAATAGCGAGACTCGCAACGAAAGACTTTCCCGTCCCTGTTGGCAAAACAATAACCCCTCTTTTGCCTTCTTTGACCCAACTCTCTATGGCTTCTTCTTGATAAGGAAAGGGCTTATAAGACCAGGCAGGGCTTAGAGTCAAATTTTTATAAAGCCTTGCATTGTCCTCGTAGTTTACCTTTTCTCTATATAAAGCAGTGATAAGCCTATGGTATTGGTATCCAGGCATACGATAGCAGTTGGTTCTTGTATCCCACACACAATGTGCCAGGTTACCAATCAAATAGGCATATTCATCACAATAAATCAAAAGTGTGCCTTTTTCATATTCAATTCGAATCATACAACCACAGCCCTTATTCTATCTCGGACAAGGCGAACCCAAAAAGTATTAATCACGAATAAGACGAATTACGCGAATGCAATTTTTATAAAAACGATTCGTGCTATTCGACCATTCGTCTTAGAGCCTATCCGAAAAAT
>JABWCH010000031.1 GCA_013359215.1 Candidatus Brocadiia bacterium | reverse complement strand
ACGTGAACGTCATGCGTGTTAACTTTGCGATGCAACTCTTTACCCTGAAAGGGTTTTATATACTAGTCCAGGGCAACGCCCTGGGTAAAAAAATTGAACACGCTAATTTCGAAAAACGGATTGCATGAGGAATAGAAGTAAAAGGATTATCCCTGACAATATTTTTCTTGTCCAGGCTCTTTTGTTGGCAGCTTTCATGCAATTGTTGACCATTCCTTGCCATTTTTTTCTCATAGAGCTTTCTAAGTCTTCCTGAAAAATTTTGTCTTCCAGGAGTTCTGATGCTTTTTCCACTTCATAAAATTTGAGGGAATCGGCAATAATGTCGAGCTTTTGCTGTGCGTTTCTGGACAAAGACTGCATGGAAAGCAGCTTTTTGATTTGTTGTATATCCCCTGCTATATCAGGCACTTCGCAAAGCCATTGACGATCAGCGATCTTTTGCAGTTGCTGCAAGGCTTCTTTGTAGTTTTGCTTTTTAGATGCTTCTAAAGCACTGTGGTAAATCTTGTCCAACTGTTTTTTTTGCCTCAGTGCCTTTTCTTTCTTTTCATTTTCTGAAACATTCTCTTTTGCCTCAGATTCTTCTTGTTTTTTCGCTTTTTCCTGGCGCATTTTTTCTCTTTGCTCTTGCAACTGCTCTAGCATATTCGAAAGCGTGGATCTGCGAGTGCTGGAGAGTTTTTTTTCTACAGAGCTGCGCTGTGTCTGCATGAGATCTTTCAAGGAAAGCTTTTCCTCTTTAGAGGATATATCATTTTGTGCCTTTGTTTCCAGAGGAGTTTCTTCTTCTGGCATAAAAAGCAAATCTTCCGAATCTTTTTCAAAGTCCATAGGACTATTGTCTTCTTCGGCTTTGGCAGGATTTTCTTCCTTGCTTTCGGTTTGCTTGAGAGAGCGAAGCAATTCCAAAGCACTGCCATGATAAGGATATAGTTGCAGGCATTCTTCTAATAGAATAATGGCTTCCTTTATACGGTTGGATTCTACTAAAAGCTGCGCGTTCTCCCACACTTGCATAGCCTCTTGCAAGCAATTCTCTGCTGATGATATTTTTTCTTGTATTTCTGGGTCATGGCTCAATTCGTATGATTTGTTCCATTTACCGATAGCTTCAGGAAACCGCTTTTCTTCCCAGCATTTTTCTGCTTGTAAATTCCATTTTTTCCTTTGTTTTTCTTTATATTCTCTTTGCTGTCTTTCCAAAGTTTCTTTGAAAATCTGAAAATCCTTCATTCCAGGGAAAAGCTTAATGCATTTTTTTATTTTTTCTATGGAATGGGCATATTTTTCTAAATCTGCCATCTTTTTTGCTTCATCGTACAGTTTATGAGCTTTTTCTACCTTAATTTGCAGAAGTTCTAACTTTTCTGTAATACCTTTTTTGCCTTTAGGGGATGACTTAGAGTCTGTTTCTTCGTAGGAACTCTGATCCGCAAAATTGCTTGCTGGAGGGTCGGAAAAATCGTTTTCCTGGGCTTCTTCTACTGGCACTTCCATTGCAGAAAGTGTATCTTTCATCTCCTCGGAATCTTGTACAGAAATAGCACCAAGTTGCTCACAAATCATGATTTCCGACATGGTTGCAAGTTGTGCAGATAAAACCATTTCTTCTTCTTTTTCCCCCAGAGAGAATTCGGAGTCTGTCCCTGAAAGACTTGTGTAAATAGTTTCATCAGGAGGGATATGAAGCAAAGCATTCTGGCTTGCTTTTTCCAAGAGCTGCTGCTCTTTTGCTATGGATTTTGTGTCTACATTCATAAAAGACGAGGGGCTTCTGGGTTCTGTTTCTTCTTCTCCGTTTTCAAAATCCAATTCGTCTAAATCTTCTTTGGCTTCGATTGCCATAGCAGAGATAGGATCAATGTTGCTATTTTCCTTTTCTTCAGGAGCTTCAGAGGCAAGCTGCTCCCATACTTTCATTTCTTCTGCTGTCATTTCAGGCGATTTATTCTGGAGTATTTTTTTTGCTATTTTTTGAAGGGAAGGTTGATTTTCCTTTTCCTTGGGCTTGGATTCTTGGGCATTTTCATTTTCTATTGGCTTGGCTTCTTCTATAGAAGGCTGTTTTTCCTTCTCCTCTTTCGCTTCCAGAGTTTCCCATTCGTGGGGATCATTGCCTTGGGGGAAGTTGCTGGTTTCCTCCAAGCTCCATGTTGATTCTTGGGCTGAATCTTCTTTTGGCAGCATTTTTTCTTCGTCTGCTTTGTCTAAAAATTCTTCTACACTGAGATCTGCCTTGGGAAAGTCCAATTTTTCTTCTTTTGTCTCTTGTAAAAAACATTCTTTCTCTTCTTTTGCTTGCTTTTCGCAAAAAGCAATAACCTCATTCAAGGGAGCATCAACTCCCTTCTGAGAAAGGTAAGCTAAAAGGTATTCTTGGGCTTTCTGGCTCCAGCAATTGCGGAATTTTGATCGGAATTCTTGATCAATGCCGCTATTTTTTAGCACATCAGACATCAAAATTCTCCTGATTAAGCCATCTTTAGGCAGAATAACACGATACCAAAAAACAACGATACCAAATATAGGAGTTACGCAAAGAAATTTTTATTTGGGGGAAAATTTTTGTAAAAATTTTCCCCCAAACCCCCTTTAAAAACTTTTCTATATTTATTTTCAAATAGGTTATGCCAGAAATTAACATAACCCTTTTCGTAGCTTATGTTATAAAACTTCGCTGTTCTTTTCCATAAGATCGATATTTTTTTCAGAAGAGGTGTTGGCTGAAGGGCATATACCTCTTTTAGATGCCTTGACAAAATCTAAAAATTCCTGAACTTCTGGAGATTGGAAAGGATGCTGGGCGATTCGTTCCAAAACTAAAGGTCTGGGAGAAGGATCTTTGAAAAAAAGCCCATAGAGCTTTTTGATTTCGTGGATAGTTTCTTGGGGGAAATTGGCTCTTCGAAGCCCGACTATATTGATCCCCCATACCTGATTTTTTTCTGCTGCAATAACAAAAGGAGGGATGTCCATGCTAAAACGGGAGTTACCCGCCAAAATAGCGACCCTTCCTATTTGTACAAACTGGTGGATCATAGCACCGCCGCCTATAAAGGCGCGGTCTGCAACATGAACATGGCCTGCCATGGCAGCCATGTTAGCCATGATGACCCAGTTGCCGACTTTAGAATCATGAGCAATATGACATCCGCCCATAATCATACATTCGTTCCCGATTACAGTAGGAGAATCTTCATGGGTGCTTCTGTGTATTGTTACATACTCTCGGATGATATTTCCATTGCCAACAACCAGACGTGTCTTTTCACCTTTGTATCTTTTATCCTGGGGAGAATTTCCTACTACAGCCCCTATATGTATTTCGTTGTTATCGCCTATGGTTGTTCCTTTGCCAATAAAGGCATGTGCCATAATTTTATTATTTTTTCCTATTTTTACATCGTCTTCAATGATGACAAAAGGGCCAATTTCTGTGCTTGGGTCAATAATTGCATTTTTATCAACAATCGCTGTGGGGTGGATAATCATGTATAACCTTTCAAAAACCCAGGGCAATGCCTTGGGCTAATATGTAAACCCAGGGTGTTACCCTGGGCTGGTATATGCAACCCCTACGGGGTAAAGAAGTCATTATTTCAAAATAAGTTATATCAATATATTAATAATTTTTTCAACTAGCACAAGTCGTGATTGCTTAGTGCGATTTATTCCTCTCGTCTGAGCAAAGGGAATGCAATGACATCTCGGATGCTGTGCTGGTTTGTCAGGAGCATGACAAGTCTGTCGATCCCCAGGCCAACGCCTCCTGTGGGGGGCATACCCATACCAATTGCTCTTACAAAATCTAAATCTACGGGGTGGTGTACAGTTCCTTCTTTTTTGAGGTTATCAGCGTCGAATTCCCTCTGCTGTCTGAGTCTTTCGTACTGTTCGACTGGATCAGTAAGCTCAGAGTAAGCGTTTCCAATTTCCATTCTCATCACAAAAGGCTCAAATCTTTCTACCAGATCAGGGTTACCTCTTTTTTTCTTGGTTAAGGGAGAAATGGCAAGAGGATGATCCAAAATAAAGGTGGGCTGTATCATGTGTTCTTCGCAAAGGTTGGAGAAAAGGAAATCCACGATATGGCCTCTCGAAAAAGGCTCTATGATCTGGTATTTGGGATCGATCTCATGGACTTTTTTCTTCAATTCTTCGTCAGAAAGAGCATTCACATCTACCTTTCCTATTTCTTTGATGGCATCGAGAATAGTCATTCTTTTCCAGGGAGGAGTAAAGTCTATTTCTGTATCCTGATAGACCACTTTGTAGCTTCCTGTAATTTCTTTTGCCAGCATGGAAACAAGCTGTTCAAACTGATCCATCTGATAGTTATAATCTGTAAAGGCTTCATACCATTCCATCATAGTGAATTCAGGGTTATGAGATCGGTCAATGCCTTCATTACGGAAATTTTGGCAGATGGTATATACTTTGGGGAAACCACCAACAATGAATCTTTTGAGCGAAAGCTCAGGGGAAATGCGCATATAGGCTTTTTCCTGAGAAAGAGCATGCACTGTGGTTTCAAAAGGACGAGCACTAGCACCACCGTAAGAAAGTTCCAAAGTTGGTGTGGTTACTTCCAAAAAGCCTCTGCCTTCCATAAAGCGGCGTATCGATGATAGTATTTTCGCTCTTACCAGCATAACCTCACGGGCTTTTTTGTCGGTAATCCAATGCAAATATCGCTGTCTGTATAGTGTTTCTGAATCTGAAAGCTGATAGTATTTTTTATCGCCTTTTTCTTTAGAAATGGGTACGCGGATTACGCTTTTGGCTAAAAGGCTGAATTCTTTAGTCCATATAGTTAGCTCGCCTGTTTTTGTGGCAAACAAAGGGCCTTTGATTCCTACCCAGTCGCCTATATCCAGGAGCAAAATGGTTTGCCATATTTGCTCGCTGAAATCCTGTTGCTTGAGATATACTTGCATTCTATTGTCAAAATCTTCAATATCAGCGAAAAATACTTTTTGCCCTTGTCTGCGCAAAGCAGTGATTCTGCCTGCTACAGATACTTCCTTTTCCATCAACTCCTGGGAACGATCTCTCAATTCCGTCAATGTATGGCTAATAGCAAAGGAATAGGGATAAGGATTAACGCCAAGATCTAACAATTGCTGGCGTTTTTCCAGCAAATCCTGATGAAAAGGCATGAATAGCCTCCTTTTTTTTCAAAAATAATACCCAATGATATAATGGCTTGACAATGTTATTCTGAAGCGATCGCTCCGTGTAAGCCTTCTTTCAGGAATCAAAAAAACAGGGGTCAAGTTTTTCTCTGTAACACGCTTAAGAATAGAATAAAATTTTTTGATGCGCCAAGCGGTACTGTTTTTGATTCCTTACAGAAGGCTTACACTCCGCTCTGCTTATCCTTGAGTAGATGATATAATATATTACGACTTGTGCCATGCGCATTTTTTATCTCTTGTCTCACAAATAGTTAAGTTAAATTTGATAAACCATGTGTAAAGAGTCCGCATAACCCTAAAAAAAAATTATTTCACAGGCACAAGCCATACTATTTTTTTTTCTCTATTCTCAGCTTCAGAAAAAACTCTAGTTTTTTTTCTTGCTCCTGAAGCTTAGGGTCTCTTTCTTCTTCAATCACCAAACAATCGTGCTTTTTGATACTTTCTTTGAATTTTTTCAAAATGAAATACACATCTTCTGTCTCTTCTTCTACAAAGCCATACAAGGAAAGAACAAGTTTGGAAGAGGCTTTCCACTCTAGCTTGGAAAGATGGATTTGTGAAGGCATGGATTTCTGAAGCCATGAGAGAATTTCCAATAATGTCTTGTTTGGATATAGTCTATTTTGGATGTGGTTTATTTTGGTTTCCAGAAGATCATTCTCTTTTTGGATTTCTTTGTTTTTCAAGCTTCTTTCTGAAAGTTTCTGGTATTTTTCCTGCAACTGCTCTTCCCATTTTTCGTATCTCTGGTAGCAAGCCAGAGTTGTCCAAAGAGAAAAAACCACCAAAAGAAACATGACAGCTATGGAAAGATACTCAAAAAGATGCCTTCCGAAAAGCATCTCCTGGATTTTCTGGTTATAGCCAAGGATCTTTAGCGGAATCTTTTTTTGGTGTGCCAGGTAGGCAAGCCCTATGCTATTGCAGAAAATATGCTGGTGCTTTTCGTCTATGATTTCCTTGGGAAATTCACCAAGAACATCTTTCCATTGCAAAAAATCCACAGGGCAAGAAAAATTGTTCTGGATCAGATCTTTCATGCCCTTCTGGCAAGCTCCTCCGCCTGCCAGATAGATGCGATCTACCTTTAAACCAGAAAGCCCAGTCTGTACTTTTGCAAATTTCAAAGAAGCTTCCAGAGAATCGGGGATCTTTTGCGCTGTATTTAGGATGATTTCTTCAAAACTCTCTTCTAAACCTTTGGCAATGGTATTGTTTTCCGATACAGAAAGGTGAAGCTTTTGTATCTTGAATTTTTCTGCTTCCTGGAATTCCCAGTTTTTTTCTTCCTGGATTTTCAGGGTGAGCATCTTGCTTCCCATATTTACATTGCGTGCTAAAAAAAGATTATCCCCTTGGGATACGACCAAATTGGTATTTTCATAGCCTATATCCACAACATAGTTTGTTTCTTTGGGAGAATTCTGACTAAACTGATAAAAAGCCTGATGCAAAGCTATGGTATTAGGAACAAAAGCCGTGATCTTGATGCCTGCCTGGCGAAAAAAATCCCATACATTCTGCAAAAAACTTTCATAAACTACAGCAATTGCAACAACGCATCCTTGTTTCTTTTCTGCCAAAGGAAGCTCTAATGGCCTATAGCTATAGGCCAGAGGAGTGTTCGCCTTTTCCAATACCTGAGCCATTTCCATCTCTACAATTTGTGCTATGCGAGCATCGTTGTTAGATGGAACTTGTAAATACCTCATATTCAAATGCTTGCCAGAAATACCAGCCAATCCCTCTTGTATCTTGAAATTGTTCTTTTTAAGATATTCTTTGAGGCTCAAAGCGCAAGGCTGTGAAAAGTTGTCTTCTTCTGAACCTGGCAAAGGGAAAGAAATGACACGTTCCAGCCTGACATCATGAGGAAAGGCAATTTTATAATGAGATCCAGCAAAAGGCACAGGAAAAGATACAGCACGGTCTAATTTGGATTCTCTTTTTACTAAAGATATCTGGGCAAACCTCAAGCAAGAAGAGCCAACGTCAATTCCTATTTTTGATCCCATAGTTTTCTTTTTCCTTTTGCCTAAAAATGGGGGATGCAACTGTGCTGATAGTGGCAAATAGCAATAGCCAGAGCATCGGCTGCATCCGCAGGCTCAGGCTGGACAGGCAGTTTCAGGATGGCCTGAACCATGGATTGTACCTGATACTTTTGCGCACTGCCAATACCAGAAACCGATTTTTTAATCCTAGTTGCATCATATTCATGCACTGCAAGACCAGCATTGGCAGATGCCAGAAAAGCCACTCCTCTGCCTTCGCCAATACGGATAGCACTTTGTATATTTTTGCCACAAAAAACTTTTTCTATCGCAACCACTTCTGGATGATATTTTTGGATAATCTCCGTAATCCCTTGATAAATTTGCTTTAAACGCTCAGGAATATTCTCTTTGCCAGAAGCGCGGATAGCACCATAAATCTGAGGCACAATCTTGCCCTGGATAATCTCGATCACAGCATATCCTACAACCTTTGTTCCAGGATCGATTCCCAAAATTCTCATGATTTACTCCACTGGATTATGGTATGTAATGCCAAAATATTCTGGAGTGCTTTTTTCCACAAGCTTAAAATCCATTTTCTTTTCTACAAGCTTGCCTACAGGAATTTTGCTTTTGAAAACGCCAGGCTTTTCATAGTGGTAGCCTAGGATTAGACCTTTTTTATCGTACAAAAACACGACAAATCTTGGCAAAAAAGGAGTTTTTTTAGGCTGGATTTTAAGATCAGCCGCATATTTATCGCCTTTTTTATGCCACTCTATGCTTACAAAATTTTCACTGTGGTTCTTTAGATCCACAGGCTTTTCCTCTTGGAAAGCATATAGAAAGGCGAATCGTTCTTTGGCACTGGAATGAAAAAGCTTGTCTTTTTCCTGCTGGAGCTTTTCAAACTCTTTTTCTAGTTCCATTCTTGATTTCATTAAAGCAAGATGTTCTTTTTCTAGCCTTTGTTTTTCTATTTCCACTCCACAAGCTGAAAAGAGAATCATAGTAGCCAAAATCACGCAACAATACCATCTCATGGCGTTTCCTTTAATAAAAAGTATTGAGCCATATGATCTCCATATAGCTGTATTGTCTTTTCCTGTGTCGTTATTTGTCCTTGTTTAAGGTATTTATCTCCTAATATACCCTTATAGGCGATTTCTTCTCTGTGTATGTTTTTTCCATCGCTGCTAAATAAAAAAAGGGTAAAATGGGGAGAAACTTTTTTTTCTTGTGTTTTATAAGAAAAGTAAAAGAGCATTTTTTGCGTATTTATGTATTTTATTTCAATTTCTTTCAAATAGGGCAATTCCGCTATATTTAAGTCTATTTGCTTTGTAGAGATTCTTTGCAAATCGGAAAAGCGGTATCTAAGACTGCGTGAGCAAATTTCATTGATTTCTAAAGAAATTGTTTCCACATTTTTTTGAAACAACTGGATTTTCTGCTGTTCTTCTTCTATTTTTTCTCTCAGGCTTTGAAGCTGCTTCTCATCCTGTTCACAAGCCATAAAAAAAATAAAAGTTATACCTAAAATTAGATTTATTGTTTTATTCATTTTTCTTTTCCACTTCTTTGACGCAACGAAAACCAATGTCTTCCCTGCCAATACCAGGAGGAAATCCATCACGAAACAAGCCTTCATTCCCTTCGAGAACAGAACGATAGCTTCCTCCTCTTATAACCTTATCTTCTTTTGTATCATTATCATACCACTCTTCACCCCATTCCCAGGCGTTCCCTATCATATCTAAAATACCATAAGGGCTTTTTCCCTTTGGGAATTGCCCTACCTTTTGCATTTCCTTGTTTTGGAGATTTGCATTTCCCTTGTGAAATTCACTTCCCCAGGGCCATTTCTCTTTTTTATTGTGGAATGTGGCTTTTTGCCATTGGGATTCAGAAGGCAGCTTTTTCCCTTGCCATAGAGCATAGAGGCTGGCATCATACCAGGTTATATTGGTGACAGGATAGCTGCTTTTCCCTTGAGGATACTTACCTTGCTCCCAATGCAAAGGTGCGTGTTGGCCTGTGCTGTTGATAAATACCTGATACTGGATATTACTCACTTCCGTTTGATCCATGTAAAAGGATTTTACCTCTACCTTTTGGTTCTTTTCCAGAAAAATACTCCCCCCTTCAATGTAGCCCATATTTTCCAAGCTCTGGGTTTGCAATGGTTTTAACTTCTTTTGAGCTGCTTCCCATGCTTCCTGAGAAAATACTCCAGGCGCGATTTTTTTTTCTTCTGGAGCTGGCTTTGTTTCCAATGTCTGGTTTTTGGCAGGCTCTTTGGAGGGACTATACACAATCCACCAAAAAAAGAAAACCACGAAAACAATAGCGCAAGCCTTAAGCAATAAGGAATACAAAAAACTTCCTATTTCTGCTTTATAAGGAGCTAAAGCCCCCGAAGCAAACTCTTGCATACTGGAAAAACGCAAAGAAGCATCCCTTTGTATGGCTTTTAAAATAGCCTTTTCTAATGGCTTGGGAATTCTCAAATTTGCCTTCAACCGTGTTATAGGTGCGATTTTAGGAGATGATTTACCTTGAGCCAAAACGCTGGGAGGATAGGGAATGATCCCTGTCAGCATTTCATAAAAAATGATGCCCAAAGAGTAAACATCGGATCTTGCATCCATGGTCTGTGTCTGGAAAAACTCAGGAGCAAGATAAGGGTCTTTTCTCATACTTTCTTGCAAAAACAACGGCATAAAGTACCCAACAGGGTCTATCTTTACAAATTCTACCGCAGCCATGGTTTTTGTGGTAAGAAAGATTTTGGAGCTTTTTAGTCCCAGATGCAAAAAATTGTATTCATGCATGAAACACATAATAGAAAAGACTTGCTGCATTATTTCCAAAGACAGCTTTATGGAAATATCTCCTACTTCATGCAAGACTTTTTTTAGGCTTTGGCCTTCCACATATTCCATAACAAGATAAAAAGAATCAAAAAGGATTCCAAATTCTAAAATGGAGATAAAACCTGGATGCCTTAGACCTTTCAACCGATCTAAATGGAAAGAAATACTTTCGTAAAAATCTTTTTTCCCTTGTCCTTTTATAGAAAGGATCTTGATAACAACCCTCTGGCTTGTTTTGGTATTATAGCCAAGGTATACTTGCCAGAGTCCTTGGGAATCCAGGACATGATGTATCTCATAGCCATTCCCCAAGCTTTGTCCCAGAGAAATGCTTTCTTTTTTCTCTTGCTCTATGAGCTTTGTTCCATCCGAAGGACAAAATTGGATTTCTTCTGAATACTGGCATTTACAAATAGGACATTGCTTCATACTTTTTTCCTGGATAAACCAGATATCCCAAATGGGCTGGTGTATATAGACCTTTCATCTCAAAAATTAAAGCCTTTTCAACGGGCATAATCCGTTATGTTTATTTTCAAAATAGAGTTTTGGATTCCTTAGCCAAAAGAAAAACAGAAATAACCTGGAAAATATTATGCAAGATAGCCTTATCAAAGTCAAGCTAAAAAAACAGAATAAACCACAGGCTTGCATAAAAAGTGGATTGTGTCAGGCAGGCTAAATGATGTTTATATTATTTTTTTTGTAACATTTTGGAAGGGATTGGGGAAAAATTTTTGCAAAAATTTCCCCCAAATAAAAATTTCTTTGAGAAATGCCTATCTCATGATTTTCCTTGTATAACAACCAACAAAAAGAGCCATGAGAAATAAGCCTACCAGAGCTTCGCTCATTACTGCGAACTTAATCACATCATTATAGAAAATATCGCCCTCTGGGCTAGAGGCAGCAAAGGCCATGGCACTAAAATATACCCAATCAACAAAAAGTTTAGCTTGGGAAGGCTTTACAATAGAAGGATCAGAGTAAGGAAAAGAAACTCCAGAGCTATAGTATACAAACGCAAACAATAGAATTACAGCCAGCGACAAAAGGCCAATTCTAAAAGGTCTGACTCCATATCCTGTTCCCCAATCTACGAGCTTCCACAAAACATTCTTGCCTAAGCAAGAAAGCGATGCCTTTTTGCTAAAAGGTTTCTCCCTGCTTTCGTGGAGCTTGCTCAATCTGCTGCTGTTGAGGGCTACAATGTTTTTGGCTTCCAGGAGTTCCCTTTGTTGTTCTTCTAAGCTGTTCTGCTCTTCCAATATATTTTCTTCCAGACCTTTCAATTGTTCCTCTATGCGATCTTTAGGCTTGTTGCTGTCTTGTTTTTCAAGCTCTTTGAGTAGGTTTTCTTTTTTGCGTTGCAAGGATTCCATGGCTTTTTCGGATTTTTTGCACTTTTTTTCCTCTTGCTCGACCAAGAGGGAATCGCATTCTTTTTCTTCTTCGGGTACATCGTCTTGCACTGCTAGAATGGGCTTGCCAAGTAAAGAACGCAATGCTTTTTCTGTAAGCGATTTGCGGTCATTTACCCTGTATTGATAATAAGCCCAGTCTTCTTCATCGAATTTACCTCTTTGGTGGAAGCTTTCTTTGAGGATCAAATATTCTTCCTTGACGCGCATGTAATGGCGTTTGTATTTTTGCTCTTTGAGCAAGCCTTCATAAACAAGCCGATTTTCGATTTGGTCTCTTTCTACTACAACAACATCGATCACCGCATGATAAAAAGATATTCCTTTGTCAAAGGCAGCGTCTGTCAGATTCAATCTTCTGTTGATGTTGGCAAGATCAAAATTGACATAGTCATCAAAAACTGCTTTTGTGAAGTTTAGCTCTTGGCTGCAAAAGCTTCCCTTGAAGCTCGCGCCTGCTAGAAAATGGGAATTCTGAAAATTGATTTCTTCTGCAAAGCAGGCGTTTTCAAAATTAGCAAATTTTTCAAAGAATACATTCTCAAAAACAGCCTTGCGATAGAATAAAGCATTGGTAAAATTCACGACACCGTGGAAAAGAGCGATAAATGTCAGGGATTGCTCCTTTGGCCCGCCTTTTTTTCTTCGGTTGCGTTCTCTAAGTGTATAGCGGTCGAAGCTGAAATACACAGGCCCCTCGAAGGTTGCATTGGCAAAGGAAGCTTCCTGGAAATGGCTGCCCAAAAACCATGTAGAACCTCGAAGTACAGCCCGATAGAAATCCACATGCCCACAGAAGCGAGCATTAAAAGAAACACGGCCCTTTCCTTCTGTTTCCATATACATAAAAGAAACGGATTTTTCGAATGTTGTACTCTGGCAGAGCCATTCGCCTCCTACTCTGAGCTTTTCAAAATCCACAGCTTCTTTAAAAACAATACCTCTCATGCTCAATTCACTGGCATAAGCGTCCTTGAAGAAAGCAAGATCTTCAAAAACCGAGCCATCAAAGCATACCTGGCTTTCAAACCTTGTGGAAGGGAATGAAGCATGGTTTTTAAACTGAGAATTGCTCCAGGTAACCATCTTTTCAAACACGCAATTTTTGATGACAAGCTTGTTTCCAAAGACAGAGCGATTCCATCGGACAATGCTGCTGAAGGTGTTTTTCTCTAAATCGACTCTTTCCATGGGTGTTATTTCTTCGAAGGATGTTTCGCCATGGAAAAAGCATTGCGAAATCTCCAGATGTTGTAATGATTTTAGCTTTTTAGCATATAGACCTTGCTGAAAATGGCTTTCCTGTATTATACTCTCGCCTTCTAGTTCTGTAGACATAAGGGAAAGTGTGTTTTCAAAGCGTGAGCTTTTGATGGTTAGTCTTTTGCATACGTTTCGGGAAAGGTTGGTATCTTTCTGGAAATGGCAATGGCTTAGGGTGAGCAAATCCATAAACTGGGATCTGTTAAAGGAAACGATAGCAGGGAACAAGGCATTTTTCAAAACAACGTTTTTTTGGAATACACATTCATTCCAACTGACAATATTCTGGAAATTTACCGTTTCGTCTATTTGTAACTCTTTTTCTATTGTTGTACCTTCGATCTGGAGCAGTTCCTGAAACACGGCTCCCGAAAAGTCCAGGCATCCGATAAAGCTGTCTTTGATTACCACCTTTTGGCTATATGTGGCTTTTCCTAAAGCCAGCTTTTTGGCATAAACCCCTTGCAATACTTTGCCCTGCAACAAGGCTTCTCTGGCTTCTTCTTCTGAGAGAATTGTATACTGGATTTTATTCAATGTGATTGTGGAAGCCTGTTTTTCCTGTCCTGACAAAGATTCTGGATCTGTTTTTTGCTGAGATTCTTTTTTTTCTTCTGATACGATTTCTTTTTCTTCCATACTCTCCTCGTTGGTGTTAAATTAAATCTAAGGAACGGAATGAAATTGAAGATAGATTTGCGTATTTTTTTTCATAAAAAAAACGAAAATACCCTTCGCTTTCGCCACTAACCATCTTCGGGTATTATATCCTTTTTTTGAAAAAATTCCAGCACAAGACAAATCTGCTTTATAGGTAACTGCTCAAAAGTCTTTGTATTAATCTTTAATCTTGAACTTCTCAACACATAAGATTTCACCGCAGAGACACAGAGAACGCAGAGAAAAAAAAAAGAACTATATAATTCCTCTGCGACCTCTGTGCCTCTGCGGTTGATTATTTTTTATCAATATGTTGCAATAGGTATAAAAACTTTTGAACAAATACCTATAAAAATTTTATTCGCACAAATCGCGATTCCTTAGCTTTTTTCTTCAAACCATTGATGCAGAAGGGCTGCCGCGTCTTGGGTATTTTCTTGGGAGATTTTCCTTACTTGCTGTACGGTATTTTGTAGAGACAGATCAGATATTTCTACAGGGCTTTTTTCCTGAATACCCTCTATTACGTCTTTTTTATTCGTATTTTCTGCTTTTTCTATTGGTTTTCTAAATATTTTAAGAAGTATTATTGTTAGCAGGAGCATTCCAAAAGCTGCCAGGAATGCTTTTATGCTAAAAACAATAATAGTATGGTGTGTATCTATGAAAGAAAGTGTTTGAGGTTGTGGCTGTTCTTCCTGGGAAAAAGGGATGGTCGTGACCTGGAATGTATCTCCTCGCTTGTTCTGGTATCCTACGGTTTCCTGGATAAGGCGGCCAATGGCCTCTGCTCTGTCTGATAGGGATTGGTCTAAAACCAGAGCCAGGGAGAGTCTTTTGCATATTGCAGTTTTATTTTGTACCTCTTTTACATTTTTATCAATAACATATTCTGTTTCTTTGGTTTCTTCAAACTCTTCTCTTTGTTTCTGGTTTGTGGTCGTTTTTTTGAGATTTTCTTTGACTCCTGTGATTCCTTCCTGCGGGTTTTCGCGGGATTTGTGCGTGCGGACAGTTTCTTTTTGTACGGTCTGGCTATCGGGGTTATAGGTTTCTTTGAGTTCTTTGGTTTCGGTAAGATCCATTTCCAGATGAATACGGACAATGGCTTTGTTTTTTCCTACAATTTCTTCCAAAAGGCTTTGTGCTTTATTTTTGAGATATTCTTCTCGATTTTTTTGAATTTCTAGTGCGTGTTCATCCGAGGGAGAGTTGCTTTGGGATTCTTTTTGGAAAAGTAAGTGTCCGTTTTGGTCTAAAATGCTTACATCTTCTAGTCTTAGACCTTCTACGGAATTAGAAACAAGGTAAGCGATCCCATAGATACTTTTTTTGCTGAGTTCGTGTCCGCGCTTTATATGAAGTACAATGGAAGCCGTTGTGGATTCTTGTTTTCTTTGAAAAAGAGAGGGCTTGGGACGGGCTATGTGGACTGTGGCTTTTTCTACTCCTTCGAGGTAGCCAATGGTTCTGCTTAGTTCTCCTTGCAATGCCCTTGTGTAATTCAATTGCTGGAGAAACTCTGTTGTATGGAGGGGGTTTTGGTCGAAAAGTTCAAACCCAGTGTTTTTGCTTTTAGGAAGTCCTTTTCCTGCAAGCCGCAGGCGAACATCATAAACAAGATGTGCTGGAACTAAGACAATAGATTCGCCCTGGAGCTGGTATGGCACTTGTTCTTGCTTGAGCCAATCTATGATTTGGCTTGCTTCCTGGCTTTCCAGTCCACGAAATAAGACTTTGTACTCGGTTTCTATGGCATAGAATATAGTAAAAAGCAAAACTGTTAGGAATAAACAGCTTACTATGCCAAAAAGCCATTTCTGTGTGCTGGTGCTTTTTTGCCACCATTTTTGTAGCATATTTTGCTTTGCCACAAACTCTCCATTCCTATCTTAGGATTCCCAAGGGGCTGGTATATTACCAACCCATCTATATTGTAGTTTTCATGATTTCCTGATAGGCTTCCAGGGCTTTGTTTCTTACTTCAACAGCGAGTTTCAGGCCAATGTCTGCTTTGTTGATGGACATGCTGACATCAAGTATGTCTTTTTTGCCTAGCGCAAATTCTTGCACTGTGGTATCTGCTTTTTTCTGCATGGAATCGACTTCCTGAACCATTTTGCCAATCATCTGTCCCATAGAAGGGGCTTCTGTTTTTTTAGACAGAGAAGCTTCCTGGGCTTTGTTCGGCTGGTTCGCCTTAGTATAAGCAGATGTGATTTGGTGATAAAGAAAATTGCTGGCAATAGAGTCCATACTATTATCCCATATTTAATGTTTTCTGTATCATGTCTTTGCTTAGTTTCATAGCCACAAGGTTTGCCTGGTAGCTGCGAGAGGCAGAAATAAGATCTACCATTTCAAAATGCAAATCCACGTTGGGCTTTAATACATACCCATCTTTGTCTGCATCAGGGTGACCAGGCTTGTGCATTTTAACAAAAGGAGCAGAGTCTTGCAAGACTTCTGTTGCCTCTACTCCAGATAAAGATTTTTTATAGACTTCCTGGAAAACCACTTCTTTGCGACAATAAGGTGCTATTTCGCCTTCTGTGCGTGTTGTATTCATGTTGGCTATATTTTCAGCTATTGTCTGCATTCTTATTCTTTCTGCCTTTAAAGCAGATGAGCTAATAGATAAAATATCCATATTTCCCCCCTTTTAATACACAACTTTCGGATATTTAAAATTTGAGCAGTTACCTATCTCGGACAAGCCGAAACCAAAAGGTATTATCGCGAATAAGACGAATATACAAATTACGCGAATGAAATTTTACAAAAACTATTCGTGTCATTCGAGCATTCGTCTTATTCGTGATAAAAATCTTTGCTTTTTTGGCAAACATTTCATTTTACTTGTTAGATTCTAGAATCTTCCTGAAATAGCTCCCTTGAGTCCTCTGATTTTTTGGGAGATGGCCTGGAGATAGACCTGATGAGAAAGAGAATTCTGGTTAAGTTCGTGCATTTCTTCTTCTAAAGACAGAGTATCTTGTGTCGCATTCTGGCTTTCAATAATTTTGGGTGATGTTTTTTCAATGGATTCTTTTAAGCTTGCGCCAGATAAGCATTCCTCAAAAACAACCGATTTTTTTTGGAATCCTGGGGTATTCAAATTGGCTATATTGTGAGAAACCACCTGGTGTCGTAAAGAAGAGACTCTCAATAGCTTTGATAAAGGGGTTAAATCGTCTTGCATCATAGCATTCACTCCTTTGCTTCCCATTGAGCGATTCCCTGGCCTATGTGTCTTCTGTTTTCTTCAAATTCGATATGGATTTTCTCAAAGCACTCTCTTATAGACTGCAATGATTTATCGTCAAGCTTGCTTTTTTTAAGGATATTTCCTATCTCATAAATAGACTTTTCCTCCATAGGAAACCTTTTGCTTGATACAAAGTTGTTTAAAAGGAGAAAATGTTTTTCTTGCTTTTTATCTTGAGGCAATTCTTGCTGAAGAAAAAGTCTTATACTTTTACCTGATGCCATATTTTTGCGCAATTTTTGTACCAATGTAGAAATTTCTGAAGGATAATTTTTCACTATGGGAAAATAGTTTTGTATTCTTGCTATGGAAATAGCCATATTGGCATCTGTTATCTGGATCTTAGGAAAAATTTTTTCCATAGCTTCAATATGAGAGACCAGGGCAAGATACCATGATGGCTCTGTTACCTTTGCTTTTACAGGAGCATTGTTTTTTTCTTCCCTGGATACAGTATCGTGGATTTCTTTTAATGCAGCCTCTTCTTTGGGCTTATCCTCTTCTGAAGATGCTTCTTTTTTTGCTATTGGCTTTGCTGGAACTTTTTTCATAAACGGCTCATCTTGAGAAAGTGCAGAAATTTTTTGGTTCATCGCTTTTTGCCATTTTGAAAAGCCTTCATTCCACGATGACTGGGATTTGATAAAGTTTTCCCAGGCCAGATGCTTGTTTTGTTTTGGCTCTTTAGCTTCTTCTTTTGGTGTTTCTAAGATAACATCTTGCCATTTATTCTGCTGTAAAGCCTGGTATTCTTTTTTAAGAGATTCCAACCTTTCCCATTCTTGGGCCACTTGCTTATTTTTTTTATGAGATTGTAGCAAGGTAAAATCTAAACTAAGAAATCTCTCGGATAGCCTGGAAAAAGTTTGTTTTGCACTCTCCCAGTCCCCTTGCTTCTGATAAATCAACCCCAATTCATAAAGCAATTGCCTTTCTTCTATAGAGCCTGGGACTGCTTCGGAAAGTGCTTTTTCTATAGTTTGTATTGCAAAGGGATACATCTCCATTTCTCTAAGCAAGGAAGATATAAGAAAGGCAGAAGAAAGCCTTGTTTTTGCTCTTTTAGAATCCAGCAAGGGACGTAGCAAACAATATCCCATCATAAAATCTTTGGCTTCTATGCAAAGCAGAGCATGCCAAAATCGCACTCGTTCACATAATGGATTTGATGAAAAATGCTTATAAAAAATTAAAATTTTTTCTTTTGCCTTTGTTTTTTTCCCTTGCTCTATGAGACATTGAATATAATCCACAAGAATTTGCGGCCTTATAGAAGAAGAATCCGAAATGTTAGCAAGTGCCTGGTCTAAATGAGAGCAAGCAGCATTATAATTTTTTTGCTGTAAGTATAGCTTCCCTAGCAAGGCGTTTGCTTTTCCTTTGTCTTTTATTTTTTCGTTATGAATCATATATTCATAAACGCGCTTTGCCTGCTCTAATTCATGGAGTTTTTCATAGCAATGTGCCAGGAGAAAAAAAGCATACTCTGTAAATGCACTTTTGGAAAAATCTTGAAAATATCGAGACAAAACAGTTTGCGCTTTCTTATAGTCTCGATTCTGTATGGCGCATTTTGCCATAAGCAACAACGCATACAGAGCAGTCTCGCTTTGAGGAAATTGCTGAACCAAAGCATCTAGTTCAGCAAAGCTCATTTCAGGTTTATTCTGCAAATAAAAAAACGCGCCTAAAGTAAAATAAAAGAGAGCCGTTTCTTCCTCTGCACTTTTGTTATCCTTTCCATTGCCTCTGGAAAGGAGCAGTTTTTTATATCCTGTAATGATGTCCTTTGCTTCAGGAATCTCTTGTTTGTCTTTGGCGATAAAAAGCTTATTTTCTTCTGTGCGGTAAGAGCATCCTACTGCTTTTGTCAAAAGATCAAGGGCTTCGTCCCAATCCCTGTTTTTCAAAAAAACGGGCAAATATTTTTTTTCTAGCTCTAAGCGCAGCCCTTCATCTAAAAAAAGTTCAAAACCTGATTTTTCTGCAATGGTCAAAAAAATAGTATACAAAGAGCTTGCTTTGATAACAAGGGAAATTTTTTTTTCCCCTTCTTCGCCTTTCTCTATTAGAACTTTTTCCTGGCTCATATTCCCTGGTTTGTCTGCATAGAGAAAGAGTCCTATATAAAAAAATAGAAGGGGAAAAAATAGAGGTTTCATGTTGTTGACCAAAAATATTGTGACAATGTAGTTTGGTTGGTTTGTATGCTAGAAATAGCTTTTTCCATACTGGTAAACTGGCTAAGCAGTGTTGAACGCCTTTTTTCTAAACGAGATTCCATTTTGGAAATCTGCTCATCCATTCGCTTCGCGCTTCCTTCCAAAGATTCTGTACGCCCCTGGATGATACCACCGCCATCTTTAAGGAAAGTCTTTAGAAAATTGCTCAACGTGCCAGCAATGCCATTTCCTTCTACATTTCCAGTGAAAGCAGATCGAACATCTTCAAATTTGCTTTTTAAGGCATCGGCAAACTTGGCATCGTCTAATTCCAGTGTTCCATTTTCTGTAGTTTTGATACCAATTTCAGAGAGGCTAATTTTTCTGTCTCCACCAGCACTGATGGGCTTAGAAATAAAATTCCTCAATCGGCTCTGTGTACTCAAGACTAAATGATCTCCAGAAAGAATGCCTGATGTTTTTCTGTCTTTATCGTATGATTGGCTTTCCAGATAAGAAAGAGTATCGTTAAACGCATTTAAAAAGCTTTCCACTTTTCCTTTAATCGCAGTATCATTGAGTTCAACGCTTGCCTGTATTTTTTCTTCGTCCTTTGTTTTTCCTTTGAGAGTGATCGTGATTCCGTCTAAAACATCAGAAAAGCTATTTTCTGAACGAAACACATCGACTCCATTGATTTTGACATGAGCATTGCCAGCACTTTGCGTTTCTGTAAAATTCGCGGTTTTAAATCCGTCGAGGGTAGTCCCTGCGCCAATGCTCACGGTGTTTTCTGCACCGCTTTTTGTTCCTGATATTACAAGGCGATAGGGGTTAGCCCCCTCCCCTGTATTGATAATCGATGCACTCGCATTGGCCTTTAAATTATTGATACTATTTTTAAGATCCTCTAAAGTCGTAGATCCACCTTTGATGTCTATTGTTTTTTCTTCCGTGCCAATTTTTAAGACAAAGGAAGAATCTACAGAAGAAAGTACATCCGTATTTTTGGTAAATCCACTGTGTGCAATCCTTGCTTCTTGGGCGAGCTGTTTGATTTCTATGCTATAAGAACCATTTTTCGCGCCTTCTCCTGGACTTAAAGAAATCAAATCTTCATCGCTGATATTGGTAGAATATCGTAAAAATTCTTCGCTTGTGCTTTTGCCTGTTAGAGTAGCGTTCATTCCATCCAGCTCAGAAGCGATCTTATACAAAGACTCCATTTTGCTTTGTAGTGTTTCTAAAGATGCTTTTTGCTGATTCATGGTGGTTTTGCTTCTTTTTAAGACAGCAATAGGCGCGCTCTCTGCTTCAATCATAGCATCAATTAAGCCTGCAGTGTCAATGCCTGTCGCCAGCCCTTTCTGAACGCTCAGGGATCCAATAGAAGAAATTGCCATGGCGAATTCCTTTCTAAAAAAATTGGGACAATATCATATCTTGTTTATGCCAATTTACAGATACTGCAAATCCTTTGCCATGATTTTTCCATTTTCTGCACTATACAAAAAAGCAAAATGGATCAACAGCATGAAATTAAATATAAAAGCATAAATTTTTCTTGCCTTAGTATGGCATTGTTACTAAAATAAAGTTTTGCCTTGCAAATACAATAGCTACTAGAAATGTTAGAATTTTACAAAATTATCCATAGTCAGAGGAAAGAGAAATGGAGATGGGCGATTCCTTCAAAGAAAATCAAGATAGCATAAAAGACAGCATGGAAATTTTGCTAGATCAGAATACAAAGCGGTTGAAAATCTTTGCAGAAAATGCACAGGATATTATATATCGCTATAGAATATTGCCACAAAAAAAATTCGACTATGTGAGCCCTGCATCTACAATTATTTTAGGATATACACCCGAAGACCATTACAAAGACCCTAATTTATGGTCAGCAATTCTATATGAACAAGATCGCCTTCTCTTTCACACTATACAAAAGCAATCTCCAGAGCTTTTGAAAGGCCCCTTGATTTTGCGGTGGAAGACAAAAGAGGGGAGAGTTGTCTGGACAGAGCAAAGAAACAATCTTATATATGACTCGAAAAAAAATCTCATCGCTGTAGAAGGCATCATTCGTGATATTACCATACAAAAGCTTGCAGAGCAAGAAATTAAAAATCAGGCTATGCAGCAAGCGGTAATCCTTGATCTAAATCGCCAGGCACTACAAGGGCTAAATCTTTCTGACCTAATGGATTCTTGCGTAGTCATGATTTCCCAGGCAATGGAAATAGAATATACCCATATCATGGAATATTTTCCCGAAAAAAATATACTTTCTCTTAAATCATACTATGGATGGACAGCAGGAGATGAAATCATAGCCTCAGACCAAAGCTTCCATGTAAGCTATGCTCTCCAATCAAAAACACCTATCATTGTGTCGGATTTTTCCCAAGAAAATCGCCTTGGAATTCTCCCTTCCCTCATGGAGTTTGGAATCTTGAGTGGGATGAGCATTGCCATTCCAGGGATAAAACAACCCTTGGGCGTTTTAAGCGTCAACTCCTCACAAAAAAGAAATTACAATAAAAATGATATTCAGTTTCTCCAGTCTATTGTAAACATGCTTTCTATTGCCATACAAAGAAAAGAGACAGAAATCAAGCTGGAAAGAATGGCAAAGAATTTAGAGAACGCTTTAGAAGAAAACAAAAGCATCCAGGAGCAGATTATACAAAAAGAGAGATTGCATGCTTTGGGTCAAATGGCATCTGGGATTGTCCATGATCTTAACAATGCCCTTGCTCCCATCATTGGTCTTACGGAGCTACTCTTGAAATCCAGCCAAAACCTGGAAGATGTGAACAAGGTCGCCTATTATCTGGAATGGATCAAAACCGCAGCACAAGACGGTGTGGACATCGTAAAAAGGTTGCAAAATTTTTATCGGGCTAGACAAGCGGGCGAGCTTTTTACCCGTGTTAACATAAATGATCTGATTACACAAACAATCAACATCACCCAGCCCAAATGGAAATCCATACCAGAATCGCACAATATCAAAATCGAAGTAAAAAAAGATCTTCATGAGATTCCAGAAATATATGGTAATGCGGTCGAGCTAAGAGAAGCATTTACCAATCTTCTCTGCAATGCTGTAGATGCTTTACCAGAAGGTGGATTTGTCATTTTTCACACACACGCAGACGAGCAGAATATTTTTATAGAAGTGCGCGATAATGGCACAGGGATGAGCGAAGAAGTAAGAAAAAAATGCCTGGAGCCTTTTTATACCACCAAAGGATTGAAAGGTACAGGTTTAGGGTTGTCTATGGTTTACGGAAGTGTGCAAAGACATGAAGGAGATATAACGATCATAAGCGAATTGGGCAAAGGAACTGCTTTTTTAATTACTTTACCTAAAGAATTGAAAAAGACTGTGATACAAAAAGAAGAGCAAAAACAGGAAGAGCTTTTACCTGAAAAAATGAATATTCTGGTTGTAGATGACAAAGAAAATGTTCTTGTGGTCATGTCAGAATACCTTGCATACGATGGGCATAGTGTTGTAACCGCCAATTCCGCAAGCCAGGGGCTTTCTCTGTTTTTGGCAAACGAGTTTGATCTGGTAATCACAGACCTTGCTATGCCAGATATGAATGGGGACGAGATGAGCTTTAAAATAAAAAAGCTCAGCCCAGATACACCTATCATTCTTATCACAGGATTTGATAAGGAAATCGGCACTGAGGGAAAAGAAAAACAAATGTATGTTGATCTATTTCTCCAGAAGCCAGTCAATTTAAGCATGCTTCGCAATTCAATCGTGGAAGTGATGAAAAAAAAACCAAGATGATGTTACAAAGAATGCTTTTGCATTCTAAATCTGCAAGTTTTTAGACCAAAGCACCTCAGAATCGGCTATATGCTGTTCTATCCATCTACAAGCCTCGCCAAATTTGCTTTTGGGCAAATGAATGTATCTTGAAATCTGGAAATAGCTATTGAACTTTCTCCAAAAAGAAACTGGTCTGGAAATTTTTTTTACCTTATCCATAAGCTGTTTGGCTTGCTCTTTGGATATGGTTTCTTCTTTATCTTGCTTTTGCATCTCTAAATGATAGATCCTGCTGTCATGATCCTGAAATTTGCTGTCATGATCCTGAAATTTGTTTTCCAAATTTTTAATACCATCGCGGTTTCTGCCAATTTCATTTACAATCGAGCATATCATCCTTGCATGCGCTGCCAGCTCTTGTGCATTTTGAGAAAGCTGTTGTGCCATCATACTAAGAGGCGTATCTTCTGTGCATATTTCCTTGAGTGCTTTCTCAGCATTGATAAGATATGTCCTCACTTGCTTTGCTATAGAAGAATCCCGCAATAGCATTCCAATCCTTAGAATAGCCTTTCTTGGATAAAGTGCCACCATTCTCCCCTTGGATTTAAGAGGCAAACTATACTTCTCCATAAATTCTTTCCATGGAACTACAATGTATCCATCCAATTCCAGCTCGTCTTTATGGCGAAGAGTGATCTTTTTTATAGTTTCAATAGAAACCTGATAGAACTCTGCCAGCATTTCGGTTGTAGCAAAGCCTATATTGGGTATAAGTACAAGATTCCCAATCTGTTCTAAAACTTCTGTATTCCTTTCAGTGCAAAGCTGATGTCTTAAAGTTGAGCTTTCCAACAAAACGACTTCTTCCATGATTTTATCTCCTGTTTTATAAGTATTAATAAAATAAGGACTTTTGAGAGGGACATGATGTCCCTCTCAAAAGTTGTTTTTTACTATATGGTTATATATATGCCATTTTTAAATAATTGAAGAATAAGGACTTTTGAGAGGGACATGATGTCCCTCTCAAAAGTTGTTTTTTACTATATGGTTATGAAATAGTCATAAAAAAAATAGCCTTCGAAGCAACCCTTTTTTTATTCGATTTCCTTTAAATAATTGAAAAATAAAGACTTTTGAGAGGGACAT
>JABWCH010000367.1 GCA_013359215.1 Candidatus Brocadiia bacterium | reverse complement strand
GAATAAGACGAATATACAAATTACGCGAATGAAATTTTTATAAAAACGATTCGTGTCATTCGACCATTCGTCTTATTCGTGATAAAAATCTTGGCTTTTTCTGCAAACATCTAACTTCTCAGGTTCTAATTAAAAATTCATATCCATAGAAAAGCTAAAGACCATCTCTGCTGGGCTAGAGCCAAACAAAGATTGTTTTTTACCAAAATTGATGCCTAAATTAGCGTAAAATTTCAGGAAGTTGAGAGCATCGTATTTTAGAGAGCCACCAACAACTCCACTATGATCCTGAAGGTTAAACAGGAAAAAGATCTCAGGCACTAAAGATCGTTTTTTTTGCCCAATGTAAAGGCTGTAATCTATGGAAGAGATAAAATAGTGCCTTCCTGCCAGCGATGGGTCTAAAATAGCCCCTGCCTGTTGCAACAAGCCAAAATACAATTCTCCTATGCCTGGGGTGTTTCTGTTGTCTCTTAAAAACTGGGCTTTATCGAAAAAGCCACTCAATTCACTCCTGGACAAGCCATTGTAATTGAAAAAATATTGAATGTTGATATTGAACTTAGCGGGAGTGTAGGTTATGCCAGCAATGAATTGAAAATTGCTTCCTTTTCTATCTTCTATAGAAAAAAGGATAGGCCCAGGAGTTATTTCTTTATGCAATTCTATAATATGCTTTGTTTTGCTGCTATAGTTCCCTTCTAGTTTAAGTATGGTCATGTCTCCTAACCCTACAGACCAGGAAAAACCAGCATTAAAAAGATGCTGGCGATCAAAATAGGAGAAAAAGAATTCAGGTGAAGCAGGAACAACGGTATCTCCGAGAGATCCAATCAAAGCATATTTGTTTGTAGAGTCAAAGAGTATCCAGGTGAGTTTAGCGTAGAATACATTCTCTCTGTTGTTTTGCAATTCGCTATTTTCTCTAACATCTCCGCTATTTGTCAGATCAGGAGAATACAAAAGCGAAACAGTACCAAACGGCAGCGAATAGCCAGCCTGAACTGCAAAAAAACCAGAGCGGATACCTCTCTTTTCAATATTGCCATCTTTAGGATGAAAAATATCAGAAGGAAAAGCAAAATAATCCGCAGGATTGTAGGCAAGCCCGCCATCTCCGCCCTGCACATTCATTTTGCCTAAAGAAAAGGAAAATTGTTGGTACAGCAAAGACCCATAGATTTCCTGGAGATAGTTTTCGAAGTTTTCTTCGCCTGGAAAAGAAGGGGAAGCATATACAGTGGTATTCTTTGCATAAAATTTCAAAAATATAAAAGAAGAAGGGTTGCTATAAATGTCATAGTCTAATATAAAACGGACAAGATTTCTATGAACCGTAGTGGGAATATTGAAAACATTATCAGGATTAAAAAAACCATTTTTAGGAATGCTAAGAACTGCAAAATCGTAAGTATATGTTCCTTTGATAAAAGAAGGCCCAATCGGTTCGTCTATTTCTACTTTTTGGGGGGCTTCCATGACCTTGATTTCTTCGGAAGGCTGGCTGATCCCTACTTCAGAAAGGAAATTCAAATCTTTCCCTATCAAAGGGTCTAAGGTTTTTTCTATGCTTTGCGTGCTGTCTTGCCCTGGTTTATCGATAACTTGTATCTCTAAATTTTCCAAATTATCGAGAAAGCCCATTTCTAGCTCTTTGTTGCCTAGAATTTCTTTCTCCAGATTGGCAATGCTCCGATCATCCTGGCTTACAGGCAAAATCGGGATATTCTTTTCTGCTTTAGCCATGCCTTCAGCTTGCTTCAAAGCAGTGCTTTCTTTTTTGGGGCTTTTCCCTACGTTGCGGACTACTTTTTTGGCTTTATAATACAAAAAATAAGGATTAAAGTGTTCCAAGGCTTCTGGTACAACCCTTTCCAGAAATTCATCCAGATCTTCCTCTATTGCTTTTTGCATTTTTTCGCCTTCTTTAGCAGAAAGCCCATTAAAATCCTGTTTTTTCTTGTCTGATTTAACTTCAAAAGCGGCAAAAAGATCTCCTTCTTTTGGTTTTGTTTTTTTCTCAGAAGGCAATTCAAAGGCAGAAAAGATGTCTTTTTCTTGCTTTTTCTTTTCTTCAGGAAGCAAAAAGGAATTAAATATATCGTCTTCCTTTCCTTTTGGCTTGCTTTTCTCCTGCCCTGAAAAAAGATCAAAAATATCTTCTTCCTTCGATTTTACAGACTTTTTTTCGACAGGTTTTTTTTCTGCTTCTAAAAAAGAGGCAAAAATATCTTCTTCTTTTTTTTCAGGCTTTTTTTCTTTTTTAGCTTCTTGGGTAAACATTTCCAAAAGTTGTAGATCATTTTCTGGATTATTTTGGCCACTAACTACAATCAAGTTTGTAAGGCTAATCCATATTAAAGTGAAAGTGCAAAAAATTTTCTTTACCATAGTATAGGCCTATTTGATTTGTTTTAGATTGTTTTTATCGAAAAAATAGTCTGGAAATTCTTTTTTTACAAGGTTTATATATTCAATTTGGATGACAATATTTTGTTTGATGTCTATTACAACATATTGCTGTATTCTCTTTCCTAGCTCGGTTTTCTGGAAAGATCTACAAAAGAAATCATACTTTTTTTTGCCTTCTTGATCATAGTATTCTAACTTAGCAGGAAGTTTTTTAGACACAGAGTACACACAATGGATCAAAGGCAGCATGGAATTGTTTTTTGATCTTAGCTTCATTAAATAAAGATCGCCCTTATCATCCCATTTTTCCACCTTTTCTTCTGCACTATAGTCTTCGTAAGATATAGAAGCAATGTCTACGATGTCTATGGCATTTTCCAACTGTTGGTTGGGAGTGACACGAATTACAATATCTCGATTTTTATCATAAAACCAATACAAATTGCTGCTTTTCAATATTCGGTTTCCTGATTGGTTGCTAGGTGCTAGAGTCTGAACCAAAACAGAATCAGAAGAACGGGCAGATACCTTAAAGATTGTGTAGTCTTTCAAAAGCAGCTTTTCTTCTTTTTTGCCAAAAATAGAAGATTTCACTAGAAACTCCGCATTTGCCATATTGAAGTACATCTTGACTTCTTCAAAAATATTTTTTGCCAGGGGGATTTCCTCTGGAGTTTGCATTTCTGGCTTTGTGGGTGTAATCACAGGCTGAGTTTCAGAAGCTTTTTTTAGCGCAAGTTCTTGCTGCTTGATATCTTCTTCCAGCTGATTTTTGGCATCAGAGTAGTATTTGGCAACTGCAGATATGCCTTTAAAAAGATTCCTGGCTTGCTCTAAAATGTCTTCGATTTTTTTTTCTTGGGAAAGAATATGGTTAGAAAATTTTTTTTCTTGAGACTCTTTGAAAAGAACTTCAGAAAGGACTTCTTTCATAAAAGCTTTATAAAGGCTTTCTCTTTGATCTGTATAGTTAGAGATGATTTGTTGTTTCTCTAAAAGCTCTTTTTCTTCGATTCTTTTTTCAGATTTTTTTTTGTATTCCTGAATTTTTGTATACAATACATTGACTTCTTCGGTTCTTTCTTGCATGCCAACAAAATATTTCTGGTTCATGGCTTGCTGTTTATAGAAAATACTAGCTTTGGTATAGATTTGCAATCTTTCTTTTTGTTCTTTCTCTAAAAAAGATTGTAAACTTTTCAATTTTTCAGAATGATTTTGTTGATCTTTATATTGTTTTTTGAGTATCTCAAATTCTTTTTGCAAATTACCTGTGCCACCTGATTTTAAATCATAGCTAAGAAAAAGCTTATTCTTTTCTTCCAAAACTTGCAAAAAAGATTCGCCTTGTTTTTGAGTGCTTTCTGCAAAAGCCATGTTTTCACGATAGGAAGTAAACAAAGCTTCTTCTGTTGCACTCCATTGCGAACGCCTTGTAATCAAAGATTCATCAATGCTCTTGGGCGATGTTTCCAGAAGGACATTCGAATTGCTAAACTGGTTAAAGTTTTCTGACATTTCAATCTGTCTTTTCCTTAAAGCATCACGATAATTCGTTGTGCTATCATGGAGTAATTTTGTCTTTTCTAATAGATTTTGTGTATATTCTGCAAATTCCTTGATGTTTTTTACTTTTTCTGTTATATAGGATTTGACCTCCAGCTCGCTCATCATTGCTTCCAATTGGTGTTCTTTGTGTTCGATTGTTTTCTTGGCTTTGCTCAAATCTTCCACATTCTTCTTGATTTCTTCTTCTTTTTTAGTAATCAAGGTTTCCTTTTCCTGGATGTCTTTTTGCTTGTTTTCTATTGTGATTTCTTTATGCTCGATTTCTTTCTTTTGCTTTTGGATGGTTTCTTCTTTTTGGCCTAGCAATCTGTTAAAATGGGATTTTTCCATGATCCATTGCTGCTGGGTTTCTGTCAAGCCGTATTCAAAATACAAGACACTGCTAACTAGCAAAAGAATGCTGACGACTAAAGCTTTAAAATATCTTTTTTTTGCTTTTTTCTGCTTTTGTCCATCATAAGTCCTTGCTATTGTCATCTGATTCAAACTTTCAACATATTCAATCTGTTTTTTAAGCTCAGTAATCAGACGATCCTGTATTTCCAGCATTTTTGGTGGTATATTATTCTGTGCGCCTAGATAGTTCCTGGCGATGGTAGCTTGTTGTATAAGGCTTTCTGCTCCCGATGTCAAAGTTCTAGTTTTATTTTGGAGATCAGCAATTTCCTTTTCTACTCCGTCTTCTTTTACCATCTTTTTAAAATAAGAAGTGGGTTTTTTAGGGCTAGTGTCCCCTTCCAAAATATCTGCCAGATCTTTTTCCATTTCTGTTTTTTTGGGAAATGTTTCTTCTTCTTCCAAAGAAAGCTTAAAGTCTTCTATCTGGGAAGAGAATTGAGATCCGTCCATTTTGGCCGTTTTCTCCAGGCTTTCTTCTTTTGAAGCTTTTCTCCTTATAGGCGAAATGTTTTTGTTTTCTGATGGGTCCATAAAATCTCCTCAATAAACTATTTGATATTTGTTTTTTTCTATGGTATTTTAATCAAAAATTTTCTCGAACGACTCAGTTACACGACATTTCCGTTGTAAATTACTAAGAGCCTATCCGAAAAATCCTTTTGGCTGCAAATTTCGATGCATCTCGGATAGCTTCGTCGAAAGTGATAAAATTGTCCTCAGAGTAGCTACGGCTACA
>JABWCH010000030.1 GCA_013359215.1 Candidatus Brocadiia bacterium | reverse complement strand
TCCATCACTTATTGCTTATATTGACAAACAAGTACAACATCATCGTCATCGTAGTTTTCGTGAAGAATTGATTGACTTTTTTCAAAAATATGCTATTGCATATGACGAACGTTATCTTTGGGACTAACCCAATCATCAATGGCTATGTTACGCCCTTTCAGGGCTAAATTTTTTTTTTATTCCTCACCCAGGGTGTTACCCTGGGCTGGTATATATAGGCCTTTCAGGCCAAAGATTAAAGGCTTTTCAACTGGCACAAGCCGTTTATTTTTTAATAAAACGAGACACCCAGAGAGCTATGCCTAAAAATACAAGCAAGGAACAGGATAGCTCAGGGACTTGCACTGCAAGATGGTCATAGCTTAGATAATCGCCAGCAGCCATATCGAATTTGACAGAATTGATGACTTCGCCCGAACCAGCTACGACTCGGATATAAATATTCCTTCCATTGTCTGCGCTGACATAGCCTGCAATAGAGCCAATAGTACCATAGTTTACACCATTGATATAAATATAAGTAGGATAGCTTGTTGAAGAAAGATAGGCATTAGAAATACCAATCCCAAAGCCTGTTACTCCTGTAGCAAAGCTAAAGGTTGGATCAGGATAGCCCCCATCCTGATAGGCAGAAAAAACTCTTGCGCCATCCCACAGATAGGTTCCATAAGCCCAGGAAGCATTGAAAAGAGGAGTTGTGCTGCCATTGGAATACTGGATCGTAAGACCTGGGATCAATGTATTGTCCTCGAAATCTTCTATCACATAAGAGCTATTGATTCCCAAATTGGCGTTCATCGTAGCAACATTGTCATTGTAGTTGCTAGGAGAATATCCTAAAATAGTAAAAGCCTGGGCTGACACAAGGAAAAAAAAGCTTAGAATAATCCATGCAAAAATTTTCATACGTTTATCCTTTATAAAAAAAATTGGTATAACCTATTAAAAACAAAGCTCCTATAACAATAAATACAACCGTAGACGGCTCAGGGACATTCGTGACAGAAAAATACTCGAAAGTCGCTAAAGTTTGCGGCGCACTTCCCATCCTGATTCCATAAAGACCAACACCTGTGATGCCATAGTCCCATGTCTGGCTGCCTAAAAAATTCCAGTTTGTCCCATCAGAACTATACCAGGAACGAAAGTTAATGCCAATCTTTTCCAGGCGTAAATATACAACAGAATTTGTATAGGTTACGCCACCCACGCGATTTTTACCATCCCAATCATAAACATGGTTCAAGGGCCTTATGTACCCGCCCCAATTGGATGGTGTTCCTGTTGCTTTTAAAAAGATTCCTGCTTCCTGATAAGAAGCTGTCGCAGAAAATGTCATTTTCGTTTCAAGCAACCACTCATCGGTTCTATTTGTGCTTTGGTAAACTCTGGGGGCATTGGTATTAGTAGGTGTCCATAGATCGGCCTCTGCTGTACCTGTTGCAATCCTGAGTTGCCCACTAGATAAAGATATGCTGGACGCGCTCAAAGGCTTCTCTACTGCCCATATTCCTGTATTGACACTCGCACCATCAAAAAAATCCGATACAGGATACGCATACAAACTGCTCCCCATACAAAACGCAAAAAACAAATACAAAATTTTTTTTACCATTTTAACCCCTTTCTATTATTTTAAAGTCTTTATACTCCCGCTCGCCTATAATTTTTGCTGCATTGCCGAGCTATTCTCTTCTTCCACCAAATCAGGATGAACCTGTTCGATCAGCAAATCAGGTGCAGATAGCTTGAGGATGAAATACTTAGGATGGAGGCATATCTTGCTATCCTGGTTTTTCATAGTATAGCATATCTTATCGCCAATGCATCGTATTTTTTTGCCAAATTCCATTTCTGCTTTTTGGTTTGGAGCAGACCAAAAAAAGTAGATAAAATCATCCCATACTTTTGCCATTCCCTTGCGTGGATAAAACACACTTTCTTGCCATTCAAGACCAGCTTCATAGGCAAAGGGAACTCTGGGAAGATTTTTATAAAAATCGTATAGACAAGAGCGCGTATTGCCTTCAAAATCGAGAAAATAGAAAAAATAAGTATCAGAAGAAAAGTATAAACGGGATTTCAGGTCGGATTCCAGAAAAGTTCTGCCATAAAAATCAACCTTGGACACAATTTTTTCTAAAATGCCATTTTTTCGGTATTCAAAATTGCGGTTAAAATACAAATGGAATGTTTCCTGGAATTTTTCATCTATTTCTATAGTTTGAACTACATCTCCTTCTTTAGGCAATTTTTGCAAAAGAATCTGCTTCCCTTCAGATTTCTCTTTCACATAATGGTTGAATCGGAATGGAATGGTATGTGTTCCTACAAAAGGAAGCTCCTGCACCTGCAAATGCAGATGGGGATAGGGCGAACGCCCTGAATTCCCTGCTTTTCCAATGTAATCGCCTCTTTTAATATACTGGTTGATAACAAGAGGGATGCTCCCTTTCTGGAAATGAGAAAGTTTCATATAAACGCCTGGCGTTACATAAAGAATAATATAGTTTCCCCAGTTATTCAAAGAATTGATTTTTCCAATTTCATTGTCCGCAATGCTATTTTCGATGGCAATGACCTGCCCTCCCATAGGAGCATAAATGCTGGCACCAAAAGTGGGATAGTTTTCTCGGATGTTTCCCTCTTTTTCAAAAATTTTTCCTGAAAAGGTCAACATCTGAAAATCCAATGCCCATTTCCAATAGTTTTTGTGGGTTTCTTTTCCCTCGACTCCTTGGGAAACTATCCATTTGCCTCGGAATGGCAAATAAAGATGGTTCTGTAGCATATCAGAAGAAAAGCGGCGGATGTTTTTCAGGTAATAGTTGAGGTTTTCTTCTGGTCGCCCAGGCAGGAAATCGGTCATTTTAGGATAGCGGTCTAGCCCTCTTTGTCTGTAAGCTAAAAGAAGTACAAAGATAACCATATTGTAAGGCAATGCAAATACAGGCATGTGATAAAACAAAACAAAAGTCTTTATGGCAGATGCAGCCATTACTGTCAAAAAAGTTGCAACCATAGCAAGACAAAAGGAAGAAAAAGAAGGAATAAAAAAAATTCCCCCCACTGCCATAGCCATAAAAATAAAATTAAACCCAATAAAGGCATTTTCAGCACCAACTAAGGAAACACCCATAAAATGGCAAAAGCCAAAGCCTGCTAAAAATCCAAAAAAAGACAAAAGAAAAAGAATGCGAGAATAGAAAAAAAGT
The DNA here is from genome assembly GCA_013359215.1 of Candidatus Brocadiia bacterium. Classification (GTDB taxonomy): domain Bacteria; phylum Planctomycetota; class Uabimicrobiia; order Uabimicrobiales; family JABWCH01; genus JABWCH01. The sequence goes on along the minus strand of JABWCH010000030.1, from coordinate 20,788 downwards.
ATTAAAGATAGGGCAACTCCTGTCCAGATATTCGTTTGAAAAAAGATAATACTCAATGCCTGTAAATAGTATAGCAAAGGCTCCCAAAGCGGAAAAGGAAATTTTTGAAATCCTAATTCCCCATAGTCTTTTAGATGCAGGTTATTATAGCTATAGTATGTTGCAAAATACAAAAGAATGCTAATTAAAACAAATGGCAAGCTAAAGATAGGAATACTAAAATATGTCTTATAAAGATGACCAAGAGCAGAAGTGAGCAATACAGTACTAACAACAAGAATTACAAGCAAAGAAATAGAAGCAAAATTGAGCTTGTAGAAATAGGCAATTTCTAATCCAACAAGCAGTGCATTGACTCCATAGTATCCGCTTTCGATATGTTCACGATTATAGCGCATAAAGGTCGCACTTGCATTGGCAATGACGATGGCAAGAAGACCACCAAGACCTAGAGATGGGTTAAAAAAAGTAGCCAGAAGGAGACAAGCCCCAAAATAAGGGCTGTAAGAAAAAAAAACCTGGGCATAGCTGAGCAATATAGATTTTCCGAAAAATTTCATCAATGTCTCCTAGCTTTCTTCTTCAAGGAGTCTGTATTGGTCGGGCAGAATTTCTGCGGCTTCTACATCTTGTAAGCTTTCTTTTCTGCGGATTAAATAAGGCTTTTTATTGGAAGAAATCAAAACTACCGCAGGGCGCATGTGGATGAACTGCATCCACTGCGTGACATTATATGCTCCCACAGGATTCAAAACAAGCCTGTCTCCTACATTCAAATGGGGGAGTTGCACGCTTTCTCTAAGAACATCCATATTCATGCACAAAGGCCCATATAAAACCATATTTTCCAGAGTTCCCACATAAGGCTGTGTTGGGTAAACATGAATATCAAAGTATTGGGACGTGAAAAGACAATTGATGCCAGCATCTACAATCAAGGCATTCCTGTTGTCAGGGAGACGATGTTTGGCCTGAACCGTAGTAATCATATATCCTGCATCGTCTATCAAGGCACGTCCTGTTTCCAGGTAAAGTTTAGGGCCTTCTTTGTGCTGAAAATTTTCCCTTAGTACGTATGTAATTTTCTCTGCATATTCTTCTAGGGGAGTCAGGAGCACAGAGTTCGGTAAATACTGAGCTTTAAGCTTTCCTGAAGAAGGGAAGCCTCCGCCTAAATCAATATACTCTAAGGTAATGGAATGTTGCTGTTGGATTTTTTTGTAGAGATCTATGAGTTTTCTGACTGCCTTGCAATACGCATCAGGAGAAAGAACAAAAGTGCCAATGTGAGTATGCAATCCAACAATGTCCATTTTATTGCTTTTTATGATTCTTTGTAGCATATATTCCGCTTCGCCATTTTCCAAATTGAATCCAAAGCGAGTCCAGGCAGGGTATATTCCTGTATCCATATTGATGCGCAGTGCTACTTTGGGCTTGCTAGAAAGCTCCTGAGAGATCTTTTCCAGATGTATGATTTCATCGATGTTATCGATGTGGATTCTCGACCCTCCTTTGACGGCTTTCTTTAAGCTTTCTATTGTTTTAAATGGCCCATTGTAAAGAATATCCAAAGGCTCTATCCCTAATTTTAAAGCTTTTTCATATTCAAAATCGGAAACGACTTCTGCAATAGAGCCTTGTTGATGAAAGATCGAGCATATTGCTTGGAGATAGTTGGTCTTATAAGACCAGGCTAACTGAAAATGGGGATAGTTTTTTTTAAAGGCAGTCTGGATCTTTTGGTATTGTTGCTTGATTTTGGATTCTGAAAAAACAAAAAGAGGAGACCCAAAATCTTCTACAAGACTTTTGATAGAGATTCCATCGATTTGATCTATAATTTCTATTTTGTTGCTTACAGCGAATTTATTGCTACAGGCGTGTATGGTTTTGGATATGCTTGGGCGTTCATAAGGCTTTTTCATTCTTTTTTCCCCTTTGGCTCTTTATGTACGAGTTTTCCCTTAACAACCAATTGCTCTATGTCTTTTAAATCTGCTAAAACTTCACAAGAATAGCGAACAAAAAGCTTTCCGATCTGGTATTCTTCAAAAGACGCAACATCCTTTCCCAAGGCCATTTTGACTAAAGCCTCTGGGAGATTTTGCCCTGCTCCAGGAGCAAGGAAGCACCATGCAGGAAAGCGTGGGTTGATTTCGATAAGATAGTATTTTTGAGATTCTATATCTGCCATGATCTCGACTTCTAAAGGCCCTTTCCATTTTAAAGCCTTAATGATTTTTTTTGTCATCTCTATAAGCGCGGGGTTGTCCACAGTGATACCAGCCCATGCTTTTTTTTTGTCTGTTAGCGACATTTTTTTCATGGGTACAGCCCCTATGGTTTCTCCTGTTCCATCACCTAAAGCTACAATATCGAATTCTTCTCCCCTGATATATTCCTGCACCAAAAGAGGAAGACCCCATCTCGCACATAAAAGGCCAAAGGCATTACTCGCCTCTATATAGGAATTTACCATATAAGCATCATAAAATAGTCCTTTAATATACAGAGGATAGTTCATGTTGAGATGATATATATCTTCTAATGAATTGATACAATGTGTGACAGGAACGTGGATTGCATTTTCTTTGCAAAAGTCTGCAAGGCTGTTTTTCGCTCTTATTTTAAAGCCTTCTTCTTTAGGCAAAAAAGTATGGATTCCCAGGCGGGCGAGTTCATCCTGAATTTTAATAAAATTCAGCAACTCTGCATCCAGGCTTGGAATCAAAACATCGATAGGATCGTTTCTATGGATTTCTTTGATGGAAGAAAGCAATATTTCTAAGCCTTGGGAAGGATAAGGAATGAGGTAAGAAGCGTCTACGTGGTCGCGAAGAAAATTTCCTGGATCCATGGCATCATAGGCAAGCCCAACGATTCTTCCTTTAAAATCATGGCTATAGCGTAAACTACGGATGATCCCACACCCTGGGCCAGGATTCTCCGTAGCATTGATTCCTGTTACAGCTATACAAATCTCTTTCATACTTTTTATGCCTTTCTTATATTTTTTATTCTTGCTTTTTCTCTATAATACCATAAATAGCAATTTGCTTTAAAAAGAGATCGAAATCTTTTTCTGCTTCTATTTTTTCAACATCAAACTCCTCGACAAAAGCAGAAAGTATATCTTCAATGCTTTTTTGTTGTTTGCACTGTTCCAGTAAAAATAAACCCGTGGAGTTGGCCTGGAACATATCGCCATTTAAAGGGTTAAAAATAAACCCACTATCGCTGATGGCAATTTGCTTTAATCTAGCAAAACTCATATTCACTCCTTTTTTAAGTGCGGAATGTAGGAAACTATTCTATTGTCAGGCAATATCCTTGGTAAGCTGCTGTATGGAATGGGGATACTTTTAGGATTTCCAGATAGAAATACTTTGCTTTATCCTTTTTTCCAAGAGCCAGGTATGTGCTTGCAAGCCCTAATCGGATATCCAGGTCGCTTGGATAAAAGGTATATATTATCTGATAGCGAGCCAAAGCATTGTCCCATTTTTCTTGCAAATAATAAACATAAGCAAGCCTGATATTGGCATAATAGTTTGTTGGATACTGCTTGATAATATTTTTTGCATATTCCTCGGCTTGCGTCCATCTTTGCATCATAATCAAAGTAAGCAAAATCCAGTTTTGCGATTCAATGCTGCCAGGATGAAGTTGAACCGCTTTTTGCCAGTATTGATATGCAGACTCATATCGGGCATTCAGATAGCTCAAATAGCCCAGGCGGAAATTAAGGTCATAGTCTTCCTGATATTTTTCGTAGATACTCTGCAAGGTTTCCAGTGCCTTAGGATATTCACAATTTTTTTCTAAAGTAAGGCTTGCCTGATATGCTTGCTGATATTCTGTTAGATTACAATGGCCTGGACATAGAATGCATAAAAAGATACAATATAAGAAAAAAAGTTTTGTCATAGCCTGCCCTGGCATACTAAAAAAAGTTATAGGAAAAACCGATGGAAAAAGAAAAACTATAGGAATTAAAATCAAAGGGAACTTTAACAATCTGGTCTTCATTGTTGATTTTTTGGATTATGGGGCGCTTGCTATCTACATTCAATGCAAGCATTTCAAAAGACATAAAAATTTTTAAACCTTTAGCCAGATTATACTGTACTCCTGCATTGACACCATACTCGATTTCTTCGATCATGTTATATATACTGTGGCCTGCCATATAGACAGGTTTATATTCATCACCATACCTCCCGCCGATCCAGAAAAGCCATTTTGCATTAAAAAGGCTTTCTCCTGTATAGTAATAGATGCTTATAGAGCCATTCCAATAGTTTTTATGGTCTGTTCTTTGGTGGCTTGCCCCCAATTGCAAATGTACATTAGGAAGAAGTTCTGGAGAAAACCAGCCCAAGGAATATCTTTGAGCATCAGATGTATACTCATAGTCGGAAAAGCTTGGCTCAAAAGAAAGGTCGCCAAAAAAGTCACTCCATCTTAACGTAAGACCGTAAGCTTTTACTTCTCTTAAAGCAGAATCGCTGAAGTCTCTTGCTTTTACATAATGCAAAAGCAAGCCAAAGGAAGCAAAATTCAAACCAGAAGACAAATAGATTTCGCTGGTATCGAAATTTTCTATATCTGCCAAATCCTTTTTTACATTAAAGTCTGTGCTTCTTAAAGTCAAGGAAGTGGTAAAATGCTGGTACAAAGTCAAGTTGATATTTCCACTAAAAGAATAGCCATCTTCTTTGGCTTTGTGCCTGGAATCATAATCCAACCCTGTAAAAGAGAAAGAGGCACTGAGATTGATATTTCTGGGGGGAGGAGTCTGGGCAAATTGAACGGCCTGGATTCCTTGCTTTGCAGAAGCATGATCCTGGTTTTCTTCCAAAATCGATTGGAAATTTGCTTGTGCTCTTTCCCAATCTTTCTGGTAATAAAGACACCATGCCAAACCTACTTTTGCATCTGTGGATTTGGGATTGATATCAAGTACAGATTGGTAAGCATCTTGGGCATTGGCATAATTTTTGGATTCAAACAATAGCCAGGCATAGTGCAAAAGGAGCTTTTCCTCTTTTGGGTATTTTTTTACCACAGGATCTAAGTTTCTTGCAGCCCCTAAAAGATCGCCTTTTTTTTCGTATAAGGCACTGCGAGAACGATAAAAGCCTTCCTGGGCATTTTCATTTTTAGGATTTTGCTTTAAGAACCCAGTGAAGAGAGCTTCGGATTCTTCATATTTCCCAGAATAAAGAAGACACCATGCAAGCCCTAAAGTCGCATCAGGATCTTGGGGCGCGATTTCCAGTGCAATGCGGTAGTATTTTTCAGACAAAGCATAGTCCCATCCTAAAAAAGACAGCCAGGCAGAACGCAAATGCACTGTATAGTCCTTGGGGTATCGATTTCTCAATACCTCCAGGGATTGGATTCCTCTGGCATATTGGTTTTGCTTTTCTAACTCGGTTGCCAATTCCAAAAGGTGCTTGTACTGGGCAGGCAGGCTATATCCCATCCCTTCTTTGGCCGAAGCATTTTCTGGATTTTTTTGCAAAACCTTTTCAAAGGATAAGATCGCCTCTTCATATTCCTTTAAATAATAGCAACTCCAGGCAAACCCAAGATTAGATTGCTCTGCATCAGGCGATATTAGAATGGCTTGTTTGTATTTTCCTTTAGCTTCAGGATACGCCCCTGCTTGGAAATAAAGCCAGGCCATTTGCAAATGGAGTGCATAATCTTGATAGTATTTTCCTTCGATCTTTTTTAAAATTTCTATTGCTTTAAAAAATTCTTTTTGCTGTTCCTGATTAGAAGCTTCGATAAAGGCTTGAGTGTAGTCTTCAGGCACTTGGGAAAAAGACATAGGTAGAAAACAAAGAAAAAATAAAATGGAAAAAATACAGCGTAGCATCTTGATCTCCTCTATAAAATTTTTTCTATACTGATCTGACGGTGCGGCACAAGTGATGCTTCATAAACAAGATCTTTTCCTAATTCAATCGTGTCCTCTTTGCCATCGTGGCAAGGCAGCAAGAAAGCCTGGCTTGCCTTTAGCCCGCCTAGCCACCATCTTGTATCAGACACAAAAACCAAATCTCCTGGCTTTGCAGCAAGGTGTTCCATAGAACTAGAAGAAACACGAACGCCATCTCCTGGGATTTCTACATAATTGCCCTGGATTTTTTTCCCTCTAGCATAGTTGGGAGCTACACCGTTTTTCATCCCTGTGATTCCATGCTGTATTGTGCCAACAACAAGGCCAGCGATTTCTTTTTCTGGCCTGGGCTTAGTAAAAAAAGAAACCATAAGCCCTATGATTAAAGACACAACAATACCGAAAAAGGCTCTCATGTAAATATAGCCATCATCTGGCGGCGTATTGTGTGCAAAAGGCGCAACCATAGCAGGATAAAATATTGAAATGGCGGTTATTCCAGTACCTCCCACTAGTGTCCAAAAAGCTGCTGGCGTTGTATAGCCTTTCCATAAAAAGCTCAATAGTATGGCAATAACCATAGCAGGAGTAATGGCCGCAGTAAATGCACCATGAGCAGCATAGATAGAATCAAAAGAAGCAAAAACAGGAACAAGAACAAGGCCAACAAGACCCGTTGCAATGGAAGAAACCCTCGCTACATTCAAATAGTGCTTGTCTTCTCTATCAGGAGCGAAATATGGCTTCCATAAATCGTTTACAAAAACAGCACTCACCGCATTGATAAGAGTATCAATGGTTGACATAAGAGCAGCCGTTAAAGCTGCCATAACCAGGCCAAACACGCCAGGGGAACAAAGCAAATTGGCTACGATAACAAAAATATCTTTGGCTTTGGTATCGGCAGGCAGAGTGCCTTGTGCAACCATCACTTTTCCTATCCAGCCTGCACTGGCAACCGCAATAGCAGTAAGCGGCATCATAAGAAAAGCTACAAAGACCATAGATTTTCTTGCTTCATTGACACTTCTGGCAGAAAGAAAACGCATCAGAATTCCCTGGTTCATAAAATAAAAAGCAATGCTGCCCGCTATAGCATCTTGCCAGAATACCCCAACAAAGTTAAAAGACGCGGGTGAATTAAAAGAGGCAAAAGGTAGCTTATGCTCTGGAGGTAAGAGATTCCAGAAAGGAGCAAGGCCGCCAATAGTAAAAAGCCCAATAATAAAAAGAACAAGACCTGCTATGAGCAATAGGATTCCCTGGATCAAGTCTGTCATAATCACAGAAGTCTGACCTCCTGCTGTGACATAAAGAGAAGTGATGATGGAAATGACAACGCAGGATACAGGTAGAGACCACCCTAGCATTGCTTTGAGGGCTACGCCCATGGTGTAGATGTTGATTCCAATATAGCCTATCATATACACAAGGAGGATCACTGTTGCAACAAGGCGAACTCCTCGGTTGAAGCGTTTTTCAAAATACTCTGGAATGCTGATAATGCGAGAAAAAAAGATGATGGGCAACCAGCCCAGGAGGAAAAGCGGCATGATGAACCAGTCGTTGAGATAGCTCATGGAACTAGAAAGCCCATGAGTATAGGCTACTGCGGAATATTTAATGAAACTGTACGAACCAACAAGCGAAGCAATGGTAGAAAAGCCGATGAGCCACCAGGAAAAGCGTTGGCCTCCTAGAAAAAATTGCTTAGTCGTGCGAGCGTATTTCCCAAAGAACATTCCAAATCCGAGAATAGCGACAAAGTAAATCAAAATTATACAATAGTCTAAATTTGTCCCCATATACCATAGCCTTTCCTAGTTTGTGGTAGCAAAGATTTGCCATACCAAGAAAAAGATAAAGTAGTACATATAGCCTGCGATAAGCCAGTTTCTATAATACGATAGATCAGGATCATTGTTGCCTGATTTTCTTTCCAGGCGTATACAAAAAATAAGCCCAAAAAGAAAGATAAGCCCACCAACTCCAAATTGGTATACAAAGGGAAGCCATTGCATGCTGGTTATCCTTTATAATAAAGTTTAAAAAGAGATTGTTCTGTTCTGATTTTTGAAGACCTAGTTTACCATAATTTTTCCAATAATTCTATAGTTTTATTCAACTTCAAATAGCAAAACGGTTTCATGAGAAATGGCGAACTTTTATAAGGAATTTTTCCTTGCAGTTGTTATGGTAAACAAGTAGAATAGGAATAAGTATCATATTCTTTAAGTCTCTATAAGGCAAAAAAATAAGGTGTAAGCGATGGATGAAAAAAACAATATTTCGAGATGCTCCTGGCCTGGAGATAATGAACTGATGGTTTGCTATCATGATACAGAATGGGGCGTGCCTCTGCATGATGATGTAAAGCTTTTTGAGTTCCTGGTATTGGATACTTTTCAGGCAGGCTTGAGCTGGTCTACTGTTTTGAAAAAGCGAAAAAATTTTTGCAAGGCATTTTCTTCTTTTAATGCCAGTAAAATAGCAAAGTTTGGAACGAAAAAAATAGAAGAATTGATTCTAAATCCTGGCATCATACGCAATCGTTTAAAAATACAAGCTGTTGTTCAAAATGCCAAAGCCTTTTTGGAAATCCAGGAATGTTTTGGAAGCTTTGACCAATACATCTGGCGTTTTGTGGATGGGAAAACCATACAAAATTGCTGGAAATCGGAAAAGGAAATTCCTGCTGTCTCAAAAGAAGCAGAGCAAATGAGCAAAGATTTGAAAAGGCATAAATTCCAGTTTGTCGGCCCTGTGATATGCTATGCCTTCATGCAGGCAGCAGGTTTGATCAACGACCACATTGTAGATTGTTTCCGCTATTCTGAATTGTCAGCCCATCTGTAACAAAATTTTAGGAAGGTTTTTCCATGAAAAAGAATTTTTGTTTTACATTGCTGTTGTTTTGTCTTTCTATATCAGCCCAGATCATTCCTTCTGGGCAGTTGGTGGACTGGAGCAATGCAGGCTATCCTGGGGATGTTCCTGTCCCTTCTCAAACTGTGAATGTTATGGATTTTATGGCTTCTGGCACTGGAGTGGTAAACGACCAGCCCGCGATTGTAAAGGCAATCGCTTCTTTAGGGGGAAAGCCTGGGATTGTTTATTTTCCGTCAGGAACGTATCGTCTGGATGCTGGCGTTTCGATTCCATCCCATGTAGTTCTACGAGGGGAAGGCATAACAAGCCGTCTTCATCTGGCTCATAGCAGCATAGGTCTTTATGCAGTAGGAAAGGCAGCCAATAGCTTTGTCCCTGCTATCAGCGGATATAGCAAGGGATCTAAAAGCATCGCAATTTCCGATGCTTCTTTCTTTAGTGCTGGAAATTATATAGAAATACGCCAGGCCAATGGTTCATGGGATACGAAACCTGCTTCCTGGGCAACATATTCTGTAGGACAAATTGTCAAAGTAGAGAGCGTAGAACAGAATACCCTGAATCTGGAAGATGCACTGCGTATAGACTATAGTGCTTCTTTATCTCCTGAAGTCCGAAAGATAATCCCTGTGGAGAATATAGGCATAGAAATGCTATATTTAGAAAGAACAGATGCCTCAACCACAGGCACAGGCTATAATATTGCCTTTCAATTCGCAGTCAAGTGTTGGGCAAAAGCCATTGAAAGCAACAAGAGCCAGGGAAGCCACTGTATGATCGGACAAAGTTCGCAGATAGAAGTAACAGGATGCTATTTCCATCATGCCAATAAATATGACGGTGGCGGAACTCGCGGGTATGGAGTAACAATAAACAACCACGCTGGACAATGTCTGATTGAAAACAACATTTTTCGCTATCTCAGGCATGCAATGATGACAAAGCATGGGGCAAATGGAAATGTTTTTGCTTATAACTATTCTTTAGAGCCGTACCGCAATGGTGAATGGGAGTTTCCCCAGGATTTTGCTGGTGATATTTCCCTCCACGGACATTATTCCTATGCGAACCTTTTTGAAGGGAATATCGTACAAAATATTTACATAGACCAGACATGGGGGCCTTCTGGCCCTTACAATACCATGTTTCGTAACCGAGCAGAATTGTATGGTCTTATTATGACATCAGACCAGACAACAAACCAAAACTTTGTAGGAAATGAAATTACAAAAAAGGGAATTCTTTACGGCAAATACATTCTTACAGGCATAGACCACTTTGCTTATGGCAACAATGTTTATGGAACAATCCAACCCAATCCAGCCAACGAATTAGGCGATTCTTCGTATTATCTTGAAAATCGACCTGTTTTTTGGAATCTAGCACAATGGCCTTGCCTGGGAATCCCCTATACCATCAATACAGGTACTATTCCAGCAAAAGAACGCTATCTTTCTGGAAAAAATTTTATCCTATACCATCGCTAAGAGGTGAAGTATGAAAAGAGTTGCTCTTGGTTTGTTGTTTATTTTTTTCTTTTCTTGCTCCAGCATACCAGAATTTCAGGAAGCCCAGAGAAATTTTTCTTTTGGAAACTATGGGATTGCACTGCAAAAGGTTAAAATCGCCCTGACAAAAGACCCTGATAACCAATACTATCATGTATTCCAGAAGATCATACAGGAAAGGCTATCAGAAGAGTACTATCAAGAAAGCTTATCCTTGCTAGAAAAAGGAAGGTTTTCAGAAGCGCAAAGAGTTTTGGAAAAGATTTTAGACAAAAGCATCAACCCTGGTCACCTGGGGGCAGCCCGCAAGCTTAGCCAGATCAATGAAATTAAAGGGCATGTCAAAGAAAAGCTGCAAAAGGCCAAAGAGAATATGAACCAGGGGAACTGGGATGAAGCTTATCAGGAGCTTTCCAATATTCTTGTGTATGAAGACGAGTTCACTCCTATCCAGTCTTTATATCAAAAGAGCAAGATTGGTAGTTTTCAGATGCACTTCAAACAAGGCCAGAATGCTTTCCATCAAAAAGACTACACTCTTGCCAAAGAAGAATTCCAAACAGCCCTCAGTCGGATTCCCACTTCTGAGGAATGCCTCGAATGGCAAAACAAGAGCATTCTCTACCAAAACGCCTTAAGCTATACAAAAGAAGCCCAAAAGCTTTTTGAGGAAAAACAATATTTTCTATCCATGGAAAAATACAACGAAGCTTTAAAGCTCGTTTCCTCTTTTCCTGAAGCTCAGAATCCTCGACAAAATGCCATCCGCCTATGGGCTGAGGAAATGCTGGAAAAATCCCAAAAATATATGGCAGAAGCAGGAAAATCCAAGTCTTCTGCTTTTAAGGCAATGAATCTGCTAGAAAAAATCCAAAAATATTCGCCTGGTCACAAACCAGGCGATAGCCTTCTAGTCAAAGCCAAAACAGCCTGTGCAGAGCATCTTTTCCAAGAGGCAAGGAATTTTCTATGGCAAAAGGACTTTTCCCAGACAGGCATTGCCTATTTTTATCTCCAGCTTGCCAGCGAATTAGACAGAACTTTGCCAGGTCTTGAGCCAATGTTGATCCAATGCAAACGCCTTGTTGCTTTTCAATTCCATCGCCATTTCCTGTTCGTACCAAGAGAAGGCGAGTCGCTGAAGCAAATTTTGCAAGAAATCGTCCAAAACCTGGAAAGACATACTTTCCCATACTATTCCTTTAGCACGCAATCCGCAGAAAAAATCCAGGAAAAAATCAAACGCGAAACCTCTGGATTGCTCCATGAAACAGGCATTGCCACTATTCCTGCGCGATTTTATCACATCCATTTGCATTTAGAAAAATGGGAAATACAAAAAAAAGAAGAAAAAGAAAAAATGCTTTTTTCCGAATATTTTTCTGGTTTAAAAGAAGAAGCCGATCCCTTTTGGGAGACTTACAAATCAAGCTTGGAGACGGCAAGAGAATCAATCCAAAAACTTTTTCCTGTTTATAGTAAGGCACTCGAAGAATACGAAAACAATTTTGTAGAACTCCAGAAAAGAGAACAAGAAAAGAAAGCATCCGAAAGAGCCTTGCAACAATACCAAAACTTTAAAAACCGTATAGCGGATTGGAAAAATGCCTTGCAATCCGCTCGCCTCTCGACCTGGGAGCTGGCAAGAGAATTCGAGCAAAGCCTGGAAACTCAACTTCGCAGGATTGCCCAGGAAACAGAAGAAGCAAAAGAAACGCACCGAAAATCCCATGCCCTGTCGGAAATGCTCTGGAAAAAAATGCAATCTTTGGAAAAGCAGATCCTTTCTTTAGAAGAAGACATGGAAAAATACCAAAAATACATTGATTTCCATCCCAAAAAACGCAAAGTAGAGCAAAGAGTATCCTACAACTTTTACCAAAGCCATATTGCATGGGAAGCAATGGGGAAAATTTTCTTGAGCATTGTCCAGGACACAGGAAAAACCGCAGGCGACTTTTCCCATACCACATCGCTTATGTTCGATTCCACAAGGCGCGAGAATATACATCCCTGGGACACAAGAGACTACTATAGTATCAAAGCCTTTTTCCCGCAAGAGGATACTCTGAAAAAAGAAAAGTCACAGATGCTTGCTCATGGTATATATAGCAAACTTCTGGTATTTCTAAAAGAATATCCATTATCCTTATGGAAACAAGGAACAGAAGGGAAAAGTATCGAATGCATGGAAAAGCTGGCAGAGTTTTTAGAACTCAGCAAAGAATCCTATCCTGAAGAATACCAAGAAGCTCGCAAAATACTAAAAGACTTTGCTGGATGGAGTATAAACTAAACACATTTTCACGAAAGGCACAATATGGTATTAGAAACAGGAATTTTGATTCTTGTGGTATGCCTTGTGTTTTCTGCTTTTTTCTCAGGCAGTGAAATCTCCCTTTTTTCTGCGAATAAAATCAGAATAAAAAAATTAGTAAATGATGGGGATAAAAATGCTAAAATTGCCGAAAAACTCATAGAAAATCCACAAAGGCTTATAGCAACCATTTTAATTGGCAACAATCTGGTGAACACATTGGGCACTGCTGTGGGAACATCTATGGCTATTGAACTATTTGGTGCTTCAGGGGTGGGGATCGCCACCTTTATCATGACAATTATTATTTTGATTTTCGCAGAGATTACCCCAAAAGGGATTTGCGCAGAAAACGCAGATAAAATTGCTTTGGTTATAGCAAGGCCAGTTATGTTTTTGACATATCTTTTTCATCCTTTAGCAAAAATTCTTACTGCTATATCTGGCTTTATAATAGGGCGAATTGCAGGGAAAAACAGGGAAAAAAACCCTTTTGTTACAGAGGAAGAGATAAAGCTTTTGCTGGAATTAGGAGCAAAAGAGGGAACTATTGATAAAAAACACAAAGAAATGATTTATGGAATCTTCAAATTTGGAGATAAGGTTGCCAAAGATGTTATGCAGCCCAGAATAGACATGAAGTCTGTCCGATCCGATATGTCTATAGATGAAGCAATAAAAATATTGCTAAAGACTCGCTATTCTCGGCTTCCTGTATATGAAAATGATATGGAAAACATCATCGGAATTGTCAATCTCAAAGATCTGCTTTGCAGAGTCAGGGAGCAAAAACAAAATCAAGAAAAAGAGATAGCATTAAAAGAAATCTTGCGGCCTGTTTATTTTATTCCTGATTCCAAACCACTAGGCAATCTATTCGAAGATATGAAGATTAAGCGTACACACATGGCAATCGTGCTTGATGAGTATGGCAGCATCCAGGGGCTTATCACTTTGGAGGATTTATTAGAAGAAATTGTGGGTGAAATTCTGGACGAATCCGATACAGAAGAAAGCAGCATCCAGATTCTGGATGAAAAAAGTGCTATTGTAGAAGCCTCAACCAGCATAGAAGACGTAAATGAAGCCTTAAATCTTTCGCTTCCTCAAGACCAGGCCAAAACTATAGGCGGTTTGATCTTCAGCACTGTGGGCAAAGTGCCTTGCGTTGGAGAAAGTGCTAAAATCGGCAATGTTTTGCTTTTGGTGGAGATCATGAGAGGAAAAAGGATTTCTAAAGTAAGGCTATCCTGGGAATAAAAAGCAAACAGCAGCTATTTGTTCATAGGCGTTATGCAAAGAGATTTTTATTTGGGGGAAAATTTTTGTAAAAATTTTCCCCCAAACTCCCTTTAAAAACTTTTATATATTTATTTTTCAATAGGTTATGCTAAAAATTAAACTTTTTTTCAAATATCCAAAAATCATGTAGTACAAAGACTTTTGAACACTTATCTAACGCCCATCTTTCCTGCCTGGAAAATAGCAGGGTTCATGATTCCTATCTTTTCTGGTAATATGGGGGCGAATTCCATGTAGGCGAGGATGTCCTTTTCTATATCGATTCCAGGGGCAACTTCGACTAAATGCAAGCCATCTTTATGAAGTTGGAATACACAGCGTTCTGTAATGTATGTAACAGGTGTGCCTTTTTGGGAAGCATATTCGGCGCTAAAAGTAATTTGCTGCACTTTCTTGACAAATTTTTTCACTTTGCCTTCTTGTAAAATCTTGAGCTTACCCTCTTCTGCTGAAACCTCAAGGCCATTGGCAGTGAAGGTTGTACAATAAACCACGCGCCTGGCGTTTTGGGTTATATTGATAAAGCCGCCACAACCAGCCAGCTTAGGGCCAAAGCGGCTGACATTGACATTTCCATGGACATCGATTTCTGCTGCTCCCAGGAATGCAATATCCAGACCGCCGCCATCATAGAAATCAAACTGGTATGGCTGGTCAAGCACGCAATAAGGGCTATAGGATGCACCAAAGCTCAATCCAGAAGCAGGAAGACCTCCAATGGGGCCAGATTCTACAGTCAGAACCATGCGGTCTCGGACACCTTCTTCTTTGGCTACATTGGCAACGCCTTCAGGCATTCCAATCCCTAAATTCACAACACATTCCCCTAAAGGCAAGAGTTCTAAAAGACCACGGCGTGCGATGAGCTTTCTTATGTCCATTTCCATAGGGGTAAAAAGAGAATCTTCTGGATAGGCTACCTGACCAGAATAATAAGGACAATACTGCTCTGCAAAAGTTTGCATATGATGGGATGGGTTTTTAATTGTATCTACCAAAACAATGTAATCAACTAAAATGCCAGGGATTTTCACAAAGAGATGGTTGATCCCATTTTGCTTGGCTAACCTCATAACCTGGCAAATGACAATTCCACCCTTTTTTTTCGTTGCCATGGCTTGGGATAAAGCATCTAATGTGGCAACTTCTTGCTCCATGCTGACATTCCCAAATTCATCGGCTGTTGTTCCGCGAATCAAAGCTACATCAATGTCAAAATGCTTGTAGCTCAAATATTCTTTTCCTTCCCATTCCATCAGCTTTACAATATCATCCTGGCTCTGAGAGAAAATTTTGCCGCCTTCCACTCTTGGGTCAACGAAAGTTTTCAGCCCCACGCTCGTTATTGTGCAAGGCTTCCCTGCTGCAATATCTCTAAACATATGAGAAATAACGCCTTGTGGCAAATTATATCCTTCCAGCTTCCCTTCGACAGCCATTTTTCCTAGTTTGGGAGCAAGCCCCCAATGGCCGCCAATGGCACGCCGAACCATTCCATGCTGCCCAAAGTGGTTTAAGCCTTTATTTTTACTATCTCCCTGTCCTGCTACAAAAATAAGTTGCAGATCTTTGGGATGTCCTTCTTGTAAAAACTTTTCTTCCAAGGCAGATGTGATGGCTTCAGGATGCCCACTTCCTACAAAGCCTCCAACTACAATGCTTTGACCATCTTGAATCAAACCAGCCGCCTTTTCTACACTAATCAACTTAGATTTCATTTTGCTTCCTTTTCTAAAAAAAATAGGAACTATCGACTTGTTACACCATTTCTTTCCAATAAGGGCAGGCAACCAAATGGCCTTGGCCTGTATCGTCTAGCGGTGGAATGCTTTGGGCGCATTCTGGTTTGGCTATAGGGCATCGGGTTCTGAAAGCACAGCCAGATGGCTTTGCCAGTGGTGAGGGAATCTCGCCTTTGAGGATCATTTTCTTTTTCTGGTCTTTGAGGTCAGGATCAGGCAAAGGTACAGCAGAAAGAAGTGCTCTGGAATAGGGATGCTTTGGATGGTGATAGATTTCCTGGGACTGGCCTATTTCTACGATATTCCCCAGGTACATAACCACAATGCGGCTGGAAATATGCTCTACTACAGCCAGATTATGAGCAACAAAAAGAATGGTAAGACCAAATTCTTTTTGCAGGTCTTGGAGCAGGTTGATAACCTGAGCCTGGATGGAGACATCGAGAGCTGAAACAGGCTCATCGGCAATGATCAGCTTGGGGTGTGTGCTGAGTGCGCGTGCAATGCCTACTCTTTGTCTCTGGCCGCCAGAAAATTCATGAGGATAGCGTGCAGCTTGTTCTTCGTTTAACCCCACTTTGTTGAGAAGCATCTTCACCCTGGCATGCCTTTCTTCTTTTTTCATTTCAGGGCAATGAATTTCCAGGGGTTCTTCGATGATTCTGCCAATGGTAAAGCGAGGGTTAAGAGAAGAATAAGGATCTTGGAAAATCATCTGGATGTCTGCTCTATAAGGGCGCATTTCCTTTCGGTTAAGTCCAACCAGATCCACGGTTTGCCCTTCTTTTTTCCGAAAAAGAATTTTTCCTTGCGTTGGCTCTACAAGGCGAACGATGCTTTTGCCTATAGTCGATTTTCCGCATCCTGATTCGCCTACAAGCCCTAGTGTTTCGCCTTCTTTGATAGAAAAAGAAACACCATCGACTGCTTTAACCTCGCCTACTTTTTTGATAAAGACCCCGCCATAGATGGGGAAATATACCCGCAAATTCTCTACGGACAAAAGGATGTTTTTATTTTGCGTCTGTTCCATGTTTTTGCCCTTCAAACAAATGACAGCGTACTTTTCTATCAGGGGAAACTTCCAGCAATTCAGGTTCTATTGTCTCGCACTTTTCCATTTTGAAATCGCATCGGTTGCAAAATTTACATCCTTTAGGAAAATGGAATATCTCTGGCACCATTCCTGGAATAGTGGGCAATCTGTCTTGTCTGGCACGATCAGGTCTTGGGAGAGATTTGAGAAGGCCGATTGTGTAAGGATGTTTTGGGTCGTGAAACAGGTCGTGGACAGGTGCGATTTCCTGGATTTTGCCGCCATACATAACTACCACACGATGGCAGGTTTCTGCAACAACACCAAGGTCATGAGTGATGAGCAAAATCGCTGCATTGACTTTTTCTTTTTTGATTTTCATCATCAGATCCAGGACTTGCGCCTGGATGGTTACGTCCAGGGCTGTGGTTGGCTCATCAGCGATCAAAAGAGATGGCTTACAAGAAAGTGCCATGGCGATCATGACTCTTTGCCTCATGCCGCCAGAGTATTGGTGTGGATAATCGTTCATGCGTTTTCTTGGGTCAGGAATGCCTACAAGCTCTAACATTTCTACAGAACGCTCAAAGGCTTCTTCTTTTTCCATATTTTGATGGAACTTGAAAACCTCCATAAGCTGATAGCCTATGGAAAAAACAGGGTTCAGGGATGTCATAGGCTCTTGAAAAATCATAGAGATTTCTTTGCCTCGTATTTTTCTCATTTCAGAATAGGGCAAATCCAGGAGATTTTTGCCATGAAACAGGATATTCCCTTCTTTGATAAATCCTGGAGGATTGGGGATAAGGCGAAGAATAGAAAGACCAGTAACGGATTTCCCTGAGCCAGACTCTCCTACAAGTCCTAGTGTTTCGCCCTCATAGATGTCGAAGTCCACGCCATCGACAGCTTTCGCAATTCTATCTTCCACGCGAAAGTATGTCCTCAAAGATTGGATTTCGAGTAGTTTTTTTGCATTGCTTTCCATAGTTTTATCTTAACCTCGAATATACTTTGGGGTCAAAAGCTTCCCGAACTGCCTCACCAATTAAAACAACCATAAAAAGCGTTGTGGCAAAAGCTATAGCAGGAACAAAAATCAAGTGGGGTGTATTCATGATATAACCAGGGTTTGTTCCTTGGTGTAAAAGCGTTCCCCAGCTTGGTGTTCCAGGAGGAAGCCCGTATCCCAGATAATCCAGGGAAACCAAAACGCTGATATAAGCTACGATGCTAAAAGGAGCGTAAGATACAACAGGAACTAAGGCATTGGGGAGGATATGGCGAGTCATTACCTTCCAGTCCGATGCACCCATGGCAATAGCGGCCTGAACATAGTCTCTGGCCTTTTCCCTATAGAATTCTCCACGTATGGTATAGGTAATTCCCATCCAGCTACGCAAAACAACAAGCATGACCACCATCAATAGAAAATTGACTTTTACGGCTGAGGCAATAATCATGATGGTAAACAAAAAAGGAATAGAAGACCATATTTCGATGAATCTTTGCAGGATAATGTCTACCCAGCCTCCATAATAGCCCATAATCGCACCAATGAGTATGCCGATGAATTCGCCAATGGCCGCTACGATCAAGGCAAACATAAGCGAAACGCGAAAACCATAAGCTACCTGGCAGAGTACATCTTTCCCGCTGTCGTCTGATCCTAGAGGATGCTTGCGCATAGGTTTGTAAGGAGGTCGCATGCCGTCCAGGCTTAGAAAATTTTCTTTATAAGAGTAAGGGTAAAGAGGCATCCAGCACCAGGCTTTTCCTTGCTGGAAAATGGAATAGGATTCTTCCAGGAACTGGATTTCTCCTATCAACCTTTTTTCTCTTTGCTCTCGTTCCTGTATCGTACTTTTAGGAAGGGAAAGATTGGGGTCTTTTAATTCTGTCTGAACAACAATAACTTCTTTTTTCCTTGTCTGGATCTCTTCCTGGATCAGGCCAGGATTATTTACGCATTCCTGGAATTGTCGGTAATGGACATCGCCTGTCCCCATCTGCCCGAAATCCGATGCTTTGTTAAAGGAGGAAATTTCTACAAAAGAAAGCCTGTTCAGCCATTCCATGACAGCAGGAAAGGCAATTTTACCATTGTAATAGATGGCAAGGGCTTTGTTGTTGATAAGAAGTTCTAAAAAAAAGGAGAGAACCAACAGGGTAGTGATCAAAAGAAAAGAATAGTAGCCGCGCTTGATGCTCTTAAAACGCTTGATGCGCTTTAAGGTAACAGGAGAGATTTCTGTAGAAAAGCCCAAGAATCTGGCACAAACACCAAAAATTTTAGGAATTCCTTTTGTTGTAAGCCAGAACGCAGCAAGCAAAACCAGAATCAACCAAAAAACTGTAATGAGTGCATTCATAATTCATTCCTCTTACTTTTCAAAACGAATTCTAGGATCAATGCAAGCCCAAACCAAATCTGAGATGATATTTCCAACAAGCTGGATTAAAACGCCAAAAACGAGAATTCCCATGACAACAGGATAGTCTCTGGCCTGGAGAGAAGTGAATCCCAGATAGCCCATTCCAGGAATATTGCAGGCTTTTTCAATCAAAAAAGACCCTGCAAACAAAAGCCCTAAGGCATGTCCAATTCCAGCAGTGATAGGGATCAA
Source organism: Candidatus Brocadiia bacterium (assembly GCA_013359215.1). Lineage (GTDB taxonomy): Bacteria > Planctomycetota > Uabimicrobiia > Uabimicrobiales > JABWCH01 > JABWCH01. Next base: position 1,453 of record JABWCH010000030.1, on the reverse strand, counting down.
AGAATTGCGAAGGGCATGTACAAAAATCACTCTGTTTTCTGTAAGACCTTTGGCAAAAGCAGTTCTGACATAATCCGATCCCAGGTTTTCCAAAAGGGAATTCTTCATCAGAATAGTCATGCTGGCAAACCCGCCAATCATATACCCAAACATAGGAACAAGAGTGTGGTGTACCTGGGTTGTGACCCTGCTTAACCAGTTTAGATCTTCCCAGTTGTCTGGTCTGAAGCCGCCCAGAGGAACGATGTTCCAGTAAGATCCTCCGCCAAAAAAAACCAGCAAAATCAAACACGCTACGAATCCAGGCACAGAATATCCTAGAAAAACCAAAACAGAACTGGACGTATCGAACAAAGACTTATGCTTGAGTGCCTTGAAAACACCCAGGGGAATGCAAACAATCCAGGATGCAAAATACCCAATCAGCCCAAAATAAATGGATATCGGAAATTTAGATACAATCACATCCAGTACAGGCTCTCCTACCTGATAGGAATGCCCAAAATCAAGAGTAAAGATGCCTTTGAGCCACAGGATGTATGCTACAGGAATACTACGATCTAATTTGTAATATTCTTTTAATTCTTTAATGGCTTCTTCTGGCAAAGCTCCCCCCTTCATGTCCACAGAAGCTGCACCACTGGCCCCACCTTCTTGCATGGCTTGCTGCATACGCATCTGGATTTGTTCAATAGGCCCACCAGGTACAACCCGCAACACAGCATACACCATAAACGTAATGATAAGAAATGTAACAGGAATCAGCAATATCCTGCGTATGAAATAGACCAACATTCCGTGCATTTATTTATCCTTTACAGAAATAACTACAAAATTCAAAACACGGTTATGCTACAATGTGATTTCGAGTATATCTAAATGCAGAGCTAAAATCCAAGAAAAAATACCTTTTTTTTAAGTTTTTTAAACTAGCAGTAAGATCTACTATGATCTGTCTATTTTACCTCTAATGTTTCTATAATACACTGGTCGCCTTCGATTAGACTCCTTTCAAATTGCCCACAATCAGGGCATCCTGACAAAAGGGCCTCTGTGGTGTATGTTTTGCCGCAATGGCATGTGTATTTTGCAGGGACGGATTCTATGTGTATTGTAACATCCTTCCATCCCAGATCCTGAAAAATGAGTTCCAAATAAAAGGAAAGAGAATCTGGAAAAACACCGCTGAGTATGCCTGCTTTTAAGCTGATGCTTACAAGAGACTGGTTGAGCGTTTTTTCCTTCACAATATTGGCGATTTCTTTTGCCAGAGAATATTCATGCATATCAATTTATTCCAAAAGATTTTTAATCAACACAAGAAATGTCTTTTACTGACGTCTTAGACACTTTTAAAAAAATACGCATTCCCCTAACTCATTTAAAAAGAAGAACCAAGGATAAACACAAATAGATAAAAAGATTTTTCACCACGAAGACACAAAGATCACGA
>JABWCH010000366.1 GCA_013359215.1 Candidatus Brocadiia bacterium | reverse complement strand
AAACAAGGTTTATGTTAATTTTTAGCATAACCTATTGGAAAATAAAAATATAAAAGTTTTTAAAGGGGGTTTGGGGGAAAATTTTTACAAAAATTTTCCTCCAAATAAAAATCTCTTTGCGTAACTCCTAATCTTTAAATTTATATAACCTATTGGGAGACAATGTCAAGATAGTTATAGCTATTCTATTTCGCCCCTTCGTAAAATTTCTTTTTTTTCTATTGATCCTATCTAATCATTTTGTCCAAACCGTGTTGTATAGTATATAGCCAATGGAAATTTCCCTTAGACAAAATGGTTTTATAAAGGATCAAATCATGCAGCAGCCAAAATCTCCTTTAGTATGGATAGTTTTTTTTTTCATACATGGAATTTTTTTAGGGTGGGTTTTCAATCCTTCTCCCCTGGTCGTTTTACTGAGCATTTGCCTATATGCCTTCCTATTTTATCTTTCCCATAAAACGTGGTGTTTTTATATTGCAATTTTGCTCATGGGAATGTGGAGGATTGCGATAGTCCAGGAAAACAGCTTCCCTCAAATTCAAGAGGAAAAAATTTTAATTAAAATACAAGGCATCCTTGTATCTACCCCCTTTCCTTTGCATTGGATACCAGGGCAAAGCGAATATGAACAATTCAGCAAAAATCCCCTTTTTGTCGAGGCAACCCATTTTTGGCAAAATTCCCAATGGATTCAAGCAAACCAGGCAGGAATCAAAATTTTCTATGAAGGAAATCCCTATTCTCTAAAACGAGGCGATTTTATACAGGCTACAGGATGGCTCTCTATTATCCCTGAGCCTTCCAATCCAGGCGAAAACAACAAAAGAGCATTTTGGAAAGCAAAGCAAATAGACTATCAGATGGTAGTCACTCAAGACAATATTCATGTTTTAGGCAATGGGGGATGCCCTATTTTAAATTTTTTTAGCAGGTTAAGACTTCGCTATATAGAAATTTTAAGGGAAAGCGTTGGCTATAAACAGGGAAATATTATAGCTGCCCTTCTTTTAGGGGCAAGAAGACTGCTAGAGGAAGACACTTTAGAGAATTTTCAAAAAACAGGATTGCTACATTTGCTTGCCATATCAGGAACACACGTTTCTATTGTAGCATGGCTTGTATATCAAGCTCTACTAAGATTCCTTTTTCCTTTTCAATTTTGCCATACAAGCGTTATCATTCTTTGCTTTTTATATGCAATGCTCACAGATATGCAAGCCCCTGTCGTTCGGTCGGTCATCATGATTTCTGTACATATCTTTGCAACTTTGATAGGACGTAAGGCTTTTGCTATCAATTCGTTATCTTTAAGTGCCATGATTATTCTGTGGTTTAATCCTCTGGATCTTATGCAGCCAGGATTTTCTTTGTCTTTTTGCGCCTGCCTCGCAATTTTCAAGCTCTATCTCCCGATTTCTTCCTCGTATAAAGAAACTTCCTCGCAAGAAAAAAAACTTTATTTTTCTTTTTTCCATTATCTAAAAGAAGCCAACCTTGTTTCCTGGATTGCCTGGATAGGCACAGCCCCCTTGCTGGCTTATTATTTTTATCAAATTAACCCTTTTGGTGCTGTCTTTACTGTCATTCTAATGCCGATGGTAACCATGATTCTTGCGCTATCTATTTTGCTTTTGTTTTCATTTTTTGGCATGGGATGGACTGCTCTTTTTCTAAGCTATAGTTTAAATAAAGTCGTTTCCTGGATGGAAATCCTGGTCGATCTTTTTGCCCATTTCCCCTTTGTTTGCTTTTCGATTATTCCCCCTTTGTTATTTTTTGTTCTGATTTTCTATTTTTTTATATTGTTTTGCCCTTTTGAAAAAGTATCGCAGTATTTTTGTTTTTTGATTCTATTTTTTTTGGTTTTTCTTTCCGTGTGTCTTAGGCCAATGGCTCTTAGCGAAACAGAAATGACCGTTCTTAGTGTTGGAAATGGAGGGGCTATCTATATAAGGCTTCCTGGCGGTAAAAATTTGCTGTATGATTGTGGCTCTATGGATAAACAGGCAGGCACAAAAATCATTGTCCCTTTTCTTTTGCAAAAAGGCATTTTTGAACTAGATGCTGTTGTTCTTTCCCACTACGACAGCGACCATTACAATGCGTTTGATGATCTTGTTTCTTTTATAAAAATAAAAAAAATTTATATAAATAAAGCTTTTCAAGAAAAAGGGGAAAAAATTTTAGATTTAGCGAAAAGGCTTTCCATGGAAATAATACAAGCAAAAGACAATTCTATAGCAGCAGATTTGCCTGGAATTGTTTTTCTGTATCCAGGGCAATATCTCAAGATAGATTCTCTTCAGGAGGATAATGAGCATTCGCTTATGCTGCTTGTTGACCTAAAAGGAACGAAAATTCTTTTAACAGCAGACATCGGCCCCAAGAGCCTGGGATTTTTTTTAGATCAAAAGAGCATTTCTGTGGATATACTCCAGCTTCCCCACCATGGAAGCTATGTACCACAAATAGAAAATTTGGTTCAGAACTTAAAACCCAAAATGCTCTTTCTTTGCGCTCATGGACGCTTCAATATCCAAAAAACTTTGCAATTTTGCCAAAGTATAAAAATCCCTTTAGCCAAAACTTACCAGGATGGTGCTCTTTTTTTCCATTTCTCCCCAAAAGGAAGCTATTCATGGAAAGGATTTAAAAATAAAGAATAGCGGTTACTTACTCAAAGAAATTTTATTTGGGGGAAAATTTTTGTAAAAATTTCCCCCAGACCCCCTTTAAAAACTTTTACTGGCTGATTTCCAAAGAGGAAAGGCATTGTTTTTCCTGTTCTTCTGTTAGTCCAGTTTTGATGCGATAGTCTTTTGCTCTGGAAGAGTTATGCCAGTCTAAAGAGTCAAGAATTGTCTGAGCCAATGGGCGAAATGCCAACTGTTCTTTTAAAGCCTTGGAAAGGTTGACCTGACTAGAGCCTCTTAATTCTGGTAAAGCAGGCTCCCACAATGGGAAGTTCCAGAGCAACCCATGCTGTTTTAAGATTTCTAAAGGACATTTTTGAAAAACAGTAGAAGAATGCAATGTCTGCAAGCAAATTTCTAAGAAATGGCGAAAATATAGTTTTTCCTTTGGCCCTGTCACATTGTAAATGCCATTCTTTTTCTGCTCCAGAAGATGAATGCAAAAGGCTGACAGATCGCGAACATCGATAAATTGCATAAGGCAGTCCTGATCAGGGACAATCATGGTTTTATCGCGGGAAATACGCCAGGGCCAGTACAAAAAACGGTCGGTATAGTCATCAGGGCCAACGATATAGCCTGGCCGAACGATCAAGCTTTTGTTGCCAAAGGCATTTGCTATGATTTTTTCACATATTGCTTTATAAGGGCCGTATGTATGGTTATCCACTGCCTTATCCCAATCCCCATTCCATTCTGCCAAAGGATACTCTTCGGTAATTTCATCACAATCAAAATCGCGATACACCGAAATAGTAGAAATAAAAAGATAGCATTCGCAGCGTTCCTGAAAAAACTGGGCTGCTATCTCTGCCTGTTTAGGAAGATAGGCACAGGTATCTATCACAGCATCGTATTTTTGGTTGCCAAGCTGTAAAAAATCGTCTGCCTGGTTTCTGTCGCCTAAATAAAATTTTGTGCCTTGTGGAAGATGGTCGTTGTGGTGACCGCGATTGAAAACAGAAACAGAATGCTTTTTTTCAAGCAATTGTCTTAGAATATGTTTGCCTAGAAAACGAGTACCACCAATGCATAGTATGTTCATTTCAATATCCTTATACTGATCTTGCAATATTGATGTCAGAAAGTTTTTATATGAGATAAGGAAGCTTTTATAACGTTTGACAATCCTAAAAATTTTGCATCTTGGAGCTTTAGAATATGATGGCAAAGAAGGGAAGCATCATAGATGTTTTGGATGCCAAAAGGAGCGCAGTCTATCCATATAGTTTTTTTGCGAATGTCGCTAGAGATCTGGCGGAGTCTTTTGCCAAAGAAGTACATATTGGATCGAAGAGAAGACCATTTTTTCTTCATGGGATACTTTGCAATAGCCTGCCTTGCCGCATTCTGTATGCCATGCTTTTCAGCAATTTGCAAGACTGCCTCTTGAATACTCAGATAGAAGCTTTCAGGCTTTTGGGCGACTTCCTGCATCATTTTAAAAAGAAGTAACTTTAGATCTACAGTATAATTTTCTAAAAAGGGAAGACGATCCTTGGCTTGAAAGAAAGCCTCTATAATGCAAGATTGAAGGCTTCTGGAAAAAAATAGGCTTGGATGGTAAGGCAAACTATTTTCCTGATAAAACTTCTGTACTACCTGATCAGAAGTAACGCAAGCAGCACTTGCGCCTGTGCTATGATGAGAGCTTCCTGCAATGACATAAGGTCTTTTGGAATTTATAAAGCTGCCAACAAGGCCAGCAATTGCAAATCCAGAATATACATCAGGTGTCATAGAATGATAAAATTTGCCAGATAAATCTTTTATTTTCTTTATTATATCATAATGAACAGCAGAATACATATACATCAAAGGCAAAGACTGGTATGCAGACTTAAAAGAAAGCAAATTTTGGATTATAGAAGCAGAGTCTTGTTTTGTTATCTCTGAATCCAAGGAATTTATGTAGAGCCAGTTTTCTTTTTTAGTGGCGATGGTGGGCCAATCATATACCGCAACATCCCACCGTAAAACTTGAGTGCCTGTTTCCCTTACAACTGTATTTATACCCTGGATTGCATCTGGTAAAAGTCCATCGTCATCGCCAATATACAAAATATAGCCTTCTGGCTTAACATGCGACAGAGAAAATTCATAATTTTCTGTCATGCCCAACCGTTTGCCTGTGTTGATATAGCGGATACGTTTATCTTTATAAGATTCGACGATTTCGCGAGTGCGGTCCTGGCTAAAATTGTCGCTCACTAAAATTTCCAGATTTTCATAGTTTTGTGCCACGCATGTACGGAGCGAATGTTCCAGTGTATCAAATCGTTCGCGTGTTGGTATGACCACTGTAAAGGGATGGTTCGTCGTGTTGTTCTTCATGCCTCAGAATTTTCCTTTCTTATCCACAGATTGATTCGTGATAAAAATCTTTGTTTTTTCGAAAAACATCTAACTTTTTAGTTTCTATGTTTAGTGATGAGAATTAAATAA
>JABWCH010000365.1 GCA_013359215.1 Candidatus Brocadiia bacterium | reverse complement strand
GATCGGCTTCATATTTTTTTTTCATTGTCGTGACTCCTTTCTGGACTTTTATTATAATACACACTTTCTATTGTGTCCAGTTTTTGGGGTTCACTACAGCCGACCTTTCGCACATTACTGTTAAATCATTTACCCAGGTAAGATTTTTGCCAATAACCAGTTCCCAAATTTTTGAATGATGGGTGTTGCTCATGGGAATCATGTGCATTTGGAAATGGTATTTTCTTGCAAGCTCTTTCACTTCTTCTGCACAGTCATAAGTCATAATAAAGTGACCAGCAATTTTGCTGGCCATTTCAAAAAGCAGAGCATGATCCAGAGCAAAATGTTTGTACAATCTTTTTCCTGCTTTCTTTCCCCCTGCTGTATAGGGTGGATCAAGGAAAAATATGGTATCAGGCTCTAAGGTGTAGCGAGGAATAATTTCTAAAGCATCGGCTTTTATAAACTGGATTCTATCTCTGACAAGATTCAAATTTTGCAATCTTTTGGCTATAGTGGCTGGATACCAGCGAGATTTTATTCCTTTCCCTTTTTCTCCCTCTTTCAATAAACCAGAGCCACTTGCCAGAATTCCGCCATGATATGTCCTGTTTTTAAGGATTGTCTGGAATGCCCTTTGTCTTATGTCTGTTGAAGTTTTAGCAAGCTCATGGATAATGTTTTCCCTGGTAATATCGAAAGTTAAAATCTTTTCTGCCAGCCAATCTGCCTCACCATGAACTATAGTCTCCCAGACGGATGCCACATCTTCATCGAGTTCACATAGGAGAACTTTGGAAACAAGATTTTCAAACAGGGCTGTTAAACTGATAATCCCTCCGCCTGCAAACGGTTCGATGAGCAAATGGGGCTTTGTATGGAGAGATTTTATCCATTGCCTGAATGTCGGGACAAACCATGTTTTACCCCCTGGATATCGAAAAGGACTTCGTTGTGGGACAGAAGCAACATTCACAGGAAGAGGCATTTCTGTAGTGGATGACATATCAGGGAAAAGATATTGCTGAACAGTGGATTTCCACATCAAAATGGCCTTTCCATAGTCTGGTTCACAGGGGAAGATTCTAGCTGTTCGTCTAATTTTTCTTGCAAAAGTTTAACGAAATCTTCCAGTTTACCTGGATGCGGTGTGGTTATGGCGATTAATGCTGATTGAAACTTTGTGAACACTTCATCCACCTTTTTTAGCCTGTATCTTTTCGTACTATCATCCAGGCATAGATCGTATATAAACCATGCAATATCCGCTTCCGATTTTGGTACTCTCTCCAAAGTTGGAAATGTTTCAAAAAACTCTTTATTTAAAGCAACTGCAATTTTTTTATTCCAGGAATTTAGAATACCGCCTTTGAATAACAACTGTGGTGCAAGTCTTTTGCGTGAGGATGATAAATAATCTGGTCTGGGATAATTCGGTTCTTGTGACCAATCCATGTTTTGATTCTTTTCTGGATCAGCCATATAATGGCTAAATGACTCCCGAATATTTCCAGATATGTAAACGCCTTGAATTTCAAGGACTCCGAAATTATAAACCTTTTCATGGCTATCGTATGCCACCAAAACCATATCAATATTTCCTGCGGACTTCCCATAAGCATCATTGAGCCTGACTTCCACCAAGGAACTCCAACTGGTACCTTCGGGGAAGAAAAACTCAGCGGCATCTTTGGTAATAATCCAATCTTCACGAAATCTTATGGGACAGGTAATGATGGGAGTACTATGGTGGTATATACTGCATACTCCCAGTGGATTTTTTGCTTTGTCTTTGGTACAGTTTGGCACTTTATTATTAAACGGACATAATTTATCTTTGCGATAGCGTACTGCTCTTTCAGAAAAATCCGTTGTAAGATGCCCAAATACCTCGCTAAGTGGATGCTTGCCTGAACACATTTTTTACCCTTTCTCCAAATTATGTTTTTTCTTTTTCATTAAAAATAATTTTACAGCACTTTTCACTTGCGTTGCATACATAGTATACATCGGATTCAAAAAAATTTATCCACAGATTACATAGATTATACGGATTTTCGAAGCCTTTATCTGCATAATCTGTGTAATCTGTGGATTATTTTGTAGGCGATTTTTGTATGCAATACAACTGAGAACTGCTGTAAAAAGCTGGTACATCCCAAAAGCAATAACGCCGCCAAGCAATGCTACTTTAAGAAGATCGACAATCGCTGTATTTTGATTTATTTCCACCTCTTCTATTTCTTTTATATGATGAGTGGTTCATTGTCTTTTTTTTTAGATTTTTCCTAAGAGCCTATCCGAAAAATCCTTTTGGCTGTAGCTACGGCTACACTTGCGGCAATTTTTTCACTTTCTCCTCGCTCTCCGAGTGCCTCAAAATTTTCGCCTAAAATTATTTTTCGGATAGGCTCTTAGAAACGCATAGAACGTAAGGAGTTAGTTCTATAAATCCTTTACAATGCGGAATCCAAGATAGATGAAGCGGAAGCCTGGTTCATTTTTGCTTCTGTCAGCAGATCGGCAGTTGATAGAATAGGCACTCCAGCCGCCGCCGCGTGTTACTCTGTATAGATCAAATACATCTCCTTCTGGGTCAACGACATCTTCCTGGGGGTATTTGCCATAAGAATCATAGCACCATTCCCAGACATTTCCATGGAAATCCATAGCACCCCAGGCATTTTTGTTTTTGAGCTGTCCGATTTCTATGGGTTTTTCTCGGAAGATGCCTTGGGGAAAAGAGGCGTAAGGATAATAGGCATTGTAGTTGACTTCATCGTGAGTGATGTTGTATCCATGTCCCATGTTAAAAGGCGTTGTTGTGCCAGCTCGGCAGGCATACTCCCATTCGGCTTCTGTAGGCAAGCGCAAGCCTAGCTTGTGACAAAATCTATGGCAGTCTTTCCAGGAAACCCTCTCTACAGGGAGATTTCCTCCCTTAAAAAAAGAAGGGTTGTATTCCATGACGGTTTTCCATTGGTTTTGGGATATTTCATACTTTCCTATATAAAATGGAGTAGATAGAATCACTTTGTGTCGTGTCTCATCGCTTTTTCTCCCGATTTCATCACTAGGAGAACCTCTCCAATATCGGCCAGGAGGAATAAAAACCAAAGGGATGCTAATGTTGTTTTGGGTAAAGGTATCTTCCACGCTTTTCCCCAAAAAAGAGGCATATCCTTTTTGGTAGATTTGGGCGTATTCTCTTTGGAGAGGGGCAGACAAATTTTCCCAAAAAAAAGAAGTCATATCCAATAGCCATGTTCCCTGGTATTCAAAGCTGCATTCTTTCCAGACTTTTTCAGGCAAGCCGTAAAAGTTGCTGTTTTGCATGGTGTTTTGCAACTCGCTTTCAAAATTTTGGAGCTGCCCATAGATTTTTACGGTATCGATTTCATAAAAAAGTTCGTCCATCAACTGGACTTTTTCGAGATGCTTATCAATGCTTCCTTCTACGGTTTCTTTTTCGTATTTCCCTTCCAAAAGACCAGGAAATTCTTTTTTTAATTTGCCACCCCATTTCCAGAGGTTTTCTATTTTTTGTATCAAGGATGATTTAGATTGCTTTAGATTCGGCTCTTTTCTTTCTTTAGAAGATAGCTCATTCAATAGGCTTTCTCCAGAAGGATTTTCGTTTGATCCTTCTTCCTGGCTAAAGACTGCAATAGGCAAAAATAGCATCAGAGCAATCCCTGTCTGCAAAAGAAATTTCATGATTTGCTCCCTTCAAAAAGCGAAGAAAAAAGAAGCACTGCCTGCCAGTTTCCTCCGATTTTTTTAAAAAAAATACTATCTTTATTCTTGCCTTCGATGCCTTCTAAATCCATTCTTGCCAAAGATCCGCTTGTAATGACATTGGCTACCTGGAGAGACTCTAAATAGGCTAATGCAGGAGGGGATGTAACAAACCCTAAATAGGCTGCTATATTTTCTTGCAATTCTTGTTCTGTCTGAGGCGCGAAGCCTGCACTATGAACAAGATCATTTAAAGAAGCATGCAAAGGAATTTCTTTCCAGGTTTTTTCTTGCAAAGAGTTGCTTAACTTTACAAAAGATGTCAGAATTTCTTTTAGTTCTTCGTCTTTGCAAAAATAAGAATTCAAAAGACTTTGGTCTAAAAGCATACGGTAGCAAAGCATGATTCCATCTTTTGCTTTTGTGTCGTCAGAGTTAATTTTTAAAGCACGGCGGTAAAAGTATATGGACTGTGCGTACTCTCCGATTTTGTATTTCGCTTCAGCGCAATACAATGGGCCTTCTATCTCCTGTGGATTTCTTACCATGTAGTTGTGGAAGTGTATGAAGGCTACTTTATAGTTATTCTCTTTTAATGCTTTATACCCTAAATCTTTATAGTCGATAGGCATCTTAAGATCGCTGGAATCGCTTCGAGAAAACTGGCTAATAGAAATATCAAAAATATCCGATGGCGGCTTACGATGGCATCCTATAAAGCAAATACTAAGCATAAGAATAAAAAAAAATTTTTTCCCCAAATTTAGCTCCTTATGTAACATTGGCCTGGAGTGATTCTAATAGTTTGGTAAGAAGATCTGGCTTCTCTACCAGGTCAGAATGCTTGAGAAAGCCATACCTTTGCTGGAAGCGATCTATAAATAAAGTCTTATAGGCAATTTTGTCTTTCAGATTCTTGGTACTGTATAGATCATGATAGCCAGGAAGAATAGGCTCAATGCTTTCTTTTGTAGGCACCATAGCCCCTTTGAGCATTTCCCAAGGCTCCCATTGCAGCTCATCGCATAAAATAGCAGTGCTAAGCCTTAAGCTTGTTTTCAAAGGAATCTTGATCTCAGGAGTTCCTTCTTGCGACCAGAAAAAGCCAGAATTGAAAGAGTAGCAGTGTGCTCCTGCCTCAAAAATTTTCATGAATCCTTCGCAATCTCTATAAAGTTCATATACTCGGAAAGGGTTGGCAAAAGGCTCAAAAACAAGCTTTTTCATTTCTTCGAGAGGCACATTTTCGGCTGCGGTTCTTTTGGTCATCAACGTTGATCCCATAGCAACAGCCAGAGCATTGTTCGAAAATCTTAGCACAGGAGGCAAGGTTTCATCTTTCATAAGCCAGCATATTGCATGAGGGAATCCGCAGCGATTCGTATAGGCATTTTTTCCTAGCAAATCTCTGTCAAAAATAGCTCTTCCATTACCATTACGGACATCCATTCCTAAAATATGAAGTTTTTTATCTTTTTCAATCAGAGCATTGTTCTGACTAGAAATACAATATTTCCAATCAGGATGAGACAGGTCGCGGCTATCTGTTTTGTCAAAAAGCGTTGGCTCCCAAACGCGGCACGCTCTTTCCTCAAGATCGACCTGGAAGGCATCATCATGCAATATCGTGCGGACAAAACCCTCTGGCAAAGATCCTGCATGGTCGTGAGAATTCGTTTGCGAAGATTTTCCGCTTCCAGACAGTCCAAAAAAAGCAATAGATCGTTTTTGCAGCCTGTGGAATTTTTCATTTTTGCAATTTCTGAAATCAATTTCTTTAATGCCTGCGTGGCAGGCAATCTGCCCAAGGCGCATGCCTGAAGTCCAGGCAAGAGTCAAAGTGCCTTTCTTGCGTTCGCCAAAATATCTCATCCCTAGAGAAAAGATAATATTCTCATAAGGATCGACAATCACAAGCCCTTCTTTGTATTCTGGCTTAGGTGCGACCCATTCTGGATCTGCTATCACCAGAATGTCCTGAATGGGCAATGGTTTGCTTTTTTTATATTCTTCCTCATAAAGTTCATAAGGCATAAAATTGTGCAGCCAGTTCCAGAGGTTGTTGGCATCGCTTTCTATGGTAATCATGGATGCTTTGAGCATAAGGTCAGAATCCAAACCAATGACTGCATTTCCTTGTATTAAGGATTTTTTTTGCAGACAAAAGACCGCTTCTCTGGCAACTTCTTCCAAATGGGCTTTGGCAGCACTGTCGCTTTTGTTGTAGAACTTCCTTGCTCCTGCATTCCGTCCTACGATAGCACCGTGGTTGTCATTCAAGATGCAGGCATTCTCAGGCAAGGAAAACCGCTTTTTAGCTTCTTCATAAATGGGCATATCTGTCACTGTTACGCCTGCCTGGCAACTTGCTAGATTGTATGCCTTGCTGGCAGTAAGAACTTCTATCTTGCTTTTTGCATTTCTATGAAAAAAAAGAGACTGCGCAACGGCTCTTAGAGGAGACATTTTCTTAAAGTTCGCACCATAGTATTCGTAGGTTGTTTTACTAGACATAGTTTTTCCTTCATTAAAGGCGTGAGGGAAAAACTTTACAAAAGCTTTTCCCTCGCACCTCGCTAAATAATTACAAGTTGTTTAATTCTCGTCGCTAATTTGCGTCACAAATCTTGCTTTACCAGAATATCTGGCTCTGGTGGTTTGGGTGTTTGGAATAGATCAGGCATAAGAATGCTTTCTGCTACTAAAAAGCCAGCTTTTATCCTACCTAAAGCAACAAGCTTGTCTTCTATCCACAATAAAGGGTTATCATGAGAGCTTTCGCTTATCTCTATAAATTGCTTATTGCGGATTTTAGACCAGCAGGAACGAGGGAGAATCAGCTTGGGATGGTTCTTTAGAATTTCCTGCAAGGGAATCAGGGACTCAGGCATCAGTTGCTCCAGGGGAAGAGCGTTGTCCAAAGAAAAGCTTCCGCAGGAAATACGGCATAGAGACTCCAAATAGCCATCGCATTCAAGAAGATTTCCCAGATCTCTTGCCAGCGAGCGAATGTATGTTCCTGCGCTACAATGGATTTTTAGCGAGAGCCTTGGATATTCGTAATCCAGGATTTGCAGGGAAAAAATTTTTACTTCCCTTGCTTTGAGTTCTATGGATTCTCCACTGCGTGCTATTTTATGAGAACGCTTACCCTGTATTTTAATAGCACTATATTTGGGAGGCTTTTGCCATATTTTGCCTTGGAATGATTCCAGGGAAAGGGAAACTTCTTCCAGGGAAGGGATTTTTGGATTAGGATGAAGATGAATAGGGCCTTCTCGATCATCCGTCTCAGAAGAAGCCCCAAAAAAAACAGTACCAATGTATTCTTTAGAATGCTGAGTAAAATAGTCTTGCAGCTTTCTTGCAACTCCTGATAGCAAAATCAAAAGTCCGCTTGCCAAAGGATCTAATGTACCCGCATATCCTACTTTGGATGGGTCTGGTAGCCCTAGTTTTTCGCACGCTTTTACCAGAACGTATCTTGAGCTATATCCAACGGGTTTATTTACGAGGCATACGCCACATTTTTCTTGGTAAATCATAATCCTTTTTACCCAGGGCTTTGCCCTGGGCTTGTATATAAAACCCTTTCAGGGTAAAGAGTTACATCGAAAAATTGACACGCATGACGTGAGCGATGTCAAATTATCCATAAACTGGTAGGTAAGTGTTCAAAAGTCTTTGTACTAAATATAAACTATTAATAAATATAATAGTTAAAGAATATTCACCGCGAAGAACACGACGCGAAGAACACGAAGAACACGAAGAAAAATGGTTTTGTATATTTCTTTTCATGATCTTCGTGTTTTTTACTTCGCGTTCTTCGTGTTAAAAATTTTAGTACATAAACTTTTGAACATTTGCCTAATCCGTAATTTTTATTCTTCTCTTGGTATTTCTTCCATGTTTTCGGATTGTTCTTCTTTTTGTTTTTCTTTTTCTTCTGCTTCTTTGATTTTTACTTCTACAGTATTGAGTGCATCCTGGAGGTTGTTCTTGATTTCCTCTTTGGCTCTGGGAAGCAAAGCATTTAATGTTTTTTTGAATTTTTTCATTTCTTTCAAGTCTTCTACTCTATTAGAAAATTTCTTGAGTACTTCAGAAGCAAGAATTCGCACCTGGTCTTCTTCATGAGAAAGACCTTTGACTAAAGGTTCTACGATCCATTCTTCTAAAGATTGCGAATTTTCCATAAGACTCAAAAGTGCTGAAGCAGTAGCTACCTGGACAGCAGGGTCTAAATCCCAAAGGCGAGTTTGGACTTGGGCGACTGCTCTGGAATCGCCGATCATTTCCAAAGATCGGATAGCTCTATAGCGCACTTTGGCATCTTCATCCAGGGTTGCAGCCGATGCAATCAGATCAAATTTAGAGGCAGCGTCTTTGCCAAAAAGGAAAAAAGCAGCAACAGCCTCTCGTCTCATCAGAAGATCGCCAAGTTCCAGAGCATCCGCTAGTGCATCCAAAATCAGATTTTTAGGCTCTCGGATTCGCCCTAAAGCCTGGATTGATTCTCTACGAACTAGAGCATCAGGATCTTTGAGGCACATCTTTAAAGACTGATAGGCTAGAGATGCTTTTGCTCCTAATTTCCCTAGCTCGCGGATGGCCTGGAGCTTTTTATCCGTTGTTTTTGCATAAAGCAACTGGGTAATATTTTCCTGTACAATATCTCTTGATGGCTCATTTTCTGGTGCTTTTGTAGCAGATTCAGCCTGCTTTTTTGCTTCTTCTTTTGCCAGTTCTTGAGGAGTAGGCTCTTCTTTAATGACAGGCATTTTTTTCTTTTCTTCCTCTTTTTCTAGCCTTTTTTTTGCTTCTTCCCTATCTTTTCTTATCTTTTCTTTCATTTTTTCAAAGGCATTTTTTTCTTCTGCCTTGAGCAAATCAACAGCAGCTTGCCATAGAGAAAAGTTGTCTACAAATTTGCGATATGCAATAGGCAGCCCAACGAAATTTTTCTGGACTTTAGCCTTGTTGACTCTTGGCTTGATCCTTTCATAAAGCTCATAAGACCATCCTTGTTCTGGAGGAAAATCTTCCAGCAATTTTCTGGATTCTTCAGGTAGCTTTGCCAGGAGGTCTTGTTTGTTGATCTGTTCATAAGCCTTTTTGTCCATATCTTTCATTTCTTCTTCCAATCGGGTCTGTTCTTCCTGCTCGGTCAAGCCTATTCCAACCTTTTTCAAGTTTTCATCTTTTCTTCGTCTTTCTTCTTCTGAAGCTATCTGCGCCTGGGCAATTTTCATACGGACTCTATCTTCAATGATTTTTCTGGCATCGTCATTGAGCCTTCCGATTTTAACAACGCGTATAACTTCTTCATAGGTGAGAAATACAAAGCCAGGATTATCACGAACATACCATAAACGAATCCCTGCGTAAGGATCTTTTAAATTTTCGATTTCTTCATAAA
>JABWCH010000364.1 GCA_013359215.1 Candidatus Brocadiia bacterium | reverse complement strand
TGCAAAGTATATAGATGATAAAAAATTAGAAGAGGAGGTAAAGACTATGGCTATAACATTATATGAACCTGCTATGGCAGAAAAATGGCTGAATGAAGGGATCGAAAAAGGCAAAGAAGAGGGAAGAGAAGAAGGGAGAGAAGAAGCAAAAATTTTAATAGCAAAGGAGATGCTGGCAGAGGGAGAACCTATTGAAAAAATAGTCAAATATTCTAAGCTTTCCCAAGATAAAATTAGACAAATGCAAGAAGAATTACATTAGATTCCATTTCCCACATCCCTATATACGGCGAAGCCGGGCGCGATTTTTTTATCATAGAACCTTTGTCCAGAGGGACTATATAGCGATTCTTGCGTGGCCTAGGTAACGAAAGCTACGAAGCGTAGACAGTGAAAAAGGGTATTTGGAAAATTTTGAGCATGGCCTTTGTTCTTGTCTCTAACAAATAGAATGCAGGTTATCATGCCTGCATTCTTTTCCCAGAATCCAGTATAAAAACTCCTTATCTGTTATATTCCTACGTTTTTCCTTTCTTTTTCTATTTTACACCATCCTATATACTAAAATTCTATCAGGTAGTGCAGAAACAGCATTTCTATTCTAAAAATCTACATTTTTTGCTTGATAGATGTTATTTGGTTTGGTATTGTAGCTTGAAGGCAAGTATTTATATTGAAATCTCTGGTCTTCCAAAACGAATGGTAAAAAATAGGGAAAATTATCTATATATTTCTAAAAATAGGAGAATTTTGAATGAAAAAAGTAATATTATATATTATATTCTATTTTATAGTAATGGAAATCTCTCAATCGCAAGAAAAAATAATAACATCGATGGTATATGATCTATTAAAAATCAATGGTAATATAGACCAAACAACATACCAAAATTCATTTGACGAGATATTAGCAAAAACAGTAGACAAAAAATATCCCATAAAAAAATGGGAGCATATCATTGACCCAAAAGAAGGAAATATTAATCAGGAATACAAAAAATATTCCATAAAAAAATGGGAGCATATCATTGACCCAAAAGAAGGAAATATTAGTCAGGAAAGTATATATAAATGGTTATTAGAAAATGAAAAAAATATACTATCAAACTCTATATCAGAAATGATTATTCCAATAGCATTTTGTATAGAAAAAGAGAATAGCATACAATATTATTACAGTCTATTAGAATTATCTTTGAAGCCACAAAAAAGGATAAAAAAACTACTAAATATACAAAAAGAAAAAGAAGGAAAAGAAATAAATGAAGTTATGAAAAATTTGATAGAGACAGGTTTTGATGAACTTCAAAAAATCGAAGATATAGAAGAAAATAAAGATAGAAAGAAGCTAATGATACTTGGATCATCAAAACAAGATGAATCTATCTCTAATTTTATGTTTTTGAATTATTTAATACAGTATTTTTTACAAAAAGAAGAATACAATTTAATATTGCTAGGGGAAGGAAGCGGGATAGCACAGGCGGAAGAAGTATTAAGTTGGAATATATCTCATGGTGTAGGAAAAGAATACGTATTGGATATTTTATTAAAAGATAAAAATAACATCAAACCGATCACTTTAAACATAGAAAAACCAGAAGAAATACTCTTTAAAAGCAGAGCTATAGTAGACTATTTATATTATGAAAAAGTGTTAAAAGGATTAGAAATAGATAAGGAAAATAAAGAAAAAATATATGAAGAAATAAAAAGTAAAAAACTGCATGGAGAATCTTTTGGAATAATATTGTCTAGTGTAAAAGATGAAGATATAGATTGGCAAAAGCAACTTTCCCTTTTGATAATGGCTATATTATATGACAATCCAATGAGCATAGAAGAACTGTATGAAAAAGCAAGAGAAGAGGGAGAAGAAGGTATATGGAAAGACCTAGAAAAAAAAGAAAAAGGAATCTGTGTTCTAAAAGGAATTCAGGAACTAGGAGTATGGATGGGAAAAAATTTAGATATATATGATTCCATAAAGCAATATTATAAAAAATTGTCGCCAGGCATAAAGTACTTAATGCTTAATGAAATTGTCAAAAATAACTTAGGAAAAAGCTATTTGGTATGGGAAAAAATAGGAAAAAATTGGGAATCCGAAGAAGAAAAAAGGCTTTTAGCCTGTATGCTTTGGGAAGACAAAGATGCCCATTGCAGAAAAGCCTTATTGACAGATTTAAAACACCATATAATCAATTGGCCAATATATGAAAAAGCATTAGGAATAGAGAGTTTAAAAGAAATTGCCAAAGAAAAGATAGCAAACCTGGAAGAAGAGAAAACAATACCTCTATTGCTAAATCTATGGAAAAAAAGAACGGATTTAGAAGACGATGTAACAGATATTCTGAGTAAAACAAAACAAATTCCCAACAAAGCATGCAATTATATTTTAGACAAATACGAAAATTTGCAAGAAAAAAATCATCCAAAAGCAATAGAAATGCTAAAAAGAATTTCACCTCACTATACATTTAAGCCTATATTTAAAAATTTGCAGATCAATCATGAAAAAGCAAATTACAAAAGTCTAAAGGAAGCTTTTTTTGCAATGAAGTATCCTGAAAATAATTTAGAAATTCCCAGTTTCGAATACCCAAGCCCAGAGGACTATGAAGACTTAGAAAAAGGGGAAAAATGGGATATAAATGGGACAGAAGTATATATAATATTAGCATTAAGTCAAAAAATGGAAGAAAAAATTATAGAAAAGGAAAAAAAAGAAAAAGAAAAAAAGATAGAAAAAAACATTTGGCTACAGCAAGATTCTTTAGTTTATGCCTGGTATGCTATGGAAGGAAATAATTTCGATGGACCTAAAGGTTGGCTGGAAAAAGATTGGAATGAATCATGGAATGGAAAATATGTGGATTTTACAATAAAAACCTGGAACCAAAAAGGCTTACAAGAACAATTCAACCTATCGAAATCGTATCAAAAATGGTATGCCAAACAAAATCAGCTAAAAATGGAAAAAATAGTAGTAAAAAATAAAATAGGGTATATTTTTATGCTGATTCCGCCAGGAAAATTTTGGATGGGCATAAACGGTAGATTCCAAGATAAAAATAAATATGAAGTTATGATCAAAAATCCTTATTATATAGGAAAATATGAAATAACGCAAGAACAATGGAAGAGTGTTATGGAAAGAAACCCATCAAAATTTCAAAATTTATCAGATAAAGCTCCTGTGGATACAATATCTTGGCATGATTGCCAGTCTTTTTGCAAAAAAATAGAGTTAAGGCTGCCTACTGAAGAAGAATGGGAATACGCTTGTAGGGCAGCAACAACAACAAAATTTAACTTAGGAAAGAATATAACAAGCAAGAATGTTAACTATCTCGGACTTGGGAAAAATGAAGGAGAAGAAAAAAAATATAGAATGACAACATTGCCAGTAGGGCAATTAGAAAATAAAAATGCATGGGGTTGTTTTGATTTTCATGGCAATGTATGGGAATGGTGTCAAAGCGTTTATAAAGAAAATTCCCAGAAAAAAACGCAACAAAATACATCTTATGTTCTTCGCGGAGGCTCTTGGGGTAATCTGAAAGCTAGTTGCGAATCTTCATATCGCTATAGAGATATGGCTGAGACTAGGAAAGAATATTTTGGCTGTCGATGTGTTTTAGAAATTAAAAAATAATTCATCCATTTAGGATTTAAAAATTGGAGAAAAAATGAGAAAAAATTTTATTGAGCAAAGTATTTTCTGTTTTTTATTTTTATGGGTTGTTGCTGCGGTAGTCCCTCAAGATTTCACCAACAGCTATATTAGCATTTTATTAGACACCATAGAAGCCAGAAAGCTTCCTGAAAGTTATAATAAAGAAGCAGATCTGTATTTTATAATTCAAACAAAGGTTATCAATAATGGAGCAGTTATAAACAATAGTATATTTGTAAGCCAATATAAACTTATTAGCACATCTGGCCCTAATATTTTAAAGATACCAGTATATTCGAAATTTTGGGATAAAAATTGTTATATAAATATGTTATTGCATGCATACGATGCAGATGATGAGCAAGACATACCAAATGGTATTTCGCATTTTCAGGATATTTCTAAACTGAAAGAACAGGTCGGCAATGATGATTTTCTGGCCTCAATAGAATTCAATATCGCTACACCCCAATTTGTAGAAGAACATATTGAAAATTGCAAAAAAAGTATACCTGAAAAAGAGCAAATTCCCAACTTAGTAACAATCAAAAGCAATTGCAAAATCCCACAGCAACTTTCTAATCTATCAGAAAATTTCGATGTTACCTTAAATTTTGATATAACGGTTGTACTCTCTTCCATTAAAGCCCCTATGTTTGAAAGCATAGCTTTAGATCAAGATTGGGTCATCCTTCACGAAAATGGAAAGCTATATCTTTTAAATAAACAAGATAATAAAAAATATATCTTTATTTTAGATCAGGCTAACAATGAGCTTGACAATGCCGTATCAAAATAAAATCCCAAGTTCTGAGCAGATACTATTATTATAGCAATAATTAACCTCTGGAACTCAGGGACTAAAATTTTAACATAAAAATCACGCAAGTAAAAGGCTCGAAATTCCTGTCTATAAGGAGCAAGTTTGTAGATATGTCTAAATTCTATTTTTTACTGATTGTTTTAATTTTAGGGCATCGTCTTTCTTTTGCTCAGTCCATTCGATATGATCTGGTCTTTGAAGGAGGAGGGCAAAAGGGGCTGCTTTCATCGGAGCTTTAGAAGTTTTAGAAGCAAAGCAAGCTTCCTTAGGCCAATTATTTGGTACATCAGCAGGCGCAATCACTGCAACGTTTGTTGCTTGTGGCTACAAGGCACAAGACATGAAAAGTCTGGCAATGGAAAAAGTTAGCATAAATAACAAAGCTGTACCACGTTTTGCCACTTTTTTTGATTCTTTGGGAACAGACGGATATTCAAGTATATTAGAAAATCGCGACAAGACATTCTCATATAATGCATTAAAAAAAATTCTTGAGTCTTCCAAACTTTCTTCCCCTGAATTAAGAGAACTCTGGCAAGATATTATGGCTGAAACGAAAGCTTCACAATGTTAAAAAAAGGGTAGGCGACAACTCCGCAGAACTGAGAGAACTAATCTTAGAAGCAAAAGAGACAACAAGAAAGGTACTAGAGGAATCCAGAGATTTGTACGATAGAAAAGAAATAAACTACGACGACTTGCATGCTATCTTTATAGCAACAGAGTATTTGTTTGAATACCTCAATGCAAAGTATTTTGACAATGTTAAATTCGGTTCCTTAGATTACACAGATTACGCAGATGAAAAAAAAGCATAGCATGATACCAAGGCACTTAAATCTGTGTAATCTGAGTAATCTGTGGATAAATTTTTAAAATATATCCGTGTTTATTTGTGTCCATCTGTGGTTCAAATATGTTTTCTTAAAGAACAAACTAAAAAAATCAAAATTCTGAATCTATTGCAATATCAAAGACATAGGGAAAGGAGAAAAATGGACAAATATCAGAAAAAATTCAAGGAATTCAAGGAAAATATGCAAGGCTGCATCCTGCAAGTATGGCAGGAACTTAACTCCGAACAAAAGGAAATGGCAGAAGAGATTATTATGCAGGCATGGGAGGAAGAGGATACCCAGGGCTTTCGCTATAGCGACCAACAGCTTCTTGCCTGCTTTCTTTCCAACCAGATACTCTATCCTTGCTCGGATGCTGTTTTCAAAGCTATTTTTCTTAACGACGAAGGCTATGTCCTGCTCAAAGATTTGATTTGCTGGACTATCTTTCAAGGGCAGAAGAAAATCTTAGACCTGACTGTTTTGCCTTCGGAGCAAAATATTTCCGTCTTTGGAGATAAAATCTTCCACTGCGATATTCTTGTTGTTTTAGAAAACAACGAAAAATGCAATATCGAAATGCAGCTTACCCATCATGAAGGGCTTTCTTCTCGTATGGTAATTCAGGCAGCCAAACTTCATGTATCCCAGGCCAAAAAAGGCTTGGAATTCCTTTCCATAAAGCCTACCCTGTCTTTATGGATCATGCCCTTTGACTTTACTGGGTTTCAGGATTGCTATAGCTCTGCCAGGCTTCGCTTCGACCAGGATTCTGCCAAAATCATGAGCGATGATATGCAATTCCAC
>JABWCH010000363.1 GCA_013359215.1 Candidatus Brocadiia bacterium | reverse complement strand
ATATCTTGTTCCAATATAGATCCAAAAGCGCATAGTTCAGCCCAGGATTCTTTTTTTAAGAATCAGTTTTATGAATGGAACTTGGGAAAACAATTCATTCCTGATTTTAAAAGAGTTATAAAAAAAGGAACGAATGAATATAGACTAACAGAAAAAGTGGTTATTGATAACCAATGGATTGATTTTGTTATATTGAAAATAAAAGATGACATTTTACAATCTATACAGATTAAGATTGAAGCTAATGATAGCCATGGTATTTCAGCACTGGAACAATGGGCAAATAAAGTTTGTGAATCTTTTAAGGCAACTCGTAACCGTTCAATAACACCTTCGCCTCTGGGTACGCCTGAGGAAGGAAAAATCTGGAATCCAGTCATTACAACTACTACTCGCTATACAGGGCAATCTTCTTCGTTTCAATTTGAATTGATCCATGATGTGAATTCAGCCCGTGATTTTAAAAGGCTTTGTGTGACAATAAATCTAACAGCAAAATCCAGCATAGTTAGTTTCAATTTACGAAAACATTGACCAGTATCTATTTGAAAAATAATAAATTTAAGGAACTCCATCATGAAAAAAATATTTTTATTATGCTTTTTCGTGTTGTTTTTTTCCATCTATGCTAAAACAGAAGAACAAGAATATGGAAAAATTACAGTACACGTTGTAGACACATCTAATAGGAAGAAAGGTAATTTTGATATTAAAGTTTCTGTTTATTGGCAAACAAAAGACGGTAGGGAACACAGCTCTTTTGGCTTTACAGATAAATCAGGCAATGCAATTTTGAAAATGAAAAAAGCCAGGACTTCCGATGTAATTTATATTGAGGTTGGTAGTATAAGCGACAAGTGGTGTTATCGTCTTTCATTTCCTGTTAGGATACATTCTGAACAATATATTGTTTATTACAAAGGAATGAATTCTAATTGGCAAAAAGAAACTAAAGAGCGTGAAAAAAATTATCGCAGCACAGGAAAATACTATAACTATTAAAAACAGTCTTCCTATATTGTAACTATAATTGCTTTTCTTCTCGATTGTATTGCATAAATACCAAAATTACAAGAGAGAAGAGATGGAGGAAAAAATGGACAAATCTATTCTATTCTTATTGATATTTTATGCTGCATTGGTTTGTGGACAAAGCTATGAATTTTCAGTGCATGTAGATGTAGATAAAGCTTGGAATGATTTTATTGGAGATGATCAAGAATTATTTCGTGATGCATGCATTGATTTACGAATGAAAGAAATCAATCTATTATATAAAACTATAGGCATGAACCGTGCATCCTTAAAAGGAATGACGTGTGCACAGGAATTAAGATTGCTCTGGCATGATCTTATGATATTACCCTGATTGCTAGTTGATCAGGGACGTGACACCGATATGGGTAATGGTACCTTACGACAAACTCCCAATCTAAGTGGCTGTCAACCCCATACGAATGTAGTCCAGGGAGACCAACATCCGAAAGGATTGAATTATTCTGAAAAAGGATAGAAAATGATAGTATACGTAATTTCCAAGGAAAAAAAGCCACTAATGCCAACAAAAAGGTTTGGGAAAGTGAGAAGGCTATTAAAAGAAGGAAAAGCAAAAGTGGTAAGCACAAAGCCATTCACAATCCAGTTGTTATATGAAACAAAAGGATACACCCAAACACTATATATGGGAATAGACCCAGGAACAAAAAATATAGGAATATCCGTAAGAAAAGAAACAGGAGAAGTAGTATATCTGGGAGAAGTAGAAACAAGAAGCCAAGAAGTAACAGAAAAAATGAAAGAAAGGAGTACAGCAAGAAAAGCCAGAAGAAGGCAT
This sequence comes from Candidatus Brocadiia bacterium, assembly GCA_013359215.1. Lineage (GTDB taxonomy): Bacteria > Planctomycetota > Uabimicrobiia > Uabimicrobiales > JABWCH01 > JABWCH01. Next base: position 4,733 of record JABWCH010000363.1, on the reverse strand, counting down.
CAAAGAGAAAAGAGAAAAAGGAGAGCCAAGAAAGCGAAGAAAATATTTGAAAGAAAAAGCTTTAAGATAAAAGGAAGAAAAGAGCCGTTGGTATGCAAAGGAATTAAGCCAAAATTGGTAAAGTTCCAAAATAGAAAAAGAAAAAAAGGCTGGCTAACGCCAACAGCAAGGCATCTCTTGGAAAGCCATCAAGCAATAGTGGAAAAAATAAAAAAAATATTGCCAATAAAAAAAGTAAGCGTAGAGTATGGCCAATTTGATATACAAAAGCTGGAAAATCCAGAGATACAAGGGAAAGAATACCAGAATGGAAGAATGAAAGGATACAGGAATGCATCGGAGTATGTGCTGAGTAGAGATAAACATACATGCCAGCTTTGCGAGAAAAGACAAGGAAAGCTCGAAGTTCACCACGTGGTATGGAAACAAGAGGGAGGCCAGGATGTACCAGAAAATCTGGTAACACTATGCGAAAAATGCCATGCCCAAGTGCATAAGAATCAAAAAATGAAGGCAAAGCTCGCTGAAATTTTTACGGGAATGGAAAAAAAATATACTCCAGCAACGCTTCTCAACACGATTATGCCATTCTTTTACCAATGGCTGCAATCCCAATTTAAAGAAGTAAACATAACGTATGGATATGAAACCAAAGAGAAAAGGCTATCTCAGCAGTTGTCTAAAAGCCATACTTTGGATGCCTATCTGATTTCTTTAGAGGAAGAAATAATACATCCTGAGTTTTACAACTTTGTTCCTTATCGTTTCCAGCAATTTCGCAGGCATAATCGCCAATTGATCTATGCGCTAAGAGATAGAAACTATAAGCTAGGCAAAGACATTGTCGCCAAAAATCGCAATAAAAAGACAGGCCAGACCAAAGAGAGTCTGCATGAGTTTATTTTGGACAAAGGAGCTTCCTGTCTTTCTTCCTTGAAAGTATATCCTGGTACAAAAGTCCATAGAAGTAAATTCGATAAATTCCGTAGAGGCGATACAGTTTATTACCAAAAGAAACGCTACGTTGTCAAAGGATATGGCGAAATGGGACGATCTCTTGGCTTTGTTGGGGAGAAAAAATATGTCCTTGCAAAAGAATGTAAGCTCATTGCCAAAAATACAGGACTTGTTTGTTTATAAAAATTTCTTACATTTCTCTGATCTCTATTGATCTCTAGTGAGAAATAACAAAAGTAATGTGCAGAATAAGAGCTATAACAGCAGAATAGATTTTTAAAAAAAAGCCTGACAATGTTCTGGATTTTATCCTTTCTGCTCCCATAACTTCTGAAAGTAAACTAAAGGATGTTTCTATCTGATGGCGGTTTTTATTTATGAATTGTTCTTCCCATAAAGGCCATTGTTTTTATGGATTCTACGATTGAATCTTGATAGGCTTATCATTCTTGGAAAATATCCTGCTTTTTCCAACCAATATAATGCTTTTTTATGCTCACTTTGAAAATATAATGCAGAGCAAATAGCTATTGTTATTACTTCTGCATCTGTTAGCTTTTGTTCTTGTTTTGGTGTTTTTATTAAACTTTTACAAATTGTATCTATTATTACATAAATTATTGTTATCATTATTTCTTGGTCTATTTTTTGATTGGCTAACATTGCTATTTCCTTTTATAAGGTATACATTTTTTATGACCTGTTTTTTTCACTATTACATTATGTTAGCCAATTTTTGGCTTTTTTCAAAAAAAAATCAACTAGCAATTAGGGTAGTCTAATATTTGTTGGGTTTGTATAAGATTATTTTTTAAGCTGAAAGAATCATTATGGACAGCCGTCAGGAAAATCTCTTTCTCTTTTATTTTTAAAAGGCATACAAGGAAACGTCGGTTGTTGGTTGTTATGTAAAATGGCTTGCGACCAGATAAAGAAGGATTGGCTACTGCTTCTAACGGCCATTTTGAAAGAATTGCATTCCCTCCCACTATACGATAGAAGGGAAATCCCAAATTGTAATTTTCGCCAAAAGCCCAGGCATTCATTCCTGTTGAACGCGCCAGAAAATCAACTTGATTTATAGGGCATACTGCACATTCCCAGATGGCTTCTGATAAAAAAACAAGATCTGCTCTCTCTTTTTGGATGATGGCTGCGATTTCCTTTAGGCGAGCTAGAACAGCTTCCTTTTTTTCGAATTGAATGCCCCCTTTATGGATAAAACCTTTGGCAATGTTGTATGCCATGATTCTTATTTCTCCAGAAGTATTGCGATCAGAAGAATGAGAATGGAAAGTTAAAATAGGTTTTTCTTGTTTAGCTAGAAATAGCCCATTGATAGTAAGCAATGCCCCGCTGATGACGACAAATCCAAAAACAATGGCGATAGAGCATAAGCCAATACGGATTATTTTTGTGGTTTTCGGATATTTTTTATAGAAAGGATTGCTTTTTGTAGCAGAGTTTTCTGGTTGTTTATTTATATTTTTTCCCAAAGTTTTACTCCTATATTGCAAAGTTTTAAGCAAATTTATCTTGACAAGTTTCATTTCAAGAAATAACATGGATTTGTTAAGGTGCTAAAATTGTCTGTGTCCTGATTATCGTTATCTTACTTTTTGTTTGCAGCTATGCGATATAAGTAGAGGAAGAGTATGGCAAAAATATCTTTAAAATTTCACGAAGAAGTCTTACAAGAATTTCCTTTGGATGGAGCTACCATTTCCATTGGAAGAACAGATGAAAATGATATTATCATCAAGAATTTAGGTGTTTCCAGAAAGCATGCACAAATCACAAAAGAAAACGACGAGTATTTCATTGAAGATATGGGAAGCAGGAATGGAACGATTTTGAATGATAAAGTCATATCTTCCAAGACAAAGCTATCTGACCAAGACAAAATAAGCATTGGAAAGCATCAGCTTTTATTTTGGAGAAAGGAAGTCCTTGATCCGATTGCATTGGCTGCCAGTGGGAACGCAAGCCACTTTTATTCTCCTGAAGAAACCATGAGAATCGGGAGTATGAAAAATAAAAAGATTGAATTGCCTGGTTTTAAAAATACTTCCCAGGAAAAGAATGCTGATCCTAGCTCCAGCCAGGCGAAAACAAGATTGCTTACGCAAAAGATCAATGCAGGAGTTGAAATTATAAAGGGTGGGATCAAACAAAGCAAGGTTAAATTCGACCGCCTGCTCATTGTTGCAGGCAAAGGGGCAAGTGCTGACATCCGAATCAAAGGGGAATATGAAAAGGATGTGGTTTTTATCATTAGCACGCGCAATACAGGCTATTTTATTTCTCCTCCCAAAGGCATTCCTCTTACTGTCAATGGCAAGTCAATCCAAGATTATATTAAGCTAGAGCCAGGAGATATCATCCAGGCAGGCGAAACCAGCATGAAATTTTTCCAAAACTGATTTCTCATGAGGCTAAAATACAATGTATAATAATGATTTTATTGCTAATATGCTGGATAAAATTGCCTCTTTGCTGGAAATCAAAGAAGAAAATCGCTTTAAGATAAGGGCCTACCGAATGGCCGCAGCTTGTATTCGCGAGCTTACCTTTTCTGTTGCAAAAATAGAAGAGGTAAAAAAACTATGGGAAATACCTGGTATTGGCAAGGCAATTGCTGAAAAGATCATGGAAATTTCTTCAACAGGAAGCTGCGAAACCCTTAGAAGTCTTGTAGAGGAAATTCCAGAAAGCCTGCTGGATTTCTTGAAAATCGAAGGATTGGGGCCAAAAAGAGTGGGGATTCTATACCGTGATTTAGGAATCCAAAATGCACAGACTCTCAAAGAATTCGCCTTGAATGGAAAGATACAGGAATTGAATGGATTTGGGCCTAAGATAGTGCAAAAGATTTTAGATGGACTAGAGCATTGGGAAGAAAGAAAAGGGCGTTTTCCTCTGGATCAGGTCGTTCCAAAAGTACAGAGCCTTCTGGCTGCCATGAGATCTATTCCAGGTGTAACCCAGGCTGAGGTCGCTGGTTCTTCGCGTAGATGGAAGGAAACAGTAAAAGATCTGGATATTCTGGTAACAGGCGATAAAGAGCATGCTGGCTCTGTTATGGATGTATTTACGGCTTATCCCGAAGTCGAGAGCGTTCTTTCTCAAGGTGCTACAAAGGCCACTGTCAGGTGGACAATGGGAATCCAGGTGGATCTCCGCTTTGTTGATAGCGATTGCTTTGGCGCAGGAATGCAGTACTTCACAGGGTCAAAAGAGCATAACATCGCGCTCCGCACCCTTGCCAAGGACAAAGGATTCAAGACAAGCGAGTATGGCCTTTTCAAAATTTCGGGCAGTAAGGAAACCAAAGTAGCAGGCCAAAACGAAGAGGAATTCTATCGCTGCCTGGGCATGGATTATATTCCTCCTGAGATGAGAGAGAATGCAGGAGAAATAGAAGCCGCCTTATCAGGAAAGCTTCCTTGTCTATTAGAGCATTCTGACATTTGTGGTGATTTGCAAATGCACACTACGGAATCCGATGGCAAAAATAGTCTGGAAGAAATGGCACAGGCTGCCATAGCCCTGGGATATAAATTTATTGCCATCACAGACCATTCTAAAGCCATGCATATAGCTCATGGATTGGATGAAGCAAGACTATTGCGATGGATAGAAACCATCCATAAAACAAGAGAAAAATATCCACAGTTTCATCTCCTGGCAGGCGTGGAGGTAGATATACTGAAAGATGGTTCTCTGGATTTAGAGGAAAAAGTTCTTAGGGAATGCGATGTTGTTGTTGCGAGTGT
>JABWCH010000362.1 GCA_013359215.1 Candidatus Brocadiia bacterium | reverse complement strand
TCTTTTCCGTCCGTGAAAAATTTTTACACTTTTACACGAGATTTCATTCGTAAGTAACTAATCTAAAAAATGCCTGGCGTTTGGTCAGGCATTCTCTTTTGTTGATTTTCATCGCGTTCATCCAAGCTAAAAACCATACAGAAAGGCAAAACATGGATTGGTTAGAAGCAAAACAAAAATTATGGAAAATTCTGGATATTTCTCCAGAATTCAAGAAAGTTTTATGCGCCCGCTATCCCACGAAAGAAAAGAGGGAAAAGATAAATGAGTTTTTATCGCAAAAGTATGATGCCAACCTTGAAGAGGACTTGAAAATCCACTCGCTAGAATGGATCATCACAAGAGATGCGGTAAAAATGATGAGACAAATATTCTCTCACAGAAGCGCAAATCTATCCAAATTTGATTTTTTGAATTACTTAGATGTAATCCTTGGCTTTAAGAAAGCCAACCATCTTGTTTGCCCTTCCGAAGGCTTTTTGGAAGAAGTCAAGCATCTTCTTCTTGCCCTGGAAGGAAAAACAAAGATATATCCAGCCCAGAAGCCTGCTTTTTTAAAATATAAAGGCCGAATGGCTGCAAAACTGAGGTCAAGCGACCTTACACAACTGACGAAAAAGGTTTCCTCTTTTACAAAACGCTATCTTTGTGGGCTTTCGGAAAGCATTGTTCAAGAAAGATTGCAAAATAAAAAGCGAATCCTGGATTTTTTCCACGCAACGCAATCAGACTGGGATGACTGGAAATGGCATATAGCCCATATCATTCAATCTTCAGAAGTGATACAAAAATTGATTGAGCTATCTGAAGAGGAAAAAAAAAGCATAGAACTGACGGCCAAAAACAGAATTCCTTTTGGAATTACGCCATACTATCTTTCTCTAATGGACTATAAAAAAGGCAGGGAAAAAGACTATGCCATCCGCGCTCAGGTAATCCCTCCTTTGAGCTACATTGATAATGTTTCTCAAAAAAATGAACAACCGCAAGGATGCATGGATTTCATGAGGGAAGCAGACACATCGCCTATTGATGGAATCACAAGGCGGTATCCAATGATTGTGATACTCAAGCCCTTTTTGACTTGTCCGCAGATTTGCGTATATTGCCAGCGCAACTGGCAGATCCATAGCGTAGATTCACCAGAGGCTTTGCTACAACCTAAAAAGCTGCAAGCAGCCTTGCAATGGATACAAAGCGAAAAAACAGTCACCGAGGTTTTGGTTACAGGCGGCGACCCTCTGATGCTCTCTGATGAACAAATTGGAAGCATTTTAGAGAGCCTGGCTAGTATTTCTCATATAGAAAGAATACGAATCGGCACAAGAACTTTTGTTACGATGCCTCAACGAATGAGCGATAGCCTGGTAAAAATCATCTCTCAATACCATGTTCCTGGCAGACGAGAGATCCTTATGGTAACGCATTTTGAACATGCTTATGAAATCACTCCTGAATCCATGCAGGCAGTGCAGAAATTTCGCAAATGCGGGATTGATGTATACAACCAGCTTGTTTATACATTCTATAATTCCCGCAGATTCGAGGCTTGCTTTTTGCGCAATAAACTCAGGCTCATTGGAGTAAATCCTTATTATACATTCAACACAAAGGGCAAAGAAGAAACCGAAGAGTATCGCGTACCTATTACCCGACTGCTACAAGAGCAAAAAGAGGAAGCGCGTGTATTCCCTGGCTCAGTAAGAACAGATGAAGTAGTCTTCAATGTTCCAGGAATGGGAAAAAACTATTTGAGAGCTTCTCAACACCGTGATTTAATCACTATTTTTCCCGATGGACGAAGGATGTATGAATTCCACCCTTGGGAAAAAAAGATTTCCAATGTAGATACGTATTTATATACAGATGTAAGCATTTATGACTATTTACAAAGATTAGTGTCTTCAGGAGAGCATCCTGAAGATTATAAATCAATATGGTATTATTATTAAGGAAGGAAAATGACTACAGAAAAGCCAGTACAGGCAGAAAACCGTTTACAAGAGATTACAGCCCTTTGCAAAAGCAGAGGATTTATTTTCCAATCCAGTGAAATCTATGGCGGACTTCGCAGCTCTTATGATTATGGCCCATTAGGCGTAGAGTTGAAGCGAAATATCATCAATGAGTGGTGGAAAGAAATGGTCTATTCTCGCGAAAACGTCGTTGGCCTGGATGCTGCTATTATCATGCACCCTAAAGTTTGGGAATCCTCAGGTCATACCAGCAGCTTTGCAGATCCTCTTGTGGATTGCAAAATTTGCAAAGAAAGATTCCGAGCGGACAAAGCCCCTAAAAAAAACCCTGGAGAAGAGTCTATCATTAGTCTGGCTGATAAAGGCAGAGCAAAGGTTGCCTGCGAACAGATCGAGAAAGAGTATGGCCTTAAGTTAGAGCGTGATGGAAAAGACATCGCTGGCGCAAAGGTAACGGAATGTGGATATGTATGTCCTAACTGCGGCAGCCCTTTTCTTTCTGATGAAAGACAGTTCAACCTTATGTTCCGCAGCTTTATGGGGTCTGTTGATCCTATGAATGAAGTTGCCCAGGCAATAGAAAAGGGAGAGCTTGCAAATCTTAAGGGAAATGAACTGAAAGCCAGGCTGGAAACTTTGCTCAAGCCAAGCACTGTTTATCTCCGCCCAGAAACTGCCCAGGCCATGTTTGTCCAGTTTATGAACATACAGCGCAGCATGAGCCTGAAGCTGCCCTTTGGAATAGCTCAAGCAGGGCGTTCTTTCCGAAACGAAATTACAGTCAAATCCTTTATTTTCCGTTCCTGTGAGTTCGAACAAATGGAAATGGAATTTTTCTGCAAACCAGGAACAGACGATGAATGGATGGAATATTGGAAAGAAGCAAGAATTTCCTGGTGGAAGCGACTCTCCAACCATCCAGAAAATTTCCGATTCAGGCAGCATGAACCTCATGAATTGGCCCACTATGCCAAAGGCTGCTTTGATGTTGAATACAAATTCCCTTGGGGATGGGATGAACTAGAAGGCATAGCGAACAGAACCGACTATGATTTGAAAAAACACAGCGAACACTCAGGCAAAAAAATCGAATACTTCGATACAGAAACCCAGGAACACTACGTTCCTTACGTGATCGAGCCTGCTGCTGGCGCAACAAGAGGAGTTCTGGCTTATCTGAATGATGCTCTTGCTGAGGATGAAATTCCCGATTCCGAAGGAAAGCCCCAGAAGCGCACTGTGCTACGCCTGCATCCACGCCTTGCGCCCATTAAGGTAGCTATTTTGCCCTTGGTGCGCAAAGATGGTATGCCAGAAAAAGCCAGGGGATTAGCAAGCAAATTTTTCCAGGAAGGCATCAACAGCGATTATGATGAAATGAATGCCATTGGAAAACGCTACCGCCGACATGATGAAATCGGTACACCCTATTGCCTGACTGTAGACAACCAGACACTTACAGACAACACCGTTACCATCAGAGACAGAGATACGACCAAACAAGAGCGTATCCATGTAGAAGAAGCTGTAGCTATAGTAAAAGACAAGCTTTTCAAAAGATAAAATAAGTTTTTAGGAACGAGAATTAAATAAATTTCCCTTACCCACATTCACGCTCACGGATGAGGAGTTATTTAATTCTCATCTTTGTAGAAAGATATAAACTATGCCTTGTGCCTTTGTTGCTATGCCTTTTGCTCAAAAATTCTATCCTGTATACCAAAGCATAAAAAGTGCTTGTGAGCAACTTGGTGTTTCTACTCTAAGAATCGATGAAGTGTGGGCAAGGGATGACATCTACCAGCAAATCGAAGAAGAAATCCTGAAATCTGATTTTGTGATTGCCGATTTTACAGGAGATCGGATGATGGAAGTCCCTAATCCTAATGTAGTTCATGAAGCCACATTCGCAAGAGTCAATAAAAAATACATGGTTCTTTTGGCCCAGGATCATAAGTGCCTTCCATTTGACTGGAGAACACGCCCCGCCATCATCTATCAAGATACAAAAGAAGGGTTGCAATACCTGGGAGAACGATTGCGGATCGCCATACAGGCACTTCTTCAAAAGCCTGATTTCGGCCATGACAATAGAAAAAACGCTCCGCCTGTGATGCCATCTTTTTCCTATCCACAGCAGCCTGCTGTATCGGCTATTCCTTCAGCATCCTATACACCATTGCCTTTTTCTTTTAATCCTATGATGCAAAACCAGCAGCAAAACGTTTCTTTCTATGAGTCATCTCCTGCTGGAATCATAGAAAACCTTCTACGCTCCCGCGAAAAAAAACAGGCACTGCTTGCTGCTGTGGGAGTTCCACCCTTGCCTCAAGGTTTTAGAAAAGAAGGGGATCTTGTTCTTTGTGAAGCCGATGGTTCTTCCATGGCATGGATTCCAGAATCGACCTTTATGATGGGAGCAGCGGAAGAAGAAGACCAGGGGCCTGTTCATGAAGTGGATCTGTCCTCTTATTTAATAGACATACACCCTGTGAGCATAGCCCAGTACCAAAAATTTTTAGAAGCAGGAGGCTATCAATATCCTGGTTTTTGGACAACAGAAGGATGGAAATGGCGTATAGAAAATAAAATCGAAAAACCAGCTACTTTCCCTCAAGATCCTTTAAGCCAGGCCAATTTCCCTGTTACAGGCGTTTCCTGGTATGAAGCAATGGCTTATTCTGCCTGGGCAGGAAAGCATCTGCCAACAGAAGCCCAGTGGGAATATGCTGCTCGCGGAAAAGACCAAAGAACCTATCCCTGGGGAAACAAAAAGCCCACAAGCAAGCTTGCCAACTATAAAGGAAAATCAAAAGGAACAGGCGAAAAGAAAGGCCCAAGCGAAAGAGAAAAATTCTCTGAATCTGTTTCTCCTTCAGGCTGCTATGATATGGCAGGAAATGTCTGGGAATGGTGCTATGACTGGTATCTGGAAGATTACTACCAATCATCCCCTCGCCTCAATCCCATCGGCCCAAAAGAAAGCAAAGAAAAGGTATGCCGTGGAGGTTCATGGACATACGAAGTAGATACAATAAAAACTTACTACCGATTCAATGGCGAAACCACTCTCAGAGATAAAGGCTACGGCTTCCGTGCAGCAAGAATCCTATAAGTGGACGTTATAAAAAAGGAGGGCGTTGCATACAAATCCTTGATTTTTCAAGGAAATTTTAAAAAATAACGGATAAAAATCTGGAAAAAACAATTTATCCACAGATTACTCAGATTACACAGATTTTTTATG
>JABWCH010000361.1 GCA_013359215.1 Candidatus Brocadiia bacterium | reverse complement strand
TAGCTGGGAGAATGCTGTGACAAATGCAGTTTTTATCACTAACACAGACCAAAGAGAAAAAGAGATTATGCGGTTTTTGCCATTGGTAAAGCAATTGGTAGGAAAGATCATTGTGAATGTGCCTTCTTTTGTCGATGAAGAAGATCTGATAGAAGTGGGTATTGTAGGATTGATTGCTGCTATCGATAGCTACCAAAGCTGTCGTGGTGCGAATTTAAAGACACACGTTTATGCCAGAATCAAAGGTAGTATCTTAGACGAAATTAGAAAGCTTTCCTGCTTTCCTAAAGAATTTTATAAAAAAGTCAAACAATTGGAAGATACTTTTGAACAACTCAAAGAATCTTTGCAGAGAATTCCCAATCTAGGAGAGCTAGAGGAAGCAATGCAAATTAGTTCCGAAGAATTGGACGAGCTTTTGACTGCACTACGAAGCAGAGTCGTACTGTCTTTAGGCCAAGATCCCGAAAAAAAAGGAAGTATAGCCTCTTTGCTGGCTTTCCCAGGAAAGAATGCCCAAGAATTAACAGAGCAAGAAGAATTAAAAGAAAAAATAGCCCAAGCTATATCCGAACTCCCTGAGCGAGAAAAAGAAGTGATTGTTCTTTACTATTATGAAGGCTTACTTTTGCAAGAAATTGCAAAATTATTGCAAATTTCTCCTGGAAGGGTATCCCATTTGCACACTCGTGCATTATACATAATGAAACAAAGCTTTGATAAAAAGCATTAAGAATACCCACAAAAAGGAGAAAGTCATGGCAAGCGTTTTAAGAAATTCTTGTTTAATAAAACAAAACAAAGTTTCCTATACAGAAGGCATGCATAAAAACATAGGTACTTTAGCCAAGAGTGAAGAAGACCCCAGCAAGGTGGAAAATATCCAGGTAAACCATTTTTGCCTGCGTGTACAGAAAAAAAATGGTGTGGTACAAGGTCTGCAAATCATCCACAGCAGTGGGGATGAAATCGCCCTGGACTTTTCTTATTAAAACCAAAAGGTCAAGCCATGCTTTGGTATCTTTTAGGAATTTTCTTTTTTTTATGCGGATGCAACCAGCCACAGACTGCTCCTATAGCAAATAGCAGGATGGTTTTATCAGAAGCCATCCAGTATGGGGAAGAAACGCCTGTAAATATCATAGCAAAGCAGGCTAAAGAAATAGATACTCTGAAAAAATCAGAGGAAACGCTTTCTTTTCAGCTTTCACAAAGCACTCTCTCCGAAAAAGAAGCCAGAGAGCAGCTTGCACAAACCCAAAACCAGCTTGCCCAGATAAAAGAAAAATATAGAAGCACACTAGAGGAACTGCATAGATTGAAAGAGGCATGGAAAAACCAGGAAGAAAATATACAGAAACTAACCATAGACAAGCTGAAATTAGAACAAAGCTTCATACAGCTCAAAATTCAGCAACTACAGAAAGCACCAAAAGAAGAAGAATGAAATCCCCTGTTTTTTTAAAAAAAATCGTATGGGTTTGCTTTTTCTGGCTTATGGGCTGCCAGAGCAGCCAGCATCTTTCCCATTTTTCTGTATCTATGTCTCCCCATTTTCAGGAGTATAATCTCCAGAGAATTTTTTTCCTTCCCATGGAAGGCAACCAAAATACTTTTAGCTCAACTCTCCAAGATTCTCTTGCTAAAAACAAAGCGTGGGAAGTGGTTTATTTTCCCCTGCCACAGTCTTGTCCTATTTCGCCTTACAATATACCATCGTCTTCCCTTTCTTATATAGCCCAGAAATATCACGTCCAGGCAGTAGCCTTGGGTAAAGTCTCTCATTTTTCCCTCACACCAATGAAGATTTCCTTAAGATTCTTTTTGGTATCAGTTTATGATGGAAAAATTCTCTACTCTATTGATGGAACATGGGAAGATCAAAGCATATACTCTCTGGAGTATGAAAAAATTGAAAGAAGCATGGCCAGCCTTTCTGTAGAAAAATTTTTCTCTGAGGTTTGCCGCCAGATTATGGAACAATTCAAAAATGGTTCAGGCTAAAATTTCCTGGCTCATTTCAGAAGCCATTTCTTGCAAATACTCCCCTACCACTTTAGCCCCAACACGCTGAGGCAAAAGTGCCTTGATTTTATACTCCCTCCATACAGGGCCTTTTTTTACCTTTAACGACTCTCCTCCTGATATACTTTTGGACGGTTTGCAGACAATTTCATTGACAATGACATGCCCATTTTTGCAAGCATCGGCAGCAATGGTTCTTGTTTTAAAAAGGCGAACTGCCCATAAATACTTATCAATCCGCATCTCTTTCATATCCATTTTTCTTTTATCCTTGATTGTGTTTCTATCATTTTGGTAATATATTTCTTATTTTACAATTTTAAAAGAATTTTTATTGAAAAAAAATTTTTTTTTTCTAAACTAAGGCAAATACCTATTTCTATCTCAGACAGGCCGAAACCAAAAAGGTATTAATCACGAATAAGACGAATATACAAATTACGCGAATGAAATTTTTATAAAAACTATTCGTGCCATTCGACCATTCGTCTTATTCGTGACAAAAATCTTTGCTTTTTCGGCAAACATCTAATTTCTTAGTTTCTAGGAATGAATCATCCTCTTCAAAAATATTTTTTTTATAATCGAGAAACATAATGCAAGACCAAAGTGTTTATCAATTCATGGGAAAAGAAGGCAGCCTTCTTTTTCGAGAAGAGGTTGCTCTTTTAGAAGAGTTAAAAAAAATATTATGCCAGGACTCTGAAGAAAGAAGGCTTTTAGACAATCTTTTAGCACACATCGAAGAATTGTTCCTTCTTGTGATTGTAGGAGAAGTAAAATCAGGGAAATCCTCTTTTGTCAATTCTCTTCTAGGAAAAAAAATTTGCAAAGAAGGAGTTACTCCTGTAACCGATAAAATTCATATTCTCCGCTACGGAGAAGAAGAAAAAAGCAAAGAACTGGAAAGCTTTGTTGTTGAACATTGCTATCCCTTCGAACCTTTAAAGAACTTAAATATTGTTGATACTCCAGGTACGAATTCGCTGATTTTAGAACACCAGCAAATCACAGAAAAATTTATTCCGCGATCAGATTTGGTTTTGTTTATCACTTCCATAGACCGTCCCTTTACTGAAAGCGAACGCAAATTTTTGGAATTCATAAAAGATCTCTGGGGCAAAAAAATCATTTTCATCCTCAGTAAAGTAGACATGAAAACGCCAGAAGAAATTGAGGAAGTGATCCAATACATTAAAGAAAACTGCAAAAAACTATTGGATTTTGACCCTATTCTTTTTCCTGTTTCTGCACGGGAAGCCTTTGAAAGCAAAAATAAGCAAGTGCCAGAGCTTTTTGAAAAAAGCAAAATGGGCGCAGTCGAAGAATATATATTTAAGACTCTTTCCCAAGGAGAAAAAATAAAGCTCAAATTGTCTGGGATTCTCTTCAATGCTTTAAAAATTTTAGACAAAAGCGTTAACTCTTTAAATAAAAACCAGGAAATTCTAGGAATAGAAAAAGAAACCCTTTGGGAAACAAAAAAAATTATAAGCTATGAAGAAAGAATTCTCAAGCAAAATTACACAGCCCAGGTAGAAAAAATCAAGCATTCTTTAATGGATATAGAGACATGGGGAAGAAATTTTTTTGAAAAAAACCTTAAAATAGCCAAACTTCTGTTATTCATTAAAAATAAAAACCAAAATACCATGGTAGATGAAGACAAGCTTCGCCCTATACCAAGAATAGTAAGACAAGAGATGGAGAAAGCTCTGGATATTCTTTTTGCTTCTTTACAAAATCTCGAAGTGCAGATTTTAGAGATCTTCCAGAAGAAATTTAAGGAAAAGATCGCTTCAACAGGCCAAAAGGTTTCCAAAGAGGATTGTGTCAAAGAAATAGAAAATACCATTAAATTGCAGATAGAACCTGGAGTTCTGGTGGAATATTCCTCTAAACTTTTGAAAAGGACACAGAAAAAAAGTATACTTTTATTATCCTCTATTGTTTTTGCAGTATTTTTTGGCATGGTTCTTAAGACGTTGGATATTTCCTGGTTTGTCAATCTTATAAGCCTGGGTATAATAGTCAGTTCTTTATGGGCATTCTTTGTATTGGTACCCAAGATCAGGCAAAAAGCAGCAGAAGAATATAAAAAGCATGTAGATTCTATAGGCAAAGAAATCCGTTCCCAAATGGAAGAATTTTATAAAAAATCAGAGCAAAGTATATTCGCTCCGTTGTATTCTATAGTAGATAAAAGAGAAAAGTCTCTCCTGTATTCAGAAAATAGCCAGAGCCAAAAGAGAGCAGAAATAGATATTTTTACCCAAAAAGCGAAAAATTTTCAATCAAAACTCAGCACTTTGGATTCTCCAAAGCCAGCAGAAGGAAGTTTGTAATGGGATATATTCTTGATCCTACATGGGATATTGTTGTGTGGATACTGATTCTCGTCCTTTCCTCTTCTTTTCATGAGGCAGCCCATGCATGGGTTGCATGGAAATGTGGAGATAGTACAGCGAAAGATCTGGGGCGGATTACCCTGAATCCTATATCCCATATTTGCCCTTACAATTCATTTTTAATTCCTGCTATTCTATATTTTTCTTTGGGATTTACCTTTGGTGGCGCAAAGCCTGTACCCATAAACCCCATGCGCATGAGAAAACCAGACAGAGATATGGCTCTCGCTTCAGCAGCAGGGCCTCTATCTAATTTTATCTTGGTCATCATAGCAGTCGTTTGTTTGATTTTGTACAAAAGGTTCTTTCCCCTAATGAGTCTCAAGGAGGCTTACCATAGTAGTCTTTTCGTAAGAATCGTTTTTTGTACTATTTTTCTGAATCTGCTTTTAGGCTTTTTTAACTTGATTCCCATTCCTCCCCTGGATGGGTCTAGAATTCTCCGATATCTTTTCCCTTTTTTAAGGGATATATACAATTCTTTGGATACTGTTGGAATTTTTCTCCTTATTTTAATTTTAAATGCTTTTCCAAAAGCATTTAGCTTTATTCAAGATATGATTTTATATTCATGGAAATTTATCGCATTTCTTTACAAAAATATGTGAGGTTTCCTGCATATTTTTAACTTTGCATAGTCTAGTATTTTTTGTAGGATCATATAGAAAACTTTAAAATCACGAATGACACGAATAACACATATAACACGAATAAGATGATCTATTCGTGCTATTCGTCCATTCGCAAAATTCGTGATAAAATACTTTTCTTATATATCCAGATTAGGAGCTAAATCCATAAGCATTATTGCCAAATAAACTTTATGCTGCAAAAAAACTAGAATATGCAAATGTGTAAGAATATTTGTGGAATGTTACTTCTTCGCGTTTGCATGGAGTCCATCATGATTGGAAAAACATTTCAAGATTTTACCATCCTGCGTGTTTTGGGAAAAGGCGGCATGGGGATCGTTTACCTTGCTTTGCAGAATTCTTTAGATAGAGAAGTGGCTTTAAAGGTAATCGATACTTCAAGCCCACTATATGAAAGTTCTTCTGTAAGTCGGTTTTTAAGAGAAGCAAAGCTTGCTGCTTCTCTCAACCATCCCAATATTGTTAGCATTTATAGTGCAGGGCAAGAAAAAGATTTTTTATATATTGCGATGGAATATATCAAAGGCAGCTCCCTGGATGAAAGAATACGCAAAGGGAATCTCAACGAAACTTTTATTTGGGAAATTGCCTGGCAGATCTGCCAGGCTTTACAAACTGCATTACAAGGAAACATCATTCATAGAGATATAAAGCCTGGTAATATTCTCATCACCCAGGCAGGAGAAGCTAAATTAGCAGATTTTGGGCTCTCCAAAAGAACTTCCGATGATATGAATCTTACCTGTGCTGGTGTTATTCTAGGGACTCCCAATTATATGAGTCCTGAGCAAATCTTTGGAGAAAAAATAGATTTTCGCTCAGATATATACTCTTTGGGTGCTACAATCTACCATGCGTTAACAAAAAATACGCTTTTCTCAGGCAACAATGTATATGATATTGTCCATAAGCATAAGTATGAAAAAGTAAAACCTATTCAAGAATACGATCCTTCTTTAAAAGAGCAAAGCAATCAGATTATCATGAAAATGCTGGCAAAAGATCCCAATGATCGTTACCAAAGCTATACAGAGCTGATGAACGATATACAAGACTTTTTCTTTTCTCATTCGAATTCGCCAGCAATGAAAGGCTCGGATAAAATAAATCCAATAGAACTCAAAAAGCCTTTTTTGCAATCTTTTTTGCCCTTTCTGCCTGGGCAGGAAAACAAAGCAGAAAGCGAGTTTCTTCTAGTCAGTTCAATGCAAACTCGCAGAATCCAGAAAGACACGGATAGACCGAGCTTTAAAACTAGCGTTGCTAAGGTTCTCAGTATGTCAGAGCTGGAACTCCATCTAAAGCAAAAAAAAGAATCAAGCGTTATTTTAGATTTGGATTCCTTAGAATTACAAATGGCGGATTTTGCCCTTTTACTTAAAGAGAAATTCCCCCAAACGCCTCTATTGTTTCTTATCGAATCTGCTGAAGAAAACTACAATGAAAATGGTTTATTGTCTTTGCCTTATGAAAGAAATGAGGCAAAGCTGGCAAAATTTTTGGAAAATTTACCTTTTTCCTTGCAAGCTTTGCAGTCAAAAAATTTCCAGTTTAGAAATCTTGTCTGGTTTATAGAAAAATTCTTATGGACTATGGATATATCTTTAGAAAGCGTAGATAAAGAGCCTGGAAGCATTGCGTTTATAGAGGGGAAACTAGAATTTTGCAAATATAAAAATTTAAGAGGAAACCTTGCTTTGGCTTCCTTATATCAGGATGAGGTTTTATGGAAGAGAAATCTGAGCAACTCCTCTGCTTTGCCGTTTCCGACATCCAGGAATCTTTCTACAGAAATAAAAAAACTTAAAGATTCGAAAATAAAAGAAAAAAATGTTGAATTTGAAAAAACACAAAAATATGAAATAGAGGCAAATTTAGATTCTGAACAAGAAAGGACTATACGTTTCCCTAGCGATGAACACCATAATTTTTTATTGAAAATTTTGGTTATCGAAGATCGAGTTATCAACAAAGATGGCTTACTCTATACAATCAATAAAATGGACAATGTGATGTTGTTGGTTGCTAGAAATACCAAAGAAGCATCAGAATTTATGAATGTCGAAGATTTTTCTGTTGTAATCAGCGATGCGAGTTTAGCTGGCAGCTTAAAAAAATATTGGTATGAAGAAATCCAAAAATATTATCCCCAGATATACCAGATTGTTTTGATAGATGGGCATTCACAAGTGGAACAAAACACAACAGTAAAAAGTAAAAATGCCATTTTCTATAGCAATTTTTCTGATTTTTCTGATTTGGTGGAGATATTGGAAAGTTACCGATATTGTAGTTTGAGATAAAAAATCAGGAACAGAGCTTGCGCGGTCTGATCAAAAATGATACGATATAGCTATGAAATCAATGCAAATTTTAGAAATGCTAGGCAGTACGCTCAAAGTTTACTCTCGTGTATCGTTAGAAAGAAAGCCCAAAATGAGGCTTTCTAACACATCACAAAAAAATATTTTTCTTTCTTTTTACTCTGAATCAGAAGGAAAAACAAAAGAAGCGGCTGTTTTAGTTCCTTTGTTTTATAAGAATGATTCTCTTCATATACTTTTAACAAAACGAGCCCAAAAAGTAGAACACCATAAAGGAGAAATTTCCTTTCCTGGTGGGGCAAAAGATATTGAAGACAATTCATTAGAAGAAACTGCCTTAAGAGAAACACAAGAAGAAGTAGGAATCCTTTCTTCTGATATAAAAATTCTAGGGATACTGGACGATGTTTTTACTCTTGCAAGCCATTTTCTAGTAACTCCTTATGTAGGGATAATTCCTTATCCATATAATTTCCAAAGCAATTTTCAAGAAATTGAAGAAATATTAGAAATTCCTTTTTCTTTTTTTTTATTAGAAGAAAACTATTGGGAAGGAAGCTTTTCTTATAAAGAAAATACAATTCCTAGCTACTTTTTTCAGTGGAGGAAGGACATTATCATTTGGGGAATCACAGGCCATATCATAAAAAATTTATGTAATATCGTAAAAAACAATCTGCTTATAACAGAGCCAGGATGCGAATTTTTTTTAGAAAAGAGGTGAAATATGCCATTTCAAGCATTTTTTTCCTGGAAGCCTTGGGGAATAGCATTATGCTATGCAATGCTTTTCCTAATTTCTGATGCTTACTCTTTACCCTATTCTCAAGAAGTGCTTTCTGATAATCCTATAACATATTGGAGATTAGGAGAGTCAAGCGGAACGACAGTAGTCGATCAAAAAGGATTGAATAACGCGACATACCAGGGTAGCCCGACTTTAGGGATTTCAGGTAGTAACCCTTATGATACTGACACAGCAGCATCTTTTGGAAGCACCAACACCCAATATGTTATCAAAAACCCCTTTAACAGTTTTCCTGGGACGGCAATCACTGCGGAATTCTGGATTAAATCTTCCAACACATCTACAGCAGGAACTCCTTTATCCTACGCAGTGACAGGGATGGACAATGAATTTCTTCTTTATGATTATAACAATCTTAGCTTCTACATTGGCGGCCCTGCTATAAGCTCTGGAGTTGCAATCAATGATGGTCAATGGAATCATATTGTTGTAACCTGGCGCAGCTCAGATGGTGCGCTTGTTATGTATAAAAATGGTACAGCCGTATTCTCTATAAACCACCAGGCAGGATATACCATCAAAAGCGGTGGTTCTCTTATTTTGGCGCAAGAGCAGGATGGCGTTGGTGGTTCTTTAGATGCAGGACAGCGAGTCATAGGCGCGTTAGATGAAGTAGCCATATATAATTATACTCTAAGTTCTGACCGTGTTTTGTCGCATTACAACGCAACCATGAATGTGCCTGAGCCTTCCAGCATCCTTCTTTCTATCATTGCTATCCTGGGAAGCTTTTGGGCAGTACAGAAAAATCGCTAAACAATGTGAAGTTAAATCACTTTAACTTGTAAGCGGAAATATGAACGCAGACGTACGTCTACGGACAACGGCTACGTCATGCGTGTCAACTTTTAATAGCTTGTCTTACAATAGATTATGTTATCTACTCAAGGATAAGAAGAGCGTAGTGTAAGCCTTCTGTAAGGAATCAAAAACAGTACCGCATGG
>JABWCH010000029.1 GCA_013359215.1 Candidatus Brocadiia bacterium | reverse complement strand
ATTAGTTTTCCTTTTCAGGATGAGGCTTTCATTAGCGTTCATCTTTCCAATTTAAGTACTTGATTTAGGCTAACTTATGCCCAACGTGTCGCACTCATTAACAACCTCCTTTTTTAACAAAAAATTTTTAAATATAGCTAATTCATTATAAAACGGCATAGTTTCAGATATGAAAAAAAATATTTGGAATACTACATTTTAATTTTTTTCCTACAGCTTTTGCTTGAGCCATTTATGTTCAATTGGATTCAAGTCAGGACTGTAAGAGAGAAGATATTCAGGAATGTGCCCTTAAGTTTTAATTGCTTGAACTATATCACTTCTTTTATGAAAGGTGGCATTGTCCATGACAATAACAGATTCAGATGGGGTTTTTGGTAATAAATCTTTTGTCAGCTAAGCATAAAAAATATCGGAATTGATATTTGCATTAAACAAACACACTGTAATAAAAGTGAATCCAATAATGGCTACAATGACATTCGTCTTTCTCCTAGAATGCCAATCCTTTTCTCCATAACATCGTTTTCCTTTTGTTGAATAACCATGTGTTCTCGGCATATCATTCGCAAAGCCACTCTCATCCAAATAGAGAATATTTTTACCCTGTAGCTCATATTTCTTCATTTTTATTTGAAAACATATTCTTTCGATTTCATCAGCTTTGGGATGAAAAAGAGTTTTTTTAATACCCTATTTTTAATCTTTTTAGCGCATAAAAAATTCCACTGACACTTACTTCAAAACGCTCTGCTCGTTCAAAAAAAGATACGCATCAGGTTTTTTTTAACATCTGCTTGTATTTTTTTTATATCAATTCTGGTTGCAGGCTTGTTCCGATGTTTGTTGAGTTCTATATTATTTTTCCATCTAAATAACTTGACATTGTCACATTGAAAAAAAGTAAAAAAAAAGAAATACATAGGTTATCCTTAATATAAAACAATCCAATAAAGGAAACCTATGATGTTTGATTATAATCTGACAGGAAGAGATATCCAAGTCCAATCTGAAGAATTGGCAAAATTTCACAGTAAGTTCGCCCATTATTTTCGAAGCAAGAACAAGAATGTATCGAAGGCAGCCTATGAATATTTGCAGGGACAAATGTTGACTCAAGGAAGACGGAATATGAGCCAAATGACGGTGCAAGTAAGTAACATTAATGAACAGAGTTTGTCGCACTTTATTGGCAAGTCGCCATGGAAAGAAGAACCTGTCATGACTGCTATCAAGAAAGAGGTTGTAGCAACGATTGGAAGCAGGAATGGAAGTTTGCTGATTGATGAAAGTGGCTTCCCCAAACAGGGCAATAAGTCTGTAGGAGTGGCCCGGCAATACTGTGGTAGCCTTGGGAAAGTGGAAAACTGCCAAGTAGGAGTGTTCGTAGCTTACACGAATGGACAGAATACGATGCTGATCGACAAAAGGCTTTATTTGCCAGCAAAGTGGGTAGACGATCCAGATCGTTGTAGACGTGCTGGCATTCCAGAAAACAAGATTTGCTTCAAGACTAAAGCTCAACTTGGTCTGGAAATGATATTGCAAGCCAAAGCCGACAATATTCCCTTTGAATTTGTTGGAATGGATGCACATTATGGAGAACAACCTAACCTCCTTAATGAATTAGAGGCCAATGAGATCGAATATATGGCTGACGTTCCCTGTAGTACAAGAATATTTTTACAACTGCCTATGCTAGCCTTTCCTGAGCGACGAGGCATACGCGGTAGACGCCCAACTCGTTTGAGAATTGTAGAGGGACAACCAATAGAAGTACGTAGCCTGCTGGACAGTAATTTGCTACATTGGGAAACCTGTAAAATTCGTGACATCCAACGTGGGGAACTATGGGTAAAATTTGCTTCTATTCGGGTTTACCGAATTAACAAACAATCTCCACATACTCCTATGGTATGGCTTGTCATTCGTAAGGAACTGGATGGATCCGATGTCCATTACTCATTTGCCAATGCAAACGAACATGAGCATTGGCAAAGACTTTGCGAAAAACAATCCACTCGCTATTGGGTGGAGCGAGCATTACAAGATGCCAAAGGCATTGCAGGTATGGACGAATACCAATTCATTTCCTGGCAAGCCTGGCATCACCACATCACTATGGTCTTTCTGGCTATGCTATTTTTTCTAACGCTCCAACAGCGATTGCTTCCTAAAGCTTCTTTGCTTTCTCTTCAAGATGCACGGGATATATTACTCTCAGTCATGCCCCGCAAGCATCTTTCTCCTACTCGGGCTTGCAAAATCATTTTACAGAAACATCTCAATCGTTTTCGCTCTCGTATTTCTTTTTTGAAGAAGCAGAGTGTCTGTTTGGTTCAGTATCATATCTTAATTTAATGTGACAATGTCAAGATAATGATTTGATTCCTATTCCAAATCGTTTACTGGTAGTTTAAAAAAAAATTTATTGATGCAGGGGCAACAGATATTACATTCTGGATTTATTGGTATGGTATTCAAAGTAATATGGAATTCTCCCCAACAGAGCTTAGCAAAATTGCTGAACTAAATATCCCGCTTTGTATTGATTACATTCAGCAAGATGAAGGAGATTAGAACACACTTTGAAGATATTTCCTTTGTACGCCCCTGCGATCTTTCAAATCACATAAAACCCCGCCCAGTAGTAAGGATGTTCGTAAATTTTGCTTTGGGGAGATTGGATAAGTTTAGCCAGAAAGTTTTTCCATTTTTCCTGGGCATTTTCATCCCAAGTAGTGCTGTTTTTCTCTCTCAAGATATGGGCTATGCCGAATAGCATTTGCTCTTGGGTAGTAGTTGCTTTGATTGCATCGGGTTCGAGATGAGGGTGTAGGATACTTTCCAGATATTTTTGGACTTCGGAGGCTCTCAATTCTCGTAGCCAGTTTTGTGCCTTTTGCAGCGATATAGACGGATTTTGAGCCGAAAGGTACTCTCGAAGGAAACGGCCCATCAGTAAGCTGGTGGAAAGTTCGTTGACGCTCCATAATGTCCCTAACACATGCCAGGCACCAGCATACAAAAAAGAACTGGCCAGGCTCAAATATTCAGAGCTTTTGCCTGGGATAGCCATTCCTGTTTCACATGCGGATAGAATAACCAGAACCGCCTTTTCTATGGAACATTCAAGCAGTATTTGTAAAAGGGATAGCTTCCCGTCATGAAGCAAGAGTCCAGATCGAAGTATATCCCCGGCAAAAAGAGCGTGGCAGGAAAAATAGATAAACATTGCCTCTTGAGTTTTCGTTAGTACGTCTTTGGTTTTAGCGTACTCACCCCAAAGGATTTCTGTGTCATAGCCATAATCCGTGAATAATTTTTTTGCGATTTCCATCTCATGGTATAGGGAATTCTCTATTTCCGCAGTCGGGTCGGTGGCTATCCCGACCATTTTTCCTATGGGATTTTCCTGCATGAATCGGCTACGTTTCTGAATATCCAGAAAAGCTTTGGCACTGGGGGAATAGGTAACTGCGTAGGAATCACAAATCGGAACACCTTGGAAAGTGAGTAAATGTAGAGGAAACATCTGTAAATTTTGATGAGGTACGAAAATAATTTTCGTGATGTTCTTCCCTATATCACTAGAAAGCCTGTTCAAGAAGGGGGTCAAAAATGCACTCAACTTTTGCAAAGAAATAGTAATATTTTCTTCCCAACACCTGCGATAGTAGGCTTCCAAAAGCACCAGGGTACGAGAAAGTAGCTCTCCAGAATGCAAAAATTTTTCTGAATTTTCCCAATGCTCGTGTTGCAGTTGAATTTTATCCAGCCAGTTCTGGAGGCTGCGCAATCGAGAAGAAATTTGCTTGAATTCTTCTTTGTACTCCATCTTTGTTTCTGGAGTAGCATCGGCTTTGATTTTATCTTTTAAGAAATTGCATTGCTCCCATAATGACTGGTATTGCTGGTATTTTTCGATCATTTCTCTTAGATACTTTTCGATAAACGCATTTTTTTTCTCTGGGGTGAAAAAGGCTATCAAATTACGGTAATCCTGATGGATTTTCATTTTTTGATATAGATGATCCCACTTTGTAGCGGTTTCTGTTAAAACAGCCTCCGTGAATTCTGGGATTTTAAGCACCTGAAATTCGCTGCGGCTTATCATAAATACAATCATGGAAGCCGGGCTTATAAAAAATTCGATCCAAAGGGAGTCTTTTGGTATCGCCTCCTGAAATTCCGTGAGGTTTGTGTTTTGCGGGGAAAAAACGTCAGTGAAATCAGGGTCGTAGGGCTGGATTGAACGGATTACCTCTTTCCATTGGTTTTCCCAAAGGTCGAGATTTTGAGGATTCTCCGCAGATTGGCCTGTCATATAAAGCTGTTTTCTTGCTTGTGCTTCGAACCTTGCCTGGCGGACGCTTTTGTATTTTTCTCGAAGTTCCTCTGGTACATTGGGAGAAGGTACGATATTCCGCATAGCGATTCCCGTGCTCAAGAAATGAGTTCTGGCTTTTTCCGACCAATGCCAGGCTTCCATATCCTTATGAAGGTGCAGGCAGCACTCCACCATTGCCTGGTACATATCCATTTCGCTTTCCATGAAAACTTCTGGCAAAGGGCCGAGAGCTGAAATATCCCGCAAATCTTCTAATAATTCCAGGCTCTGCTGGAAATATTCGTGAGCAAGCGAGAATTGCTCTTCTTCGTAATGAAAAATCCCCAGACTCACCAGTGTAATCCTTTCTCCGTCCTTATTTCCGATGGATTGATGGATACCTCTGGCTTGTTGGTACATTTGTAAAGCCAAACCACGATTCCCTTGAAGCCGATAAATATGGGCCAGGTTACATATCTGGCTGGCTTCTCCCCTTTTGTCCTGGATTTGCCTGGAAATTTCCAAAGACCGATGGTACATCTGCGTTGCTTGTTCTATTTTATTTTGAGAACGATAGGCATTGCCCAGATTGCCTAGCCAACAAATACGATGCTGTTTCATTCCTATTTCTTCTGCGATTTTTTCGGCATTTTGGTAGCATTCGATAGCATCCTCTAATTTATTTTCTCTGTAGTAAGCATTGCCCATGTTTCCCAGAATCGACTGCTGAGAAACTTTATCCTCTGTTTTTTGTGCTATGGCGAATGCCCGCCTGTAGTACTTGAACGCTAAATCGCCATAACCAAGATGGAGATAGGCACTGCCCATGTTCACCAGAAACATCCCTTCTTTTCGGCGTTCTCCTGTCTTCTCGGCAATAGCAAGAGCCTGCTCGTATTTCTGGATTGCCTTTTGCAAAGACCCTATATCTCGATAAACATTCCCCATATTTCCATGCCAATTGCTTTCCGATGAAGGGTCTTGAGCATCCCTGGCGATTTGGATCGCTCGCTCGTAAAGCTCTAAAGCATCTACTGCTTCCCCTTGTTGTTGCTTTATCACAGCCGAATTTCCTAGCCAGTTCCCTTGATTGCGTAAATCTTGTGTTTTTTCTGCGATGGCAAGTGCTTCTCGATAGAGGGACAACGCCTCTTGCCATCTACACATATCTCGATAAACATTTCCCATATTCCCTTTGCAATTGCCTATTTGTACCAAATCTTCCATTTGCTCGGCTATTTCCAAAGCTTTCCCATAGGATTTCAAGGACAACTCCCAATCGCTTGCATCACGATACGCACTTCCCATTTTTTGCAAATAATTGGCTCTTAACGCAAGATTTCCTATTGCAAAAGCTAGCTTTTCAGCCTTCTCGTAGTATTCCAAAGCCTGCGAAATTTCTGATTTATGGAGGAATATATCGCCTAAATTCCCCCAGGCCATGATGCGGTGCTGATCGTCTCCGAGATTTTCTGCTATTTCAAGAGCTTTTTGGGAATATTCGAAAGCTATTTTGGTTTGTCCCAAAGATAATGAGGCAATTCCCAGGTTTATTAAAAGAGGGGCTTTGTTGTAGCGGAGGCTACATTTTTCTCCTATCGCCAAAGCTTCCAGATAGCATTCTACTGCTTTTTGCGAACGACCACAGCGATAATAGGCTGTGCCAAGAATGCCCAAAACTTCACTTCGGACTGGTTCATAAGAAAGCCAGGAAAAAACAGCCAGAGAATTTTGCAGAGGTGGGATCGCATCCTGTGCCAATGCTCGATTGAGTAAATTCACTCCGCATAGCAATAAAATTTGGCCCACGTTCCCCAACATAGGGACTTCGTTTTCTTTCCATCCATTCGACCGAATTTTGGCTTGCTTTTCTAAAATACAGAACGCCTTTTGGCTATACCTGACAGCCTCGTGGGGTTTGTCGGTTTCCAGATGGATTGCCGCTAATTCCTGCAAGGCAAAGATCAACTGCCACGTCTTATCATGAGCTTCAAAATATACAAGGCTTTCGTCCAGGCATTCCACTGCTAAGGCCAGACGGGAAAGACCACGGGCAATCGTCGCTATCCGAAAAGAACTACAAGCCACCTCATATTCCTGACCTAAATCCGCTTGCCAGGCTTTATTCAAAAGGGATAAGGTCAAGAGATATTCGCTAGGTTCAAGCTCTGCGTTCTTGTGATAGATATTCTTGCTCTCGGATTTCTGGATTTCCTGTGGCACCTTGCCACTCTGGACAAAATTTCCGATACATTCCAGGGCATCCTCAAAACTTTTTTCTTCGCTTGTAACCTGCCTGGCTAATCCTTCTAACCAATGCTCTTCCTTCATGGTTGCTCTCTTACAAAATCCCAGCTTTGCCCCTGGTGTTCCAATCGAATCGAAACATCTGCCAATATGTTCAAGAACAGCCTGGATGAGCAAGAAACGGCCTTCTGCATACGCATTTCCCGAATCCTCCCTATTTCCTGATTTGCCAGATATACAACGGCATCCTCCCATTCTTTGCCTGACCTATCCTCTGAGAGCAAAATGAGATGAAATATGCCATGACTGAGTTTCGCTTGTAATCGTATTTTACTATTCTGCCGGCATTTCAATTCTATTATCAATTCCTCTTCTAGCAAACTCGCTGATTTTACAGCACCTTCGTAAATTGGCTCCTGCTCGACCGCAGAAATATGAAATTCCAGAGAATTGGTTTGTTCCTGCCGTTGTACTTCGGCGATATGTTCGCTGATCTTTATATCGCAAGGAAATTCGAGAAAATCATCTACTGGGGCAACCCCAATTGGCTTTCCTTCATAAAAAAGGCAGATATGAGCGACCTGAACCCTTATCTCATCGGGCATCTCCAGCAAATTCAGCTCGATCTTGTCTGCGTAAAATTCTATATCCACTAGAAAACGAACTCCCTCGACAACGACTTCCACGGTTTTTCGTGAAAATAAAGCTTTCGTTTCGTGTGATTTTTCCTCTAACTCTGAATCGCCGCAAAAAAGATAGCGAAAGACTGGATCGCCTAGATAACGAACCTGAAACTCAATATCTCTGCCCTCTATGATGATGCTATCACCAGAATATTTGCGAGCATTGACAAAAATCTCATAACCAGACGGCAATATCTCCATTTTCGGTATCATCACCAGGTACTTGCATTCTCCTTCAAGGCGCAGATGCCCCTTTCCCAGACCAAACGGCAGATCAACCCATTTTATCAGGGACAGCTTCTTCTCATCCGATATAATTTCCCAATCCGACAAAGAAACTGGTAAGGAATAACGGGTTTTCTTCTCTCCTCCAAGTATCAGTATAAACTCTTCCAAAGGAATTTTATGAAGCGAAATGCGAATGAAATATTGCCCCCAAGAAAGGTATGGCAACTCTGCTCTGGATTGTACAACCTGAATTCTTTGAGCATCTTCCGTATTTCGGCGAATTTCTACCCAAAGATTCTGGGAATCACGATAGTCGTTGACAAATACCAGAAAGGCTTGACACCCCTCTTCCAAAACCTCAAAATGAATTTCGATATTTTCTCCAAGGGGATACACCTCTTGCCCCTGCTCGATTTTTTCCAAAAATTCCTGCCTGTTCCAATTTCGGAAAACCCATCGTCCCTCCCCAGGGAAATATCCTATTGACTCAGGGATCAAGGTTACTGTGTTCAGTTTTGGAGCGATCTTTTTAAATCCTTGTTTGCCCTGCTTGCTCCACGCTGCATCCTCCAAACAAACGGCAAAATCTTTTTGCGCCTCTACCCAAGCCTTCATTGCCAAAAAACATTCCTCGCATCTTTTGGCATGTTCTTCCAGACGTTTTTTTATCTCTTGATCTTCATTGTAAAATTCTAAAAATTCGTCGAAATTATCACAACTGATTTCTTTCGGAACCATAGAACCATCCTTATTATTCAATCCTCATTCAATTCTTCATAAGCCCGCCGTAAAGCCAGTCTGGCTTCATACAGTGCTTGCCGTACTGCTTCGATACTCGGAAACCCAAAACATTCCAGGATTTCAGCATTGCTCCATTCTTTTATATACTTTGCAGATAAAAGCTCTCTCTTGCTCTTAGAGATACGCATTAACATCAGCTCCAGCATTTCTTGCTCTTCGATAAAAGCCGCATGATTTACTTCCAGAGATAGAAGCGAATCGGATTCTTGTAAAACGAAAAATTTAAATCTCTTTTCTCTACGAAATATATCCCTGGCTTCATTTATGGCAATGCGAAATAAAAGCTTGCGCAATTCTTCCTCTTGATTGATATTCTGTAAATTTATTGCAGAAATTTTATGATTCAATAGATTCAATATCCCATCCTGAACAAAATCTTCTTCCTCCAAACTGAAAAAACGAAATTTACTGGCAATCGTTGCATATAGTTCCTTAGCATAGAAATAAATGCCAGCAGCAAGTTCCTGGGTTGGGTATTTTTGGTATCTTCGGAAAACTAAAACAATATCATCCTTCATTTCCTACAAGCCTTTTTCTGATTTTTATAAGCATTTCAGGACAATGAGTTCTACAAAAGCCTCCCCATCATACATTCCAAAGGGTTGATATTCCAATAAAATTTTTTCAAAACAAACTGTTATGTTTGCCGATCTCATTCGTTATCCCAGAGAAGAAAAAAAATTTCGGTTTGCCGATGTATCTTTACCACATTATCGCCTCAAGATTTTTAAGGAGAATGAGATGGTGTCTTTCGGCTATGAGCCTTCAACCTGCCCGTCAGGTGGAGATCCTTCGGAAGAAATATATTTACTCTTGCTCAAATCGTTTTTAGAAATTTTGCCGGAAATCTCAAGAGCCTGGAAACCAAGCAGATATTCTGAAAACTGGAAAAAACTTTTGGATCAACTATTGCTTTTTCGTGAAAGGGAGATATTCAAATTTCTTCGGAATGAAGACCAGCTTGAAGCAATTTCCGCACTTTTCGAGGAAATCCAGAATATATCTAAACTCGTAATCACTGCGATGTCTGAAACTCTTCACAGGCATCAAGAAGAATTTTACCAAAACTTTCAGGATCACCTTCTGGCCTTCACCGAACGAAAACGACGTGATTTAGCATGGAGGGCAAAGAAAGAAAAGAAGTCGAAGGAATACACTCAAAAAGTATATTTTGAGAAAAAGGTTCGCCTCGAAAAAACTCCTGATAAATTTTTAGAAGAACAAGAAAGCATAAATTATTTAGATGATCTGTTCCAACACTTTCTGGAAGAATTTTTGGAACGATTGGTTAGAGAAGAATAGCTATCGGAAAGGAAAAAAATATGAGAGAAGATATTTACTGTTCTCTTCTCCTCTGTTTATTGGAGAGAAGATTCCCGATTGGTAAAAACATGAAACAAGCGGTTGGGCATGGAAAAAAGTATCAAAAAGAATTAGCAAAGGGCTGTCCCAAAAAAGGATGCCCGATGCGCCATATATGCTGGAATAGATGCCTGGTAACTAAAAAACAAATTTACAGGTATTGGAAAGAACTCCAAAACATATTGCGCGATCATTTGAAGAATTTCTAAAATAGATTTTGATACAACAGGGAAGCTACCAACTTCCCTGTTATAAGAAAGGAAAACAATGAAAAATCCTATCTCTCCCTTTGTTGAAGAACTAAAGCACCAAACCGTTCTTATGGAGCAACAAAACTTGCTTTTAAAAAAGCTCGTAGCCCACTTCTCTTCCTCTAACAAGGATGCCCTAGATACCTATTTGAGCGTCGGCCAGGCTGCAAAAATCTTGAAATGTAGCAGAAGCAATGTCCGAAAGCTGATACTGCAAAAGAAACTCGAAGCCTTCAAACTAAACAACCACAGCCAATCCAGGTATCTTATTCCTCATGAATCCATCGAACATTTCCTTCGAAAGAAGCAATTCGTAATTTAGCCTTCTTCCCAATAAACATTCCGTAATGGGAAGGATAGATGTTACCTGTTGGTTTTGATTGCAAATACTCAGAGTATAGTAAAATTTATTTCAATTGCAATTGATTTTAAATTGCCATAAAATCAGTAATTATAAAAAATTATCAGATAACATCTTATCTGTAAATAATTGCCTTTTACATGCGAAAAAGCACAGTCAATTTTTAAAAATACGAAGGAGAATAGTATGCCTTTAAAAGTGACAACATGGAATTTAGAACATGCAAACCGATTGATTTCAGACAACCCTTCTCCACATATTTTAGATAGGAGAAAACGGATTCAAAGAATGATTAAAGATATTAGCCCCGACATACTCTGTATCCAGGAAGGGCCACAAGGAGAGAAAAATATTCAAAATTTTTGTAGCCAAGTATTGGAAAATTACCTAATTCCAGTTTTCTTAAAACAAGAGCAGGACAATTTAGGCGACAAGGATATTGAATACAAGATCAAGGGAAACCAGTGGATTTGTTTTCTAGTACGTCCAGAATTGCTACATAGATGTACTCTACAATCTCCCAACATTTGGCAGTCTTTAACTCAAAGTAAAACCTGGCAAGTCAATTATTGGGGAGAACTCAAAAGCGATCAACACTACCATTATAGGCATCCGCAGGTATTACTCTACAATATGCAGAATGGAGATAACCTTGAACTCATAGGCGTTCATCTAAAATCCAAAATTAATCTACTGAAAATTGACAAGGATGGAGATAACAATTTAACAGGTAAATATTTAACCGATTCGTTGAGTGCTAGAATAAAATTGGCGACCGAAGCCAACGACATTCGAAAATACATTGCAGCGAGATTCGTCCAATCTGCCCATCCTAAAATTTTGCTAATGGGAGATTGTAACGATGGGCCTGGGCATGATTATTTTGAAGAACGATATCTTTTCTTCGATTTGATCAGTAATCTTCAGGGAGACGTGATTCTGTCCGAACGATTCTTCAACCATGCCCTATTTGATTTTCCTAGCCATTTGAGGTGGACGGCCAGATATAAAGACGAACTCTTGGGATTATCTGCCGCCGATAATCCACTCTTACTAGATCATATTCTCATTAGCCAAACCCTTTGCCGTGGCAATGCGCCTCTGGTTGTAAATGAAAATGCAGGAAAAGTAGAACACGAAGCGTATGAACGAGCTAATAGCGGAGCTAACAGCAAAACAATTACAAGCGATCATCGCCCTGTTTCGTGCATACTCCATGATAAGCACTAGGCCGTCTCCTATTTTCCAGCCTCAAACTCGCATATCCCCATCGCCGATGAGCTTTGGGGTATCCTTCCTCTAACCAATTTCATTCATCAGGGTAGAATGCACTTCCTTATCCTGGATTCCCAGGTACCTCATTGTCACCGCAGGGGAAGAATGATTGAATCGTTTGCAAAGAATTTCAAAACCTACCCCATGTTCCACCCTCTGTATATAACCCCACGTTTTTCGAAGGCTATGCGCTCCGTAGTTCCCCGATAGATTAATTTCCCTCGTCCACTTTTTTACCAAACTGTTGACCGTTTCTATCGTAATAGCCTTTTTCTCTGCCTTTCGACTACAAAATAAAGGATCATCGTCATCCATCTGATAGTGTTCGAGATAGCCTCTTAAATGCTTGTACACAGTTTTGTTCACAGCCAGAATATTAGTCTTGCCTGTTTTGCTCTCCTTGATAGAAATCATCTGCCCCATCTTCAAATTCTTCACATCTTTGACCTTCAGCCGGAGAAGATCACCGCACCGCAACCCATTGTTCACCCCCATAACAAAAAGCAACCGATCCCTCGGACTTTTTTCGAGCAAAGCGATGATTGCTTTGATGTCTTTGACCGCTCGTATGGGATCAACAGTTATGCTGCAACCTTTTTTAGGATGGTTAGGATTTGGCATTTTTTCACTCCCCTTTTTCAATTGCCTTAATATTAACTAATATATAATAAAATATATCATAGTTAATATTAAAATACAAATCAAAAGGTAATGCCAAAAAAAAATTATAGAAAAGCCTTTTGGTAAAAGGGTCTGGAAGGAAAAATGCAATACTAACTTTTAAACAAAAGTTAGTATTGGGGTGGGAAGAAATCTTGGAAAATCTTCGACAGGATTGCAAGTTTATACAAAATTGCTATAATGGCATGAATATAAAATTTTGATGTTGATTTCCTTCATGAAAATTAATTATAATTTATAATTAATATTATTTTGACCTACGTTCCGCACCTTTTAGGAGAACTTTTTCAAATTATGAATTAAGCCTAGCTACTTGTAGTGTTCGCAGTTATTCTTGTTAAGTTTTAACCGCTTGCCTGCAATAGATTGTAGCCGCAAGGTTGCGACAAAAAAGCCCATCTATGCGAAAAAGGCGACCTTCAGCGCAATCCCTGCGACTTTTGCGAAATAGCACCTGAATTGATCGAAAGGATTTTGCCAATCAAGAGAGAAACTATTGCAAGAGGCGCAGGTTTGGGCTAGCCAGGTTTTTTCTGTCCGCCTTGTTCCATTCGTACCAAACCTGCGGCTACAAATCATTTCAAGAGAAACAATTATGCTTTAGAACGTAAATTCTAAATTTTTTTCCTAGAAGCTGCGGAATATAGAAACTAAGAAGTTAAATGTTTGCAGTAAAAGCAAAGATATTTAGCTACATAATACATAAAAATAAATACATCCACAGATTACACAGATTACGCAGATAAAAATTTTTTCTAAATCTGTGTAATCTGCGAAATCTGCGGATAGAATTTTTGGTTTCGGCTCGTCCGAGATAGGTTCATACATCTAAAAATTTTTTTTTAGATGTATGAATGAATGATATTGTAAAGATGTTTGATTTCTATATTGCCAGCGAAGGCGGCTTGATTGAACTATTGTAATCTGATGGAAATCACAAAAAAAAGTAAACCAATCACCCATGAAATTTTTAAATTCCAGATGCGCTGCCGATTGAATCCATAAAATTTTAGATACTTCTATGGATTCATGAAGTTCAACACCGATTCCTTTGATGAACCCATTGTTTAGGTTTAAGCCTGATTTTTATTATAAAAAAAATCACTAGTGTCAGGTTATAAGGTTATTATTGATAATAGGTTGAAGATTCTACTCTTTTAAGATTTGTAAAATAAGAGAGGAAGCCCTTATAAAATGGGAATCTTATCGCATATTGAATTTGTAGGAAAGTGTAACTTTTTCCTGATGTCGATGAGTCTCTCAATTTTAGCATCCCTTATTTTTATTGGGTTCCCCAATTGCTCTTCTAATTCTGAAAGTAAATATTACTCAATAAATTTCAAATCGATCCCAAACTGATTTGGTCATTAACTCTCATTTTTACAAGTGTTGAAAAATTTTGGTTTTCAAACAGCCGGACAGCAGTGAAAAAAATATTTATCAGCCAGTACCGTTAATGATAGTTGATATTGTCTTCAAAGCAATTATCCAATCATTGCTAATTGAATAAGTTTGACAATATTTAATGTCCATTTCTAATCGCTGTTGATAATTTAATTCATTTCTTCCATTTACTTGCCAAAGTCCTGTTAATCCTGGTTTAAAGGACAAAATAAGTTGTCTTTCAGCATCAGTCGCTGGTATATAGTTATCCCATTCATATTTTGTGACAGGACGAGGACCAATCAATGCCATCTCACCCTTTAAGACATTAATTAATTGGAGCAATTCATCAAAACTATATTTTCTCAGTATAGCACAATATTTACTACCATTAATTTTTTTCCCTTGTGAAAACACTTGCTTAGAAGATAATGTTCGTATTTTGTAAATATAGATCACTTTTCCATATTGCCCTATTCTTTCATGTTTAAATATTGGAAATTCTTGCAACTCAAAGTAAGAAATTAGTAAACCAAATATAACAAACGGCCATACCAATAATATAATAATTCCAGAAATTAAAATATCAAATATTTTTTTAAGAACCATATAAACCTTATCATATCGAATAATAAATTGTATCTTATTTCTTGTTATAAGAAACGATTAACATTCTATTCTATACAAAGATAATTTCTTTTATTTTTTATATTTTGCTTCATAAATAAATTCTATAAGTACACAACCAAATACTTTAACGATAAGCTCGTTTATTGATATATCTGCTAGTAACTCTACAGTTCCATTAACCAAATTATAAATATAAATTTTTACAGGTATACTATTTCTTGTATATGTAATCCTTATTTCAACATTTACATAAGCTTCAAATAAATATAAGTCTCTACTTATATTACTATAAGCCCTGAAACTAAAAGGAGAAGAATATTTTTTTTTAAATATTTTTTTTAGAAACTTTCTTATAGCCCCAATTTCTCTTAATATAAAAGTCGGATTTTTAATAATAACACCTAATCTATACTTAATTTTTTTTAATAATAATTTTTTTTCAATTGGCTTCGATTCAGATATTATAGACATTATTTCTATATTCATTTTAGAATATTTTTTTTCTCTTAGTGTATGAAAAGAATCTTTTATCTTACAAAAAAAATCTAGTATTTCATAATATTGCTTAGAAGATAAAATATCTTCCCACCACCAACTAAAGGGAGAATAAAATTTTCCTCTAAAGTAATTTTCCCACAATCCAGCAGCAAAATAAATTTTGCTACTCATTAAATCAGTATATGATTCTTCTGAAAAACGTGCATATTCTGTCACTCTGGCCGCATTCTCCAAACTATCAAAATACTTAATATTTTCTAACATGGTATGGTAAGGAAAGCCATAAGTATGAAAATCACAAACACATTCTATGTCTTTAAACATTGAATAATAATGTGTATCAGAAATGCTATAGCTTAGGACATATCGCTCCGAAAAGTTCTGACGAATAGCATCAATACATATCTTTAACCACAATTTTACTTTTTTTTTGTTTGCCTCAATTTGGTCTATTTCATTGCACAATTCGATGCCATAAAGCATCTTATACATTTCAATACTTTTTAAAAAAGTTATTACCTTGGTTAAATAGTCTTGAATGATTTTTTTCTTGCTAAAAAAAGCATCTATACTACATTTATATATTAGGGAATAGTTTTTCCAACTATATTCGTTATTTTTAAAATCGCAAAATGTATTTTTGCAAAAATGGACATATGTTTCAAGAACCAACAAAACTTCTATTTTGTATTTTTCAGCAATTTCTAATATTCGGTACAATGATTCCATCTTTGCTTTTTCTGTAAATAATCCAATACCCCATTCAACAAGAAAAATGCGAACACTTGTTATATGATATTTTTTACACAGTAGAAACCATTCTTCATATCGTAAAATAATATCTTCACACTCTGCCCAACCTAAATTTATTCCAATCCTATAATCCATATCCACTCTACCCTCTATTTAGAAAATCCTGCTTTTTCAATATTAGTTTTGATAGCTGTTTTTAAAATCCGAAGCATATCATCCATTTGATCTTCGCTAATGATTACAGAAGGCATCAGACATACCACCTGGCATAATTGACTAACAAGTAATCCCTGTTGTTTTAGATAAAAATCTAGTCCTGGTATATTCAGTCCTTCTGATGTTCTAGGGCAAACCAGTTCTATTGCTATCATAAGCCCTATCACTCTGATCTCTCCTATAAAGTCTACTTCTTTTTTTAAGTCCTCAATCTTTTTCTTAAATAATAGCCCCTTTTCACTACATGTCCTATTTATATCTTCAGATTTCATAATATCCAACATGATATTTCCAGCTGTGCAGCATACTGGATGACCACTGTTTGTAAATCCGTGTCTGAATTGTTCCTCTATTTTTTCTGTACAAAATATATCAAAAATTTTATCCTTCACTATGGCTCCAGCTAATGGCTGTATTCCATTAGATATTCCTTTTCCAAATAAAATTATATCAGGATAAATTTCATATTGCATACAGGCAAAATAAGTTCCGGTTCTTCCAATCCCAGAAGTAATTTCATCAAAAATCAATAAAATTTCTTTCTCACGACATAGATGTACAATTCTTTCTAAATATTCTTTATCAGGAATGATGACACCGCCGACTCCCATAACTGGTTCTAAAATAAATGCAGCAATATTTTCTGCACCATAAAAATCGATCTGATATTCCAAATCTTTTAAACATGCAAAATGACAGTGTTCTTTGCTTAAACCTAACTTGCATTTATAACAATACTGAGGGTATGTATGTATTCCATTATACAATAATGGATTAAAAGGAATTCTATCCCATGGATCTCCTGATACACTCATAGCTCCTAACGTTGTTCCGTGATAGCTTTCGTAGAGAGATATATACTTTGTCTTATTTCCAAAATTTCGATTATACCAATATTGCCTGGCAATTTTCAGAGAGGTTTCTACCGCTTCTGCTCCACCAGAAGTAAAGTACACATGAGAAAATTTTTCTGGTAAAAGATTCGTCAACCTATCCGCCAAACGTTCTCCCTGCCCATGATAAAATCTCATATTAGGCATGTAGTCCAACTGTAATGTCTGTGCAGATAATGCTTCGGCAAATTCTTTCCTTCCATGTCCTAAAAAAACATTCCACATACCTGAAATACCATCCAAATATTGTTTTCCATTTTCATCCCAGAGATAACATCCCTCCGCTCGTACGATTTTGTTCCTATCATAATACATCTGTGTTTCCGAGGTCCAGAATCCTGCTCCATTTTTCATCTAATCAACTCCTCAATTATGTCAAGCCATATTTTTTATTTTTACATAAATTAATTTTATTAATTTTTCATATTTTTTAATTTTTTTCTTGATTTCCAGTACCAGATTCCACCAAATTTTATCTACCAAATTACTTGGTAGATAAACATTATAATTCTTTTTTTCATAGATAGAAAAATGTCTTTTAAGTATTGTTTGCCCTCTTGAAAAATCAAAAATTTTGAAATTTTTTTCTTGTAAATGGGTAAGAAGAGCTACTATCAAAACTTTACCGGGTAACATTTTTTTATATTCCAAATCAAATGCCATATGATGAGCCATAAAAACAATACCTTTGATATTATATCCTAACATATGAGCAATTGGTTTTCCTCTATACTTTAAAACGGCCAATACGGTCATGTGAGAATTAGCTATACGTAAAAAAAGTTCCTTTGCCTTTAGAGACCTAAACAAATTTCGATGGCGTTCTACTTTATTGCTTCTTTCCTCTATTTCCCATAACAGAGAAATCCACTTTTGTGCCTCTTCTCTTTTATAAAGCTCAAAGGAAAAAGGTTGATTCTTTAATTTATTAACTAATAAATTCCACTCTTTTTTCTTTACCTGAGTCTTTAAATCTTCTTTTAAATTTACATAAGGATTTTCAGATGCTATTTCATAGAGATGACCCTCTATCCATTCATTAATACAAGTTTCTTCTAGCTCTTTTAAAACAATAGAATTATTTTTTGATAATTCCTCTAAAATCTCCTTGAGAATAGTTGGTTCACATTGCTCCGATAGTATGGTAATTTTATCGGTATATGGTTCTCCAAATAAAGTTAAGCACTGAATTCCATATACATTTTTTTTCATTAATGGTGCAATTGCTGTTAGTTTTTTCCCTTTCCAAATAAAAAAAACTACGATATCTTCTTTCAGAATCTCCTTACATACATGATACCAATCATATGAATTGAAAAATGTTGACTGATTGCTCTTTTCCCATAAATCTTTCCACTGCTCTATATCTTTATCATTCAGCAACGCTATTTTTATAATTGAATATATATTCATAATACCTCATAAAATCATACATATAAACTATAACATGTCTATTTTTCAAGAACAACTGATACCCGCAAAGAAAAACAAGATATTTTATAATCCTCAAAAAAAAACGTATTTTATTAATCCGTAAATCCAATTGTCTATCATAATTTCCCTGCAATCGAATGCGAGTAAATAGCATCTGCTCTGTTCCATTCCAATGATGTATGAAACGAAATTCTGGCATATATAATACTTCAAATCTTTTTTTTCGGATGGTGTCTTGGAACAATACATCTTCATTTAAACCAATTTTTCCATTTCTATGTCCGAAATTTGTATTAAATTTACCTACTTCAAAAAAAAGTTTTTTTCGAATCAGGAGATTGCAGCCACCTATATAATCCTGAACAACTTTTTTTTCCTGATTTCCCAAATTTTTTTCTCCAACTAAATAACTATATTTTTCTGGGACTCTAATATTTTTATCATACTTTGCAATTACTCGTCCACCAACACAATCATATTCCTTCTCATCCACAAGAATTTTTTCCAATGTTTCTTTCCATCCATCTATCAATTCTAGATCATCGTCCAAAAAGAAAATATAATCATAGAGCTTTGCCAGCTCGCTCCCTGCATTTCTTGCAGCACTGACTCCTTTGGTCATTTCATGTATATAATAAATTTCATATTTTTTAGACAATGGAGATAGCAAAGCATCATCTGAATTATCTACTAAAATTAATGGATAAGATCCTCTAATTGTCTGAATCATGGGTTCTAGATAGTCCGACATTCCTACCGAGATGATTACAAATACAACTGTTTTCATAATTATTTCACACTCATTTACTTTGATAGTTTTCCACGCATGTATAACACTGAGTTACAAGTTCCGCAGATTCATTTAAAAATCGTCGACGCATGCTCCTCATATATTGATTATTCCATATATCTTCTTTGTCTCGAATATTTCCATAACCTTCATCTGGACTCATGACTCTTCCACAACTTCCCATATTCCCTTTAGAATCAAACGATAAACTCTTAAAATACCAGTCACATTTTTTTTTAAATAATTCTTTAGAAACTCTATGTGGTAAATTTACTTTGGTTTTAATATATTTATGAACAAATTCCTCCAAATCATTAAAAAAATCCTCATCACACAACTTATCTAAGTAATTTCCCTGAATATTAAAATCTATATATCTATGCAAATCTATCCTGTCCACATCAAGTTTGCTAGCAAATACTAAAAAATTCTTAGCATGTTCGACAAATTGTTGGCTACACACACCACTTACTACCACTTCCATCTGACTGTTATATTGCTTTTTACACTGCACCAATCTTTTGATGTTCTGAATGACGGTTTCGAATTCCTTCTCATCTCCTCCACAAATGTCATGATAAACGACACTGTTAGGTGCATTCAAACTTATCGAAACCTGATTGATCGCTTTATTTTTAGAAAGAAATTCAGCCATAAAAGCACTCAATAGTGTTCCGTTAGTAACCAGATTTACCTTTTTTCTTTTCATTCTGCATAATTCTACCAATTTTTTAAAATTTGGGTGAAGCAATGGTTCTCCTACCCCAGCCAACATGACCAGATAACTTTCTGAGAATCTATCAAAGATTTTTTCTAAGCAATCCAGACTTATATGATTTTTATTCAATTTTTTTTTATATACAAACTGACTGCTGTCAGCCTCCGTATGGTGGGGACACATTTTACAACTCAGATTACATAAATCAGTAACATAAACCAACAGCCACAAAGGCCTATACGACAATACTTCCTTTTTCCTTTTTCTCTGTAGCGAAAAGTTTATATAATTTATTAGTTGTTTCATCGTAAAACCATATCTTACAGCTGCTTCCAACTTAGAAATTATTTTTTTCATCTATACCACCTATCTATTTACTTAAAAATGACGAATTTTGAAAATTAAATTTTTTCTAACTTCTGTTTTTCTTAGGTTTCAGAGATTTTTTTATCTCAGATTGAGAGTGAATGAAAAAATATGGTTCATCGAAATTCTTTGTACCTGGATAAATTTACTCACTTCCTATAGTGACTTTCCATCGGTGTCGGGGTCGGATTCGGTATCGGAATCGATTCCCACTTCTCATGTCCGAAACTCATTCATCATCCTTTTGATTCCGATTTCGATTCCGATAGCGACCCCGACACCGATTCCTCTGCACCAACAATCGTACTCGCACGAGTACGATTTACATCCTGACATCAAAATAGCCTTCAACTCCTTATTTTTTGAGTGATTTAGCATTATCCATTTCAAAAACTCGGCATTTTTATATATTTATCTATACTTGCCGTTCGTGTAAAATTTTTATGGCTATTTTGAATTTTTAAATAATTAATTATCAATTGGTTATAATTTTGCATATATAGTGTTCGATTAAATATATTTTCTTTGATTTTGATATATTGATTGATATGATTGATATATTGCGTCATTTTGAAAAATCGCCTTACGCTAACGTTGAGTAATAGATAGCTATTTACCTAAATAATCCTGACCTAATAGTCTTCGTTTGACAAATGCTAAATGCAGATATAAATTTCCCCAGATACTTAATAAAAAACGGAACTTCTGCAATGACAAATAACCATTGATACATATTCTCGGTATTTCGTAAAGATTCGATCTCTTAGAAACATGAAAAGGCAGGGCTGTCAAACCAGCAATATAATTTTTTTGATACAACAACCTTTTTGTATGCTCATCATAAATACCTCTTGGATATACCAGGATTCCCTTCTCACAGGGCAATAATTGATCTATATATTCAGAAGAAATCTGCATTTCCAATTCCTTTTCTTGCAAGCCTGCTAATACTTGATGTGATTTTGTATGAAATACAAAACATGCTTTCTTTAATTGCTTTAATTGTTCTAAACTACAATATTCTTTCATTCCAATATATTCTTCGATCAGTGCTACATCATAAGCAATTTGCAGTCCATCCAAAAATTGCATAGCACCAAAAGCAGAAAGAAATGCATCATCAAACATGATGGTAGCCATAGGTTCTTGGCTCTCCACTGTTAATAATTCACGTACATGGACGATCCTGAATACAGATTGTAAATAACTCACCTGTTTTTGAAACTCTTGAACATCAACCTGCATAAAAGGGTCTTCTGTTCCAATTCCATGATATACGATAATTACTTTTTTTCTCATATGCCAATCCTGTCTAAGAGATCTTTTAACACATGGTCATTGTTGTTAAATTTTTCTATAATTTCTTGCTGATACCTTAATTTCTTTAGCAAATCTTCCGACTGCATTTCATCTACCAATCTGATTTTATCAACCATATCTTGAGAACCATTTGCAATAAATACTGCCTGATGAATCTCTTCAGCAATTCCTTCCACTCCTAAATCGGTGGATATGATAGGAAGACCTACCATAGATGCCTGCAATATTTTATTTTTTACACCAGAACCAGTGTTCATTGGACATACAAAAATATCATATTTCTTTAATTCTACAGAAATATCTTGCACAAATCCTGTAAAATGGATTCGTTCACTTTCGTATTGGTAAACTTCTTTTGTAATATTAGCACCTACAATAGTCAAGTCATATTCCTTATCCAACAAAGGAAACACAATCTCTATAAAATACTTTATAGCTAGTATATTGGGGGTATAATCCATCAAACCAAAAAACACCAACTTTTTTCTATGCCCTGGCTCCGCCACCTGTATTTTATGATTTTTCCATATAGACACATCAATACTGTTATTCATCACATAAATATGATTATCTATTTCGGGAGTGCGTTCTGTCAGATACTTCTTGTCTTCTTCCGAACAAATGACAATAATTTTGTGTTCTTTGCAAATCTTTTTTTCATAATATTTATGTTTTATGTATTCTTCAATAGCTAACAATTTTGCTAGCCCCAATTTTTTTTTTCTTAAGCTGTCATAATACTTTGTTAGGCTATCAGTGATATCAATCACCAGTTTTACATTTCTCTCTTTTACAATTGGAGCATATTGAGCCATTCTCAACCTTTTTATGTAAACTATATCATAATTTGTTTCATATAGTTCTTTTTGTATACAATATTTCATTTTTTTATTGTAGCAATAAGCTATCCTTAAAGGATAAGGAAGAAACAATCCTAATAAACAATTGAGATAAGAATTTCTTTTTTTCTGTTCAATACCAATGACTTTATCTACATAAACTTTTGCTTCCTCCATATGTTCAATATCATATTTATTACAATATAATGTAATTAGTGTAGTTTTATAACCTAAGTTTTTAAATGTTTTTAATATATTCTGTGTTCGAATCCTCCCCAAAGCATTGGGCGGCGATGGTGCGATATAAAGAACTTTCATATACTCGACTCTCCTTATATTTTCTCTCAAACACATATCTATTTTCTAATCCTGCTAGATGCAACCATTTTTTATCTGATAATGCATCCTCTATAGCTTTGATAAAATCATCATCATCATCGGCAATCACTATTCCTGGAGAAGCATTTAATCCTTCTGCTCCAATTGTAGTGCTAACAACACATTTTCCATTTGCCCAATATTCTAAAATCTTAATTCTGGTACCACTTCCCCAATAAACAGGCACGATACATAGCCAACTTTTTGAAATAATTTTTCTTTTTTCATTTTCTTCAATATTTTCCTTTATTAAAATTGAATCATCCTTGCATAATTTTTGCACATCAATAGTCATTCCTGAACCCACGATATACAGTTTTAATAGTTTTATCTTCTGTTTCAATTGAGGATATATTGCTGTCAAAAAATGTTTTAATCCAGTTCTATTTGGTTTCCATGAAACATTTCCTATAAAAAGAAGTGTTGGTTCATCATACCATTCGTCTGTAATTAATATTCCTTCATCATCATAGGAGTTTTCTACAACACAAGAATAAATACCTGATATCGCACTCTGACAAATGGATTCGTCTCTCTGGCTAACAAAGCTTACCATACTCGCATTTTTCCATGCCTCATGCTCAAATTTTTTAATCATCTTTGCTTCTCTTTTATAAAACCACTTTAATATGTGCGAACTGTGTTTGGCATTTCTTTCTGTTAATTCATATTCTATATTATGGTCATCAAAAACTATAGGAATGAAACAATCTTCTGGAACATACTGAACACTTGCTAATTCAGAGCAAAAAATACAATCATATGTATTTTGTCCCAGCAATGTCTGAATTTTACTTTTTAGTTCAATAGATTGATACTGTGTCAGAATAAGCGATGTATTCTGACACAAGCATGTTATATACATTTGCATAAGACTAGCTTTGGTACGCACAAAGGTAACACCTTCAATTCTTTCTGCATATTGATCCAATTGATTAATACGACTATATCCATAAATTTTATTCCAAAATCCTACAATTGTAATATCAAAATATTTACTTAAAAATCTAATCCATGCTAGACTACGTTTTGCTCCACCGCTAAAATCCGGTGCAGGAATAAATTTCGTAAT
This sequence comes from Candidatus Brocadiia bacterium, assembly GCA_013359215.1. Taxonomy (GTDB): domain Bacteria; phylum Planctomycetota; class Uabimicrobiia; order Uabimicrobiales; family JABWCH01; genus JABWCH01. The sequence continues at coordinate 782 of JABWCH010000029.1, read as the reverse complement.
AAACAATAGTTTTTTCATTATACGGACCCCTTACACGTTTTTTAAAAATATGTATTTATATAGTTATAACTATAACATATATTTACATAAATTCATAGGCTTGTAAGATAACTTGCTTTTCCCTTCGAAAAAGAGAAAGTTTATTTATTAAAGCCATCTATAAAGCTTTTAAGGATAGACTGATATTTTGCCGAAAAGTCTTTGTAACCTAAGTAATAAATGAGCTGAGTTATGCCAGAGCGAAATAAAAAGAGGTCTAAAACAATTTCGATGTCAAGAGGCTCTTTAAGCGTAGCAAAAATCAAGAAGAAAATAGCTCTAATTGCATTTTCAAGCCAGAGACTACGAAAGGTCATGATGGTCTGCTTACGGAAATCACGATTAGCCCGAAGGCCAGGTTTACCGAGTTGTTATTTTTGTTGCGCCAGAGTGGCTATTTTTTGACCAATGACAGTTTGTTGCTTTTCATATTGAGCAAGTTTAGCCATGCGTTTCTCCAACACTTTGTGATGCTCGTAGTTCTCAGACTCTTGGATTTTTATGCGTTGAGCTTGCAATCTCGTCAACATTTTATTCTCCAGAATTTATCGTTACTCTATACCTATTTTCTTTAAATCCTGCCATAAATTTTTGCGGCGTTTATGGACGACTTTCCATTCATCGAGAACTTTTTGAAATACAGTAGGATTCAATTCTCTGGTAACAGCGAGCCATGCAGCATGATCTTCATAACGGGCAGAGGCATGAGCTGGGTTGGGAACCATTTTGTTTATGTTTTGTTT
>JABWCH010000360.1 GCA_013359215.1 Candidatus Brocadiia bacterium | reverse complement strand
GTGTAGCGAGATACGATTTTATAAGAACTCCCGCCTACGGTTACAGTATTTTCCCCGCTAAGATTACCTGTATATTGCAAAAGGGTTTCTTTATTGATAGACTGGATGATCTTTTCTATAGAAGCATGGTATTGAACCCTTTTGGTTTCTGGTTTATTTTCTGCGAAAACTATGGGTTCATTGCTCATTTCTTCTATTTCAAAACCAAGCATACAAAGCATTTCTGCATCTTCAGGTTTTGCTTTGGCAACAATCTGTTTTCCATCATCATGCAAAACTGTAACATAAAGACCTGCTTTTTTGCGACCATTCTGATTTTTATTTAAAGCTAAAAAATAACTTTCATCCTTTGACTTTTTAGAAATAAAATCTAAAATTTGATAAGAATTTTTATTTCTTTCCAATTTGTCAAGGGATTCAATTACTAAAATATAATCTTTGCCAGATGGGTCTTGTAAGCAAGCATAAACAGGGAGTTTGGTTTCAGAAACACTTCTGGAAATATCCATGCGAACCAGAACCTGATCTTGTGCTAAAGCAAAAATTGTAAACAAAAATAGAAAACTTACGACCAGGAAACTCATTTTCCTCTGAAACATTTGTTTTCCTCCATAATGGTAAATTTGGAAAAAGTCTTGAAAAAAAAAAATAACTATAGTATCATTTAACTGATTTTATACGAAATATGTCAAAACAAAAGAAAATTTTTTGGAATTTTTAAGGAACAGTCATGATAGGTATGCTAAAACGTAAAAACACGGTCTTGGGCCTTGATATAGGAACATCTAGTATCAAAGCAATAGAAATGACTGCCTTAGGAACGAGTTTTTCCATTACGAACTATGGTCAAGTTGCTGTCCCTAATCCAGACGAGGATCTTATTGCTCCGCTTACGGAACTTTTGCAAAACATGAATGTTAAATCCAAACGGGTGGCTACGGCTGTTTCTGGCCGTGAAGTGATTGTCCGTTATATTTCTATGCAGCCAGTAGACGATGACAATCTCACAAATGCTGTTCGATTTGAAGCAGATAAATACATTCCTTATGATTTGGAAGAAGTAGTCTTAGATTCACAAAAGCTGGACGAAAGTACGATTGGTATCAGCTCTAGTGCTGAAATGAAAGTCTTGTTAGTGGCAGCAAAAAGAAGTCTGATTGAACAAAGAGTACAGCTTTTAAAAGAAGCAAGTTTACAGCCTTTTGTGATTGATGTGGACTCTTTTGCTTTAGGAAACGCCTTTGAATTAAAATCCTTGCTGTCTCCCAAGGCTGAAGTAGAAGGAAAAGTAGTTGCTTTAGTAGATATTGGCTCGACAAAAACCAACATTAACATAATGATTGGTAATACATCTTTTTTTACACGAGAAATCTACCTGGCAGGCAATGAATTCACAGAAGAAATTCAGAAAAAATTGGAAATTTCTTTGGAAGAAGCTGAAGCTTTAAAAAAAGAACCTGGAGTATTCGCTTTGGAAATACAGGAAGCTGTAAGCTCTGTTGTAGATGATCTTGCAAATGAAATTACCCTTTCTTTTGATTATTTTGAAGGGCAATTTGAACGAGAAGTAGAAGAAATCTTCCTTTCTGGAGGAGGTAGCCAGTTGTTTAGCCTGGAGCCAGACTTTGAAAGAATTTTTGGAAAAAGGATCAACCATTGGGATCCTACAGAAAATTTTGATATTCAAGAAGATCAAATCGACATAGACGCTCTTCGTCAAAATGCACCTCAGCTAGCCATTGCCATAGGCCTGGCATCTCGAATCAGAAATCTATAATTTGCACTTTTGCTCATCATTAGCAGGAGTTTATCTATGATAACCATTAACCTCCTCCCAGAAGAATTGCGTGTAGTAGAGAAGGCTTCATCCACAAAAATGATTGTGGTTTTAAGCACTTTAGGAATTATTTTTGTTTCTATTGTTTTCTTTGTCGTCATGCACGTTTACTTAGACAGCATGGAAACAGAACTGAGAAAAATTACAGAAGCCAGAGAATCCTTAAAGAAATTTGAAGAAAGGCATGATAAATTAGAAGGGCTTTTAAAGGGATTTCAATCTCGAAATGACGCTGTTGAAATGGTAAAAGCCAAAAGAGTGCTTTTTTCCAAGAAAATTTTTGAATTTGCGGAAATCCTTTACAATAACCGCCATCCTATCTGGCTAAACAATCTGGTAATAAACCCTATTGCAGTAAGAAAACCTGGCGTATTAGCCCAGTATGAATGGAAATTCACTTGCGTCTGTGTAAGCCCTACGGTTAAGCAGGCCACTGCTTTTTATAATGATTTAAGAAAAGACGAAAATTTTGCAAAAGACTTTTCTCATTTTGAAGTGCCTCGTTTTGACATGATAGAAATTGGTGGCCAATACCAACAAAAATTTGGTTGGTCTTTCAGTATGAAGCTCGTTATGGATATAGAGGCCCCCAAAAATCCTAAGAACAAGTAATTAGCTTGTTTAAGGAAAGGAGAAATAAACTATGGGGAAGCTCACAGAAAAACAAACTACTATACTATACTTTTCTATTGCTGCTGTTATTTTTTTAATTTTTGCAGTATTGAGCTATCTCGATTGGGAAAAAATCGAAGAAACCAAGCTTGCTATCGCTGAAAAAGAAAAAGAGACCGATGAAGCGAAAAAAAAGCAAAAAAAGCTTCCCAAGCTTACTTCAGAGCTTTGGAAAATGCAGCAAAAATATGATTACTTTAAAAAAGTACTTCCCTCTAAGGAAGAATTCACAAAATTCTACGATACACTGGAAAACTTCCGTTCAGAGAGAAGCATTAAACCATGGAGATTCTTTCGCACAAAAGATGTTATGGGCGAGCAATCTCAAATTGAAAGGGACGACAAAAAAGTTAAGCAGGTAGCTCCTGCCCCTAAAAAAGCCGTTGGGCCTTTTGAAGAAGTCTTTTATGTCGCCTCTATTCCTATTACTTTTGATCAGCTCGGCCAACTTTTGAATTTTGTGGAAAACTATGAACGTTTCTATGGAGTTCACGAAATCCAGACTTCATCAGCAACGCCTTCGAGAGATGGAGGCGAAAGCGAATCCAATGTTGGGCTTACGCTGGTAAGCTATTTTTATAGCGGAACCACCCCTTTGGATGAAGAAGTAAATGATATATTAAAAGACTTTGATGTGCCTCCTGATTTGCAAAAAGAAATCGACGATGCCAAAAATAAAGATTGGAGTCGAAAAGAGAGCTATGTATGGACAAAGCCTATGCGAGATCCTTTTGATAAGGAAAAGCTGCCTGGCCTAGGAAAAACAGGAGAAGGTTCTGAAAAAATTTTAGGAGAAAAGGATAAAATCCAACCTCCGCCTCCTCCAGACGAACTGGAAGGCAACATACAAGAGCTTCAGAAAATACGAAACTACCTTCACATGCTTGCTGTAGCTGAAAGTTGGGTAGAGTTACAAAATGGTCTTATCGATAAAAAATATGAAAGAATCTTGATGAACCTCAAGATCACCAAAAAGAACGATCCAACAGGTATGATTGCTGGTAAAGTCGCAGAAATGATACGCGAGCTGAAGAAATGGAAGCAATCGATCCAGGAAGCTGACAGACAAAAGAGAGCAAGGCAGTTGGTTAGTGTAGGACGAAAAAAAGTCAAAGAGATGGAAACCATCTATGAAGAAGGCAAGAAAAAAGGTATCCAGGCACAATTCGAAAAGATCAGAAATATTCATAACGAATATATCCCACAATTCCGCGAATTTTCTGATTTAGAAAAAAATATTCCTGGTCTGGATGCTTTGCGTAAGAGCATGGAAGATCTTAATGGAAAGGCAGAAACCCAGATTAAGATTCTACAGCTTACAGAAAAATTGCAACTGCGTGGCGTGATATACATGCAACATAAACCAGATCTTTCTGTAGCGTTTATCAATGAAAAAGTCGTGAAAAAAAACGATATTTTGATGATGGGATTTATTGTTTATGAAATCCAGGAAGAAGGTGTTATCCTTCGCTACAAAGAAGAAACAGTCCCTATCAGGCTAAAAAGAACTATTGAAAAACCATTAGGCGTAAAACGTTCATCCTAAAAACTCTTCCATTTCTATATTTATAACTTTTATGGTATAGAAAGAATCTTTTTCTTGACGCTCGCCATGCTTTTTGTTATCGTAAAATTCATTGTTGATGTTGTTAGGAAAGAAAAGAGAAGAAAGCATTAGTTACCTCGACGAGGAGGGGGAATCCATGCGTTTGCTATACAGTGCGGTTGTTACTATATTGTGGCTTGCTATAAGTTTTTTATCCATTTCTCAAGTTCAAATCCAAGCCCAGGACGAAGAAAAAACAAGTAAGGTACGCGATGAGCTGGTATCTTTCGATGTAAGAGAGCAATCTTTCGATCAGCTCATCGAAGGTATCCGTGAACAGACTGGTAAAAATATTATCTATGATGAAGAAATCAAAGAGATTTTTATCACGATCAAATTAAGCAATGTCCCCTGGCTAAGAGCTTTGGAAATCATTGCAAAAGAATATAAATGCCTTGTGGAAGATCTGGGGCAGGTTGTCAAGGTTTCTAAGCCACCAACAGTCACAATGGAGTTTGAAGGTGCGGAAATCCGTGATATTATAAACCAGATTGCAACCATTGCCAACAAAAACATTGTTATCTCTGAACAAGTCAAAGGCAGCATTTCTTTACGTTTGAAGGATGTTCCATGGCAGGATGCTCTGGAAGCTATCATTAAAACAAGAGGCTATGTGATCGTAAAAGAAAAGGATGGACGTATATTAAGAGTAGTTCCTCCTGAAGAAATCGAAGCAGATCTGGAAACCAAGATATTCAAACTTCGCTTTATCCGCCCTAAGTCTGTATACATTGCCAAGATGAAATCAGACTATTTTAGCACGACAAAAGAAGATTTGGCTTCTGGGAAGACACAATCTGTAGAGGTCTCTCGTTTCAGCTTGCTAAATGCTCTGGAAGCTGTTGTGAGCCAAAAAAGAGGCAAAATCACCTATGATGATGCTACCAACACACTTGTTATTACTGATGTAAAGCCCAAAATAGATAAAATGGCTGAAATCATCCGTGAATTGGATCAAGAGCCAAAACAAGTATTCATCGACATCAAATTTATACGCACAACTAACAGCGATATTTTTGATTTTGGGATGGGGCCAGGCACAGATGATGGTATTCGTATTAGCCAGAGCTTTGGAAGTATGGCAACAAGGCTGCCATTCACATTAGGCCGAGGCGGATGGGAAGATGCTATTGC
>JABWCH010000359.1 GCA_013359215.1 Candidatus Brocadiia bacterium | reverse complement strand
AAGAATATACTGTAGAAAGGATAAAAAATGAATCCCGCTTTAAACAGCTATAAAAAAACGATGGTGGAAACGTCTTCCCCTCTGGAAAATGTTATTTTGCTTCATGAAAGGTGCTTACAGCATCTCAACCATCTGCAAAAAAGCATCCAGGAAAACAATGTTATGGAAAAGGTTGCAGCTTTGCAGAAAGCAATGGATATTATTAGCGGACTGGACGGCGAACTGGATTATTCCCAAGGCGAGATAGCGAACAATCTGCATACTCTATATGAATGTATGATCGCACAGCTTACCCAGGCAAATATAAAAAACGATATAGTGCCTGTAGAGCTTACAAAAAAAATCATCTTTGAGCTTAAAGATACCTGGCGGCAAATCCAAAAAAAAATGCAAAATAGCGAAAAAAATTGAAGAAAATGCAAAACCAAAACAACCCAGAAGAAACCAGTATGCAAGATTGGCAAAGGCTTTTGGATATTACGGCTGAATTGAGAGAAATCGTATTCAAAGGAATAGACTATTGTGAGCAATATGAATGTCTTCTCCAAAGGCAAAAGGACATTTGTCAAAGAATCACCGCACAAAAAGGCTTGACTAATCTTCCCTTAACAAAAAGTATGTTCCAACAGTTTCTCTCCTGGAATAAAGAAATATGCACACGAATGCAAGCAGAACAGAAAAGAATGCTGGCTGAACTGAAAGAATGCGCTGAAGCCCAAAAGGCGTTGGCTCAGTATAGGACAACGCTCACTCAAGGCATGAAAAAAATAGATAAAAAGATGTAAAGGCATTGGCAGATGGAAATAAAAAAAGTCGTGTTTCTTTTGTGGGTTTTTCTATTCCTCTATATAGCCCTTCCTGCTGCCCATTCTCAGGAAAAAAATTTTCAATACGAAAAATACACTGTCCGCAAGCCTGAAAATCCTGTCTCTCCCCTTTCTCTAAGCTATATGTTTTTGGTTCTTGCTATAATGGGCACTAGCATTGTGTTTTTGGTTTGGTTTTTAAAAAAGCTGACAAAAAATCATTTTGCCAAAACCAAAAGCCTTGTTTTGAAAGAATCTCTTTATCTAGGCAATAAAAGCTATCTTCATGTTGTTGAAATCGCAGGATCAAGCTTTGTTTTAGGTGCTACTCCTCATAGTATACAAACGATTGCCCAAATTCCGTTGCAACAGCCTTTGCCGTGCTTTGAAAAAGCCTTAAATCAAGCAATAGAAAAACAAGAAACGCTGACAGTATAGGAATTTTATGCAAAATCTTTTTCCTATCTCTTTATTTGATGTTATTCTTTTTCTTTGCATTTTCCTAAGAATTAGCGTATTTTTGCGATTTTTACCATTTTTTCCTAAGCAATCTCTTTCTTTGTATGCAAAAATTTCTCTTGCCTTTTTCCTTTCCCTTATGATTGCCATGCCTTTGCAAAAAAAAATCAAAATGCAGCCTTCCCTAGATTTTTTTTTGTTTTCCCTTGCCTTGCAGGAGGTTGCAATAGGGATAGTAATGGGCTTCTTGGTTATGATGCTAGAGCAAATCTTGTACTGTTTTGGCTCTTTGCTTTCTAACCTTATGGGGCTGGATTCTTCGGAAATTTTTTCGCCTGGAAACGCAGCCCCATCATCTCTTATTGCTGTAATCTTTTTTTATATTGGGATTGCGCTGGTTCTTCTATGGGATGGGCATCATTTTTTACTGGCGGCACTGGCGTTGAGCATAGAAATTGTACCTCCAGGCAGCTTCTTTCTTTCCACAAATCTTTTTGCTTTTATCTTTGAAGGCTGGGTACAGTTCTATCGTTTTCTTGTCCTTCTGGCAGCCCCCTTTTTGCTTTTATTCAGTGCGATTGTCATGGAACTAGGAATTCTAGGGAAGATGGTTCCCCAGATGAATATTTTTCTCATGGAATATCCCTTGCGGCTAGGATGCGCCTTGATTCTCCTGGCATGGTTTTTGCCAAACTATAGCCATGGTATGAATGTTTTGTTTCTTTATTTGGTGGATTTGTTGTACGCACTTTTTGCCTAACTCGGATAAACCGAAAAAGTATTTTATCGCGAATTTTACGGATGACCGCTCTGCTGGCACAAATCGCTAATTTTTAGGAAAAAAATGTCAGAAGAAAAAACAGAACAGGCAACTCCCAAACATAGGGAAGAGTCCTTTAAAAAAGGGCAGATTGTTCAAAGCAAAGATCTCAATCATGCTCTTTCTTTTTTGCTATTTTCTCTGTTTCTGGCTTTTTTTGCTCCTTCTCTTTTGGGGCAGATGAAAGATGCTATCTTTTTTTTCTGGACATCTTGTTCAAGGCTTTCCTGGGAAAGCTTTGAGATGTCTTGGGTTTTGCATTCTTTTTTTACTTTTTTGGTTTCTATGCTCATGCCCATCTTTGCATTTTCTTTTATAACAATATTTTTCATCAATGCCATGCAAACCCGCTTTAGAATTTTTGAAGAACGCCTTACCCTGTCTTTGGATAAGCTTAATTTTGTGCAAAATTTCCAAAATATGTTTTCTATACGGCAAGCATCCCTCCCATTTTTAATAATAGGCAAAGTAGTATTGCTTTTTTTGGTTGCTTACCTTAGCCTGATTTCAGAAATACAACAATACATCCATATTCTTCCCTCAGATCTTATATCTTTTCTATCCCAAATTTGGAAAAATTTAATGCTCTTGATGTTAAGAACTGCTCTTGTTATGATGGTGATTGGAGCAGTAGACTATATGGTTCAATGGTGGATACAGGAAAAAAAACTTATGATGAGCAGGGAAGAAATCAAAGAAGAGTTCAAACAAGAGGAAGGATCTCCTCAAGTGAAGCAAAAAATTCGACAACGCTTTCAACAACTGGCGCAAGCCAAAAGAATTTCTGAAGTAGCCCAGGCAACAGTAGTTGTGACCAACCCTACAAGCCTTGCCATTGCTTTGCAATATAAACGTGAAAAGATGGCTGCCCCTAAAGTTCTTGCCAAAGGAAAAAATCTTGTGGCAAAAAGAATTCGAGAGGTTGCCATGGAAAATAAAGTTCCTATCATGGAAAACAAACCACTAGCGCAAGCAATGTATCCTGTTGTGGAAGTAGGGCGTGAGATTCCAGCACAATTTTTTCAAGCAGTAGCTACCATTTTGGCTTACATCTACAGGCGAGGAGGAATGAGAAGATGAAAAAGATTCAAGTTATGCTTCTTTTTCAGAGCGATACCATTTTGGTTTTTTCCGTTATGGGCATACTCCTCGTTCTCCTGATTCCCTTTCCTCCTATTATTTTGGATTTTTTGCTTTGCCTGAATATTTCTATTAGCATTCTTTTGGTTCTCATTACATTGAATATACATGAGCCACTAGAATTTTCAACATTTCCAGCCGTTCTTCTTCTTACTACCCTATTTCGCCTTGCTTTAAATGTTGCATCCACTCGCCTTATCTTGCTAAAAGGACACGCTGGTAGCATCATCCAGTCTTTTGGCAACTTTGTCGTGGGAGGCGATGTTTTAGTCGGGCTTGTGATTTTTCTTATTCTGATTGTCATCCAGTTTGTCGTAATCACAAAGGGCGCAAACCGCATTTCTGAAGTAACTGCACGTTTTACGCTGGATGCCATGCCAGGAAAACAAATGAGCATAGATGCTGATTTAAACAGTGGGGCAATCACAGAGGAGATGGCACAGATCAGACGCAAAAAGGTGACACAGGAAGCAGAATTCTATGGCACAATGGATGGAGCAGGAAAGTTTGTTCGGGGAGATGCGATTGCTGGCATTATCATCATTGCCATCAATATATTTGGTGGATTTGTTTTAGGAATCAAGAGAGGTATCTCTCCTGAAGAAGCACTCAAACTATATATCATTCTGACTGTGGGAGATGGGCTTGTTAGCCAGATTCCCGCCCTTTTGATTGCTCTGGCAACAGGAATTCTTACAACAAAAACATCATCTGAATCCCATCTGGCCGAGGAAATGAAATTGCAATTCTTCAGGCATACGAAAACATTAGGAATGACATCCGTTATTCTTTTTGCTTTTGGCCTCATGCCTGGTCTTCCTACATTGCCTTTCTGGGGAATTGCAGTTTGTATGGGATTTCTTTATTATGGCTTAAAGAAAAAAGAAAAGATCGGAAAAGAAATACAAAAAGATGGAGAAGAAAAGGCGAAAAAACAGGAAAAAGAGGAAGCAAAAGAGGAAGATTGGCTATCTCTTGACAGAATCTGCATAGAATTGGGATACAAGCTGATTGACCTGGCAGACCAAAATCGAAAGCCTACTCTCATGGAACGTGTAGTTCTTTTGCGGGAGCAAATAGCAAGGGATCTTGGGATGCTGATACCCCCTATTCATATTGTAGACAATATACAGATTTCTCCCCATAACTATGCTATTTTGTTAGAAGGAGAAAGGATTGCTCAGTCTACTTTGTATCCTGAACACTACCTGGTTTTAGAAGGCGCGCCTCAGCCAGGAGGAAAGAGTGCCTTGTCTGGTATTATCGGAATAGACACAAGAGAGCCAGCCTTTGGACTTCCTGCCAAATGGGTGGATAATGAGCAAAAAGAGCAGGCAGAAATGATAGGGCTTACTGTTATCAATGAAATCTCTGTGATGATAACCCATCTCTCTGAAGTTTTGAAGAAAAATGCGGCGAAGATTCTTTCCCGCGATGATGTGCATTTTCTAATTGAGCAAATTAAAAAAAATACGCCTAAAATGGTTGAAGGGATTGTCCCTGAAATTTTTTCTATTACCGAACTACACCAGATTTTGCAAAACTTGCTCTCAGAAAAAGTTTCTATACGAAATTTGCCCAGAATTCTCCAAACTCTTTCTTTCTATGCTTCAAAAACAAAAGATATAAACAATCTTACAGAAATGGTAAGGCAAAATCTTGCGGCTTCTATCTGTTCAAGATACCAGGGAAGCTCAGGAATTTTGCCTGTAATTACACTTTCTCCTGATACGGAATACAAATTGCGACAGGCTATATTTCCTGATTCTTCGAAAACTTCGGTTTCTCTTCCTCCTGATTTCTTGCAGAGGATTATTACAGGAATTGTGGACATCAAAGAAAAAGCTGTTTCTGTAGATGGTGACCCTGTTTTATTGGTCAATATGGATATACGCAAAGGAATCCGAGAGCTTATTTTTCATACTCTTCCTGATATGGCTGTGCTTTCTTTCCAAGAAGTGCTTTCATGCCCAGAAGTAAAATGCATTGGGATTGTACAAGTAAAAGATTAATTTGTAATAATAG
>JABWCH010000358.1 GCA_013359215.1 Candidatus Brocadiia bacterium | reverse complement strand
TTTTTGATGCGCCAGGCGGTACTATTTTTGATTCCTTACAGAAGGCTTACACTCCGCTTTTGTCTTGATTTTTTCCTAGAAAAGTTAACACCTATGACGGCTGAGTAAAGAATGAGGAAAGATATGCAAAAAATTTTAATCACGGGAATGGCTGGTGGGCTTGCTAATGTTATTGCGGAAAGCCTAAAAGAAAATTATGAAATCATAGGCGTTGATACACGTCCCTATAGAAAAAGATGGGTATACCATGGCAAATTTCTTCAGGTAAACTATACAAGGCGCGAGTTTGGAGATATTTTTCGAGAGTATAAACCAGAAATCGTTTTGCATTTGGGAAGAATATCAGGAGCGCAAGAAAAGCTTTATCAAAGACACAATTTTAATGTTATGGGAACAAACAACATCCTGAATCTTTGCTCCAAGCATGAAGTGAGAACGGTCGTGATTCTCTCAACATTCCATGTATACGGAGCGCACCAGCATAACCCTGCGGGAATCACAGAAGACCATCCTCTGCGGGCTGGACAAATTTTTCCTGAAATTATTGATGCTGTTGAGCTAGACCACCTTGCCACGTCTTATTTTTGGAAAAACCGATCAGCACAGACTGTTGTTTTAAGACCTTGTAATATTGTAGGAAAAAATCTCAACAATACCATAAGCCGCTTTTTACGGTTAAAATTCATCCCCCATCTTATGGGGTTTGATCCCATGCTACAGTTCATATATGAATCTGATTTTGTTCAGGCTATCAACCTTATTTTAAAACAGCCTTCCATAGCAGGAGTATATAATCTTGTAGGGAGTGGATCGTTGCCTTTAAAAGAAGCCGTCAAAGTGCTAGGCGCAACTTCCATCCCAGTTTCTCATTATCTTGCTTACCCTGCTTTAAAAATCCTTTCTGTCGCAGGAATTGGATTTCCTCCCCATTTAATGGATTATTTCCGCTATCCTGTAATTCTTTCTCATCAGAAATTTTGCGAGGCAAGCGGCTATAATCCCCAAGTTGGCCTTTTAGACACATTGCGTGGAATTTTGGAATAGATGTAAGGTTAACGGTTTATGGCATTTTTAAGCGATGACAATACGAAGAGTACGAAGAAAGACTGTTTTATACATTTTTTTGGTGATCTTCGTGTTTTTTAGTTCGCACTCTTCGTGTTAAAAATTATCAACTTTTGAACAAATACCTATAGAGAAACATTGATTTTCATTAAACGGAATTTATAGATCGTGGGCAAAGCATCGCAGGCCCAGATATAGTTGCCATCCTGGCTAAACTGGCAATGGATGATAGGATATTCTGCTACAAAAGTTTGCAGTAATTTCCCACAAGAAAAATCCCAGAGTTTCAGGCAGGTATCTGTGCCTGATGAAAGAATATAGTTGCCTTGGGGACAAAAGGAAAGGGAGGTGATTTCGCCTCGGTGTCCTGGCAAAGAGCCTATGGGAATTCCTGTATTGGTTTCCCATAGACGGATCTGGCCGTCTTTACCACCTGAAATGAATACTTCGCCATTAGGAGAAAAACAAAGGGCGGTTACTACATCACAGTGGGCTCGGATTGTATAGGTTAGCTCATTTTTTCCTATTTCCCAAAGGTATATGGATTTATCATAGCAGCCAGAAAGCAGTTTGCTTGCATCTTTAGAAAAGCAAAGGCAGTGTATATTGCTGGCAGAGCCTTTGAGAATCCCTTTTTCTTTGCCAGATGTACTATCCCATAGGGAGATTATTTTGTCCTTCCCTGCACAGGCGATCTGGTCTCTGGAAGATACGGCTAAAGCCAGAATGCAGTCTGTTTGCTTTAAAATGGTATAAACGTCTTTTGGCTCATTGGTATTCCAGGATTTGAGTTCATGAAAATGAGACACAATCAACCTGCTTCCTTGGGAGTTGAAAGCCAGAGCGCGAGTACCCGATGAAGAGGAAAGCAATGTATGGGTAGCTTTGCCACTATAGGTGTCCCATACAGAAAGGCTGTCAAAACTGCCAAAAGCCATTTGCTGGGTGTTTGGGGAAAAGGCAGCCCTGTTCATACCAGAAACAAAGAGTTCTTGCTTTTCTGGTACATCAGGCGTGAATTTGTTACATCTTTTAAGCCAAAAGCTTCCTTTTTGCCAGGAAACTCTGGGAAGAGAATCCTGGAGGTTCTTGAGCAGAAAAGACTCGCTTTCTCCTTCTCCATAGATTCTGCTATAGAGTTGCTGAATAAAATAGTGAGGCATGAATCGCTGCTGTTGGATAGCATGGCCTTCTCTATGAAAATATTTTTGCAATTCCTTGAGTTCTGCATGACTTTCATTCCATTCTAAAGCTGTCTCTATATCTTCCAGAAGTGGTATAAAACCCCGTTTTTCATAGTCTTTTTCGAGACGGGAAAAATCCTGGTAGCAAAGCATCATCCTTTCAGCAGCCTTTTTTCTATTGTTTTTTTGCTGTTCAGGCTCTATGGCCGCTCTGTTGGCCTGGAAAAACCGATACACGCAGGGATGCAGCCTTATGGAATGGTCGCCTACAAGATCAATTAAAGAAAGATCTTGCAATCTTTCTATAGGATTTTTGAGGTAGACATAGACTCTGACAGTTTCAGGAGAAATACCAATAAAAAGCCCTAAAGTCTCTTTGGATAAAATCGCACTTTTGGGAAACCATCCTGCTATTTCCAGCAACTTTTGGGTATAGTCATCCTGGAGGCTTTCTGTTTGCTTTTTTAAAATGGTGTTCAAGATAATGTTTAAGGAGAGTTTATTGGTTTCTTCCGCGGCATGCCCTCTTTGCTCGCTGAAGCTACGATAGTATTGTGTGATGGTAAGCTGGGGGTTTTTCAAAAGAAATTTCGCCATCATTTCAATGGCTAGTGGCATTCCTCCGCAAAGGTTAACAAGCGTTCTGAGCATTTCTACTTCTTGCCCCTGGCGATTTTTAGCGATGTTCAAGAAAAGCTGCATAGAAGATTCTGGAGAAAGATGATTTAAGAGAAGAGAGCCTGTTTTGGGTATTGTATTTTTAGAATTGGTTGTACATAAGATATAGCAATTCAAAGAAATAGGAATGACTCCAGGTGCTATCTCTTGCTGTAGCAAGGACGGATCTTCCAAATTGTCTATGATTAAAAGCATTTTAGGATGGTATTTGATATAGCTTTTCAGCTTATTCAGGCTTGTGATGGAAAGCTGAAAATTAGGCGATACTTCAACGATTCCTAAATCATAGGCAGCCATTTGCAACTCTTTATGGAAATTCCCAGCCCCATTGATCCAGAGAATTCCATCAGGAAATAGAAAGCTCATGCGATAGGCGAATTCTATCGCCAGCCGAGTCTTCCCAATGCCTTCTGATTCAGAAAAAGCACCATCGTGGCTAATAATGACATTTTTATGGTTCAAAAGAAGATTGTATAGTTGGGAAAGCTCTTGCTCTCTTTCTGTAAAGTAAGGATTCGGGCCAAAAGGAATATAAGATAGCGGTGGCAGCATATTGTAATTATAATTGCAAGGGCTTGTATCAGCGCACAGATCTTTGATTTTGGCAAGAGCCTTATCGTAGTATTTCAAATCGACAGTCTCTAATGGTTGCAAGGGCATTGGCAAAGCAGGGCTGTTTTCCTTGAGGCAAGGGATGATTTTTTTCCCCAGTCCTCGCCCTAAAACCCATTCTTTCATTACTAAAAGGGATTTTTCAGCAGATTCTGACCATAACAGAATTAAAGCAGAGCTGTCTTTGATTGTTTGGCTGTTGTCTGCATTCCACACTGGTTCATCTTTAATGCGTTTATTGTCTATGACAACAGAATACCCTTGGGAAAGAAGATGGGACTCCAGATTTTTCGCTATTTCTGCATCGTTTTTCTCATAGATAATATAAAAACTAGAGCCAGGGAGATGCTTGGCAGCGGGAAGCGTATGCCCTCCTGGTACTTTAGGATAACGCCAGCTAAGATTTATATTGACACTGCTAGAAGACTGGCTTTCTATCGCTGCTTTTTCTATTTTTCTAAAAGAGGCAATGGCATCTTCTTCCCCGCTGCAAAAAGACATAGACTTGTTCATACCCATCAATTCAAACGAGTTCTTGAATTTTTCTGGTATAGAAATCAAGCAAAGTGAGCCACCCATGATTTTAGCCTTATTGCCAATTTCAATAAGCATGCCAAAACCAGTGCTGTGGATATATTCGATCTTTTCTAAATCTAAAACCAGGCGCACATTGCCTTGATTATAGTATTCAATAGCCTTATTTTTGATGATGTGGCTGCTCGAATGCTGGATGCTCCCAAATAGCTTTAATAAAACAATTTTCCCTAGATCGCTATTATATTCTGCCTCTTCCATAGAAAATTCTTCTTTGTCTACTAAGGCTGAAGTTTTTACAGTGAACAGCCTTGTTCTTGTCAGCCTCATTCTGTCCTCTATTATATTTGGGGGTGGCGAAGCTTTCTCTTCTGTTTTCTTCTCCCCTTCGTTTTCTTGGAAAATGCCAAGGGAAATTCTTTGATCCTGGCTCTCTTCATCGGATGCAATTTTTTTTCTTTGTGTCTGGTATTGCTTAGAAGAGAGGGCTGCTTTTATGGCTAATATACCAACATTTTCTATAGTTTTAAAAACGCCTTGTCCTGTTATAGCTATGCCTGTATACTCTAATGCTTTGGGATAGTTTATTCTTTCATGCAATTTTTTCGTATCAAAAGCATTGGGCAGATCTCTCTTGTTCCATTGGATAACCAGAGGTGTCTTACTAAAGGAACTTCCATTCTCTTGCAGATTTTTTTCTATTTCTTGGAGGAAGAGCATATTTTCCTCCCATTTGGTACTATCTGCTATAAGAACTATCCCATCTGTATCTTGAAGAAAAGTTTTTCGTAGAGATGCATGGGCTTCCTGAGAAGGCAAGGTAAAGATATTAAAACGTGTCTTCATTCCTGCTACGATGCCTACTTCTATCGATAGATGATCAATCCAGAGGTTGTCTTTTGCCGAAGCCGATATAGTAGAAAGTTGAGCCCGTTCTTTTGGGCTGATTTTTTGAGCAAGGTATTTTAAGTTGGTTGTTTTTCCAGATCCTATAGGGCCAAAGTAAAGAATTTTATAAGTTGCTTCTTTTTGTATAAAATTGAATTGTACCATAGTAAAGCTTCCGCCTTTCCAGCTATTCCAAGATATGACAGCTTTTTGTGACTATTGACGAACTAGGGACTGTCATCATTCAAACGAAAAATCCTTTTCACTGCATAGACGCAGAGTGTCGCAGAGAATTTTAATTTATTTTTTTCTTCTTGTAATAGT
>JABWCH010000028.1 GCA_013359215.1 Candidatus Brocadiia bacterium | reverse complement strand
TTCTTCTATTGAATCTCGATAAACTTAATACTTCAGGAAAATATCCACTTATTTTTAACCATGTCAATGCCTTATCATGGTTACTGTTAAAAAATATTGTCGAGTTACACAGTTTCTTTTCCTATTTTGAAAGGAAAGATATGCCAAACAAAATTTTATTGCTTTTGTTTGTTTTATGCCTTATTGTAACATCTGAAACTATTGTTGGCCCTTTCAACCCTTCTAGTGGAAGTTGGAATGCCATATACAATGGAGGTTTTGAAAATAGCTTCAATGGATGGGGAAATCCTACAGCATCAAGAGGGATCTTTTCTGCCTCTACAGACTATGCCTATATAGGTTCTTACGCTGCAAAGTCTATTGCCAACGAAAGCTTCAATGGCCCTGGATATTGCGCTACCCAGACGATTTCTGTAACAGGCGGCCAGCAATACATCCTGAGTGCTTTTTTCCACCAAGGGAGTTTGACTACAGGCCAGCTTTACATAGACATGAACGACGTGCCTTTTGACACTCATATCGGGATTTCAGGATCATCTACATTGCAAACACAATGGCAATTTGTCTGGACTATTGTGAATGTACCTGTAGGTGTAAGCAGCATTACCTTCAGAATGGTACGCGATGGATTGGTATATACAGGAGAGTATGGCTATATTGATGAGGTAGCCTTTACTCCCAATGCTCTCTTTACTGCTCCTAGCGTACCAGAAGCCAGCACGCTTTTTATGCTACTCTTTTCCCTTACTATAGGAATTTTTTTTAAAAAAAAATAATAACATCATAGTAAAAGCAACAAGAATAAACAATTCCTTTGGAGTATTTGCTTATTCGCTGGATTTGTGATGAAAACTTTCCTGTTTATCAGGTTAGATTTATGGCGCAAAGGACTCAGAGATTTTTTTTTCTGGGAGTTCTCTGCGCCTTTTTTTCTTTTTATTTTTTACAAAGCAATCTATATGTATACGATAGCATCTTTTGTACAAAAAATTTTTCCTCCAGAAGCCTGTAAGCGTATTTATTCTTTTTTAATATCCCAGCAAAATCCAGATGGTGGCTTTCGGGGTCGCGGCAAAGCAAGCGATTTGTACTATGCTGCCTTTGCTATCGCATCTTTGATGGCAATAGGCAAATCCATAGAATCCAGGTCTTTTTTAGAATATTTAGCTAAATTCGAGGAGGAATCCTTGGATTTTATCCATCTTTGCAGCCTTTTGCGATGCCATGATCTTTTGTACTTGCTTTGTGGATCGGGAATAAGCATCGAAAAGAAGCAAAAGACTTTTTTGGAAATCGAAAAATACCGAAGTATGGATGGTGGATACAACCATGAAGTCAAACATGGTTCTATTTCCTCTGTTTACGGCTGCTTTCTTGCACACCAGGCATATTCCCTTTCAGGCCAGCCCTTTCCAGCCTCTCCTTTCCTGGCTTCTTGTCTTAAGAATCTTCAGGCATCCGATGGATCTTATTCTAATGAGCCTGGATTAAAAACAGGAAATACAACAGCTACTTCAGCAGCTATGATTCTATTGAGCAACACAATAAGCACTGAAGAAAAATATCGGCTGGTTTCCTGGCTACTCTTGCAACGCCACAGTAGCGGAGGATTTTATGCAGCCCCGAAAGCTTCGATCCCTGATATGCTTTCTACATCCGTTGCTCTTTATGCTTTAACTACCCTAAAATATTCTTTAAAAAGCATGAGGCTGTCCTGTCTGGAATTTATAGAAAGCCATTGGGAAGAAACAGGCGGTTTTCTGGGAACTTTGCTAGACCCTGTTGCTGATTGCGAATACACCTTTTATGCTTTGCTCGCTCTTGGCAGCCTTTATCGAGAAGAATGATGTTTTTTGAAGCAAACGCTGCGTGTAAGCCTTGTATGAAACTTCAAGCAGCAGGCAGGTTCTACAAGCTATTTTTTTAAAAATACTTATAACTTAATACGCATGACATGAAGGTACATCTAAGTCTATGGCCACGCTCAAGCTTGTTCTGGGCTTAGTTACTTAAGCGCAATATCGGTTACGCCTGTTAGAATAAAAAAGATTAGATCGAGAAAAAATCTCTTGAAAAATGGATAATATACGATTAAAATCTTTATAATCTATTTTAAAAGAGATTTTTTCTCGGAGAAATTACTATGCTAATATTTTTTGCAGTAGAAAACTGGTTGTCCTTTCGGGATCGTGTTGAATTTTCTATGGCGAAGTCCAAGGAAAGGCAACATATAGAGAGGCTGCCTTATCTCGATAAATATAAAATACACATCTTGCCCATTGCAGCTATATATGGTGGAAATGCTTCAGGCAAAACAAACCTATTCCATGCACTTAATTTTGGCCGACGTTTAGTTATCAGAGGCACCCAGCCAGATCAGGAAGAAATTCCTGTGCAGCCTTTTCTCCTGGATACGGATTGCCAGGAAAAACCATGCTGTTTTGAATTTGAAATCCTCTCTGACGAGGATATTTGCTATAGATTTGGATTTGCGGTTACAAGAAAGCAAGTTATAAAAGAATATTTAACCGAGATATCTAAACAGAATGAGCGATGTCTCTACCATCGCGAGCTAGATAAAATGGAGTGGCATCCAAAATACAAAAACGATAAATTTCTTTCTTATGTATTTCAAGGAACTCGCAAAAATCAACTTTTTTTAACCAACTCTATAAGCCAAAAAGTAGAGTTTTTTAGAGATGTTTATAATTGGTTTAAAAATAATCTCGTTTTAATAGCCCCTGATACACGTTTTAATTATAGCGTTTTATTAGATGAAAAACGACCTGTTTATAATCGAATGAAAGACGTGTTGCCTTTGCTGGATACTGGAATATCCGATCTTGGTAGCAAAGAATCAG
The DNA here is from genome assembly GCA_013359215.1 of Candidatus Brocadiia bacterium. Classification (GTDB taxonomy): domain Bacteria; phylum Planctomycetota; class Uabimicrobiia; order Uabimicrobiales; family JABWCH01; genus JABWCH01. The sequence goes on along the minus strand of JABWCH010000028.1, from coordinate 21,576 downwards.
AAATAGAAAATACGTTTTTTTTCCCTGAAGAATTAAAGATCAGGCTACAAGAAGAAATGCCAGAAAATATATCAACACAAGTTATAGGCCCTAAAAATAAAAGATTTGTTATTACCAAAGAAAAAGGGAAATTAAAGGCAAAAGAATTAATTGCATATCATAGCGATATACAAGGCAATAAAATTGCCTTTGATATTTCTCAGGAATCGGATGGAACGCAAAGGGTTATAGATTTGCTGCCTGCTTTTCTAAATTTGACAAAAGACAATCCTAAAAAAGTCTATATTATAGACGAACTGAACCGTAGTCTACATCCTTTATTGAGCCGCCAATTGTTGGAAAGCTATCTCAATACTTGCCTGCCTCAATCTCGTTGCCAGCTTTTGTTTACAACTCATGATATATTTTTAATGGAACAGAGCATTCTGCGGCGTGACGAAATGTGGTTATTGGAACGAAATAACCATGGTGTATCGTCTTTATTTTCCTTGAGCGATTATCATAAGGTTCGATACGATAAAGATATACGCAAAAGCTATCTTCAGGGACGTTTTGGTGGAATACCCAAATTTTTGCTTTCTGGTATGCTAGATTCTATCGATTACAAGGAAGAGGGACACCATGATACATAAACGGCGATCTCCTAATCTTGCTTATCGAAAATGTTTTTTTATAGCTACAGAAGGAGAACAGACAGAAGCAAAATATTTTAAAATTTTCAAATATAATGAGAAATACAATTTAACAATAATTCCTGCAACCAAAAACGACCATGATAGTGCTCCATGTAAGGTGCTTAAACGACTTGAAAAAAAAATTTCTGATCGAAAAGCAGCAGATGAAGTCTGGATTGTTATAGACAGCGATTCATGGGCAAAAAAAGAGCTGGATGATTTGTATTCAGAATGTTCCAGAAAAAAATATCGCATGGCTGTTAGCAATCCCAAGTTTGAATATTGGCTGCTTCTTCATTTTGAAGATGGGAAGGGGGTTAATTCAAAAAACTGTATACATCGGCTAAAAAAACATTTACCTCATTTTGATAAAGATCATGTTGAAACAGATAAACTCAAAGACAAAATAAATGATGCGATAAAACGTGCAAAAATGAAAGACAGATACCATTGCAAATGGCCTGCAGAAAATGGTTCTACTGTCTATAGACTTGTAGAGAAACTTTCTTAGGAAGAGAAAATGCAATTTTGGGGGAAAATTTTTACAAAAATTTTCCCCCAAATAATAAAATACATACATTATATCATTTTACAAGAAAGGATACAACGTGGAACGAATTGTTGACAATGCCTTAAACCACATGATACAGGCAGGTGCATCGGATCTTTTTCTTTCCACCAACAACTTTCCTGCGATGAGAGTTCAGGGGGAAGTGAAATTTTTTTTGGGTGAAAATCTCACATCGGAAACAACATCCAAGATATTCGAAGAACTAACAGGAATGACGACACAAGAATGTTTTATGCAAAAAACAGATATGGATCTCGCCTACAGCAGCTCGATTGGACGATTCCGTGTCAATATTTTTATGCAAAATGGCAAGCTAGGCTTTGTTTTTCGACATATCCCAAGCCAGATCCCGACTATGGAAGAACTTCACCTTCCTGTGGCAATTTTACAAAAACTAGCAGCTTTGCATAGAGGGCTGGTGCTTGTTACAGGAATCACGGGAAGTGGAAAATCCACTACTCTTGCGTCTATTATCCAATATATCAACCAAAATATGCAAAGGCATATCGTTACCATAGAAGATCCAGTAGAATTCATCTATGATCGAAAGTCTTGCCTGATCAACCAAAGAGAGATAGGCAGAGATGCGCCCAACTTTGGCATTGCCTTGCGATCTGCCATGAGACAAAGCCCAGACGTGATCCTGATTGGAGAAATGCGTGATACAGAAACCGTGGAATCGGCGTTGCAGGCAGCAGAAACAGGACATCTTGTACTAAGCACCTTGCATACACTCAATGCAACACAAACTGTAGAAAGAATTCTGGCTTTTTTCCCACCACACCAGCATGAATTGATTCGTATGCAGATGTCTCTTATTTTAGAAGGTGTTATTTCCCAACGTCTTGTAAAGAAATCAGACAATTCAGGGCGTGTTCCTGCGATAGAAATCATGCTTGCTACCCCAACGATTAAAGAGCTTCTGGAACAAGGAAAAACAAGATCTTTAGACAAAGCAGTAAACGATGGCGGACATTTTGGGTGTCAGACATTTAACCAATCTTTAGCTGACCTTGTCAATAAAAGGCTTATTACCAAAGAAGATGCCCTAAAATACGCAGACAACCCAGACCAGCTCAAGATGATTTTCCGAGGCATAACCCAAAGTTCGCAAATTTCCAAATCCCCAATGCTAGGCGAATCTCCTTCTGCTAAGGACACAACTAGAATTCCTGCTGTTCCCTTAGAAAACACAGCCCAGGAAGACAGGCTATCCAAACTACAAGACCCTTTGGAACGAACCAGAAGGAAACTTGCTGCTCTTACTCCCAATAGCCCACAGACAAAGCCTGAAATAGCCCCTGTTTCCCCCAAACCTTTTGGCAGGCCAAAAGAAGATCTTTTCCGCCATCCTACGCCCATCATTCCACAGCCCAACAACAGTCCCTTAGAAAAAAAATCAGATACAAATGGAGGGAATGGCTAGGCAAAGAAATTTTTATCTATCTTCCACGACCTAACTCTAAACGTAAATCTCATGCGTGTTAACTTTTCGATGCAAATCTTTACCCTGAAAGGGTTTTATATACTAGCCCAGGGCAACGCCCTGGGTAAATATGGGAGCAAAGCCCCTGGTAATTTATGGAGTTTTAGGCTGTTTTTTAAGATTTTGAAAATCTATGGAAAAGCGGATTGTTTTTCCTTCTTGTAAAAAGCGGGAAAGTGTAAATCCCCACAGATCTGCGCTATCTTTTCCTGATTTTGCTTCTATTCTGATGTTGCATTGGGCCAAGCCTGTGTTGAGTACATGGATAGAAAAATGATACAAAGACCCTTCCTGAATAAAAGGACACATTCCTAGCTTTATTCCCTGCTTTCCTTCATCAATATGAGCTAAAACACTATTGTCTTTCTTTGCAAAGCTTAGAGAAATATTTTTGCATTCATAGACCGAGAGAAAGATTTGCCTGTCTTCTTCTAAAGGCAAAACAATGGTCTGGCCTTCCAGCGCAATCGGGCTATTTTCTACTTTTTTATCCAGATGCTGGATCACATCATACACTCTTTTGACATTAGGCGCAAAGTCAGTGATCAGAATCGATTCTGATCCTTCCATGACACAAAGGTTTCCTCCTTGTGGATTGATAAAGCGAAGAGCGCGTAGTCCTGACTGGATTTCTTTTGCAGAAAGATATTTTATTGGAATAATCATGGTGACAAACTGGTCTTTGTCCTTGATTTTATCAAGCTCTTCGAGAGAGTAGATGGTTTGGGTTTGTGTCCATGGCCCTTGTATATTGCGTTTGATCTTCCAAATCTCCTGGTTGTTGCCTACTGTCTCCAGAAAATGGCCGCTATGCTCTAAAACAGAAAGGAAAAGGCGATGCAATTCTTCTGGTTTATCCCAAGGGATATTGCTGATGTATACTTTTCTTCCTGTCATACTTGTATCGTATATAAGGGTTTTTTTTGCTTTTTGAGCAACAGCATCTAAAAATGCTTTGAGATCATAGCTTCCATCCTCTTTGGGGTTTTGAGAAAACACAATTCCAGCTAAAAAAAGCAAAGATAGACAAGATAATAAAATTTTATTCATAGATCGTTCCTTTGTTTTGTATGTTTTTTTTGTATTCTGTCGATAGCCTGGCCGGCTAAACTGGAAATACGAGAAGAAGAAGGCGCGTCCTGAATTCTTTTATACACTTCGAGAGCAAGCTTTTGTTTTCCACTTTGCTCTAAAAGAGAAGCCTTCCAATAGTCTATAAAAAATGCTATTTCCTGGACTTCATAAGCTTGAGAGATCGAATCTAAGTAGGCAATGAAAGAGTCTGAAGCTTTTTTTTCTGGAAAAGAAACCATTTCTCCATGAAATTGGGGCTTTTGTCCCTTCAGGTACATCTCACAAGCAGCAAAGGCAAGCGGAGATTCAGGATAATCTTCCAGGATAATCTTTAATCCGTAGTGGTATTCTAATCCTTTTTGGCTCGCCTGAACAAAAAGGATAAGGGGATAGAAATCATCTTTTTCATGATAATCGATCCATTGTATTTTTTTCTGTACTTCACTATCCTGTTCTTGAGTTTCAAGATATTTTTGATAGCGTGTTCGGGCAGAAGCAAAACGTCCTTTGAAAAAATCCTCATCAGCGAGAAGAATCAATGCTTTGGAATGGTAAGCATCGTAGAAATCCTTGTCTTGAAGTCTTTCCAGACAAGCATAATATTTTTCTATCTCTCCTGTTTTTTCAAGGCACTGGGCCATTTGCCAGAGATATTTACCCCTTTCTTCATGGCTCAGATAAACCTGTTCTAAAAGGATCTGATAGATTTCTTTTGCTTCTTTGTATTGCCCTGCTTTGGCAAGACAATGAGCTAGATTCGCATTGAGCGGCAAATGCAGAGGACTTTCTGGATATTTTTCCATAAATTCCCTTTTTTGCTGCAACATACCTTTCCAATCTTCCTTGCTCATTTTTTCTTCTATTTTATGGATATATTCTATTTGATGCGAAAGCCCACAAGAAACAGCAATCGTTTTTTCCATGATATGGGTTATTTTTTTCTGTTCCTCTGAAAGGGAAAGGCGATATCTCTGGTTTTGGGAAAGGATATGCAAGGCTTTTTCTTTTTCGGATGAACGAGGAAACCAGGCATTCGCCGACCAGCCTGATGTAAATCCAAGCAACAAGACTGCTGCCCATGCTACAGGCTTAACAAAAAAAACTTTTGCTTTTTTTTCTTTTCTCCATATCTCTGGGCTGCTTAAAGAAAGCATGTTTCCTACCATAGACATCGCTGAAAGCTCTTTTTGGCAACTCTGGCATTCCTGAACATGCTCCAATAAAAGCCCCTGTGTTTTTGCATCTAGCTCTCGATAAAGATAAAGGATAAAGTTTTCTTGCGCTTCTCGGCAGATCATACTATTCACTCCATCAAACCAGATGTTTGAAAACGGTCTTTTAATTTTTGGAATGTCTGAAACAAAGTGGCTTTTACTGTTCCTTCAGAGCAACCAAGCCTTAAGGCAATCTCGTGAATTTTATATCCATGAAAATGTTTAAGGTAAAGAATTTCTTTTTGATTTTTAGGCAATTCCGATAGAATTTTGTTCATTTGTACTCTTTTTTCTTCCTTTTCCAACACATCGTGGCATGGAAGAGATTGGTCTCCCACATCTATGTCTAAAGGCAGAGAATAGCGAAAAGAGTTTTTTTTTCTCAGAAAGTCCAAAGCGAGATTTTTGGCAATTTTTAAAAGCCAGGCATCAAAGTTTTTCCCCTGCCACTGGTCGATTTTCTTTAAAAGCTGAATCATCGTTTCTTGTACAATATCTTCTGTATCAGATTCTGAGCGTAAATATGCGGATACAGCTCTATAAATTTTTTTTTCATAGATCTGGCTCAAAGAAAAAAAAACTTCCTTCTTGCCTTCCTTTAAAAGCAAAGCAAGTTTTTCTCCCTCTATTTCTTCTGAATTCATACCAGTTTCTCTCTCTGTTAGCTGATGCCACCAAAAATCTCTTTTTTAAGAAGACGATTTTTTCTACAAAAAGGTTTAGTGAATTTTTGGGAATTGTATTTTTTTTTGTGGTGAGGATAGCAAGGAAAAGATTTTTGATCTTAGGCTGGAAGAAAGTCATGTAATATAACAAAAACCAGGGGCATGGCCCCTGGGATTTTTTATTCTGCGTTTGGCTTTTGGATTGTTGTTGTTCCCTGGATTATTTTTTCTTCTCTTAGGATTTCCCAGGAAAAGCTGCTTTCCCAGGAAAGATAGGTTAGAAAAATTTGGGCATCCACAAGCGAAGCCAACCTGGTATTACCCAAGGTTTGTATTTTATCCCCTTTTTTCCAGCCAGCCTGAGAGGCAATGCCTTTTTCGCTAACCGATACAATTTCCATGGCATTCTCTTTCCAGGCAAGCTTAATGCCAGGCGAAGGAAAAGCTTCTTGTCCATCGCTTGATTTTGTTCCTATAACCCATCTGGCAAGGCTGCGAGAAAAAATTTCTTTTTCTTGCATTTCCTGGTAAGACATTTTAAAATGAGGATCTTTTTTATTGCTTTCGCTTTTTGTTTCTGGCTTATTGCTTTCGCTTTTTGTTTCTGGTGCTGCTTTTTTCTGAGGTTTTTCTGGGGCTATTTCCATAAAAAAAATGCTCTCTGTTGACAAAGAGGAAGATTTGCTAAATCGCATGGGAATGCCCAAATTATAGATAACATGGTTGCTTCCTGCAAGAACCACCATAATACTCTGTTCGTCACAATTTTCTATGGCTTTAAGCGTGTAATGGCTCATTGCTACATCCCATACACATTGCGCAGCATAGAGATTTTCAAACATTTCGGGCGCAAGAAGCACAAACTTCCCAAAAATTTTTTTCAAAAGATAGCGATGCTGTGTATGGTTTGTATCAACCAAAGGAAAGAGCGCGCTTTCTTCCTTGCTCAAAGAATGAAGACTCTTTTGAGCAACTTTATGGACAATGCTTCTGGGAATATTCAGAGCAATCATCTGCAACCGATATTTTTTAGCTACGTCCATGATGGGCTTATAGTAGCGATAGTTATAGCCTACCTTATTGAACCAGTCGCTTTTTTGCAAAAGCTCGATTTCGTTCATTTCCCCTTTTGACCATTCATCCAGCACAGGCTGCTGTGAAATTTCAAAAAATTCCATTCCTACAATTACCTTTTTGCCTGACAAAGCAAGGGATTCAATCAATCTGGCCTGCAAAAGATGATGTTCCAGATTTGTATGCGATTCTCCTGTAAAAATTACTTTGCTCAAAGAAGCTTTCTGGATGATCTCGTCCCATAGTATTTCTTTGTCCAGGATACTATCGTAGATACCATTCACAGAAATCAATCTTAAATCCCAACAATGGTCAGGATTGCCCAAAGGCAAACGATGGATCTCTTCACAAAACAAAACAGAAAATAGACATAAAACACATAGAATCCGTAACATTAATATGTCCTTTCTTCTGAGATACCAGCATCCAGAGAAATCCCATAGCGTTTCATATCTTTAAGTATTGTTCCTTTTGCTTTTTCCAATTGGACTATAGCTCTCTGGTAATCTAAAAGTGCATTGCTTTCATTGATACGAGCCACTGTCAGCTTCTGCTCAGTATCTTGAACCTGGAATAAAGCAATGATACCTGCTCTAAATTTATTTTCTTCATTAGCCAGTTGTTTTTCTGCTAGCTCTCTTGTTCTTTGTGCTGTTTCCACTCTTTGCATTGTGGTGCTAAGCTCTCTTATGGCACTTCTCAGCTCTGTAATTACCAGGCTTTCTAATTTTTTATATTGAGCTATGGCTTGCTTCCTTAAAAGCAAAGATTGCATATATCGGCTGCTTGCAGCACGATTGCCTAACGGAATTTCCAGGCTAAGCTGGACAGACCAGGAAAACATATCCCCATCTTTCATTTTGTCCCAGCCTTCGCTACTTGCCGTTCCTACCCCTTTATAGCCAAGTTCACTGGAAAGATCCAGCTTAGGAAGCAACTGATTTTTATTTTTTTCAATATTCAAAACAGTATTTTCCAATGCCAGTTTATTGCCCAAAAGATCAGGGCGATCCAAAAATGCTTGTTTCAGGATGCTTTCAAAGTCCATATCGAATTTTTTAAAAACATAGACTTCTGTTGGAATCATGCGTACATCCTGATAGTATTTTAGATCTAAAGGATGGATCAACTGTTTCAATCGATCTTCGGCATCATAGATTGCTTTTTCCGCTAAAATCAGGCTGTCTTGTTTTGAAGCCACATTTCTTTCTGCTTCCAGAATGTCCGCTGCTGCTAAAGAGCCAGCCTTGATGCGTGCCAGGGTAATTTTATACAAGTTTTCTGCCAATTCTAATGATTTTCTTTGCAATTCATAGTTTGCAATAGCGTTCACCAAATTCCAATAAGCAGTTTGCACATCGGATAGAACCGTAATTACTTTATTCTGAAAGCTATAAAAAGCCTGATCCTTTTCCTTTTCTGCCATCTGGATTTCTAGTTGGTTGACCTCAATACCTAGATTCCTTAGAAGAGGCTGGGTGAACTGTAAACTGACATTGTGCTGCCATGATGGGTTTCTTCCTCCAGCACCAATATGCATTTGTTTGCTATAACCAATGCCATAAGACAAGCCTACTGTTCCGCCTAAGAGATGTTTTTTGGCAATGCCCATCTGAAAATCCACACTACGTACATTATACACAGTCTTCAAATCTGCTGAACTTTCAGACTCTGCTTCAGAAATACCAAAGCTCGATGTAAAAGCAGGATCAAAAACACTTTTAGCCAGCCGAATATCAAATTCCCTTATTTTAGGATTGTATCCTTCAATCTCTAAATCAAGATTGAATTTCAAAGCCCTTAAAAGGCAGTCTTTCATAGAAAGAGACTCTGCTTTATATTCTTTTAGCTGTTGAGCAGAAATAGCGATACATAAAACAATCATAGCCATAAAAATGGCATTCTTTAACATAAAATAACTCCTAACTTTTTCGATTTTTCCTTATACTATAAACCAAAAAAGATCTGTTTGCTCATTTTACGGCTATAGTAAAAAAAATCAAGGAAATTTACTATGGTACTTTTGCAGATTTTAAAAGCATAAGAAATAAAAAAACATAAAAGAAGAATATAAGTTATTATTTAATATATACTTAAAACTTTATATATTTTATAACATCGCACGTTTTCCAGCCTAGAGTCCATCTGAAAAATCCTTCTTCCGCTGTGTTTATCTGCGGCAAGTCTTTTATTGACTGACGCACAAAAGATATAAAAAAATAAAATTTTACTTGAAATAGATTTGCAAAACATATAGTATTTACATGCTTTCCCTTTGTGTTCCACAAGTGTTAACTTTCCGAGGAAAAAAATGTCTTCTAAGAAAAAGAAAAAAGCAAAGAAAATCCAACAAAACTATCCTGTTTCCCAATCCCTTTTTTCTAAGCGGTTTCCTTTGTGGTTAGCACCTATTTTTGGTGCTATAGCATCCCTTTTGTTCTTTGGCGGAGCTTCTTTATTGTTTGTAGAGCAAATCCCATGGGAAGTCTTTTGCATCATAGCATCTTTAGGTGCTTTAGCAGGTGGTATCCTTTGGATGAAAAAAAGATAGTTTTGTTTCAAATGGAAGATTTTGATAGTAGAGGATAATATATGGGTACAGCTTATGATCGAAGAGTACGCAGAATTCTAATGCGTAGCAGAAAAATTGATATCAATCAATTAGACCAGTTCGACGAACAGCTTAAAAATCCTGAAAAAAATACAAACTTGATCGATTTGATTCTGGAAGCCAACTTACTTACAGAATCAGAGCTATTGTGCTTGTTAGCAACAGATACAGAAATTACACCAATCGACTTAGAAAAGGTTGCGCCTACCAAAGAATTGCTGGATTTGATCGACCGCAACACGGCTAAAAAATATATGGTATTTCCTATTTCTAAGATAAACAATGTGCTTACCGTTGCTCTTGCCGACCCTTTTGAACATTCTCAAAAGGAAAACCTGGAGATCATCACATCTTGTAAGGTGCATCCTGTTTTATCCACGGAAAGGGCTATCAAAAAAGCCATTGACGAAAAGTATGTGATCTTGACGCGGCGCATCATGGAGCAAGAAGAAGAAGAAACACACGAAGAACATTCGGAAGAGGCTGAAGAAGAATTAAGACTCGCAGCTTCCAGCGATTTTGGCGAAATTGTAGACGAGTCTCTGGAAGGCGGCTATGGCAATGAAGAAGATGAAGATGCTACTGATGATACTGTAGACAGGGGTATTATCAAGCTGGTCAACAAAGTTATCATTGATGCTTACCATCACAACGCATCCGATATTCATATCGAGCCATACCATGGCAAAGAAGCAACCGTGATCCGATTCAGGACAGATGGTGAGTGTTATATCTATCAAAAAGTACCCAACCAGATTAAAAGAGCCATGTTGTCTCGCTTAAAACTTATGGCTGGTCTGGACATCGCAGAAAGACGTTTGCCACAGGATGGTAAGATCAAATTCAAAAATTTCTATAAAAGACTGAATATCGAGTTGCGCCTTGCAACCCTTCCTACTGTTGGCGGAAACGAAGATGCAGTGCTTCGTATTCTTGCTTCCACAAAGCCCTTTCCTTTGGATGAGCTGAACTTTTCTGAAAGAAACCTCAGAGAATTCAAACGCATCATCGCCTATCCTCACGGTCTGGTTCTGGTAGTAGGGCCTACGGGTTCTGGAAAGACAACAACCTTGCACTCTGCAATGGGCTTTATCAATACGCCCAAACGCAAAATCTGGACAGCAGAAGATCCTGTTGAAATTACCCAAAAAGGACTTCGCCAGGTACAGGTTCATCCTAAAATCGGCTATACATTCGCAAGAGCAATGCGCGCATTTTTGCGTGCTGATCCTAATGTTATCATGGTGGGTGAAATGCGCGATCATGAAACAGCGCAAATTGGTATCGAAGCATCTCTTACAGGACACCTTGTACTAAGCACATTGCATACAAACAGTGCATCCGAAACCATCATCCGTTTGATTGAAATGGGGCTAGATCCTTTTAACTTTGCCGATGCACTTTTAGGCGTTCTGGCTCAACGTTTGACAAGAAGATTGTGTTCTGAATGCAAAAAAATGCACCCGCTTGTCCGCTCTGAGTATGATGAAATAGTAGAAGAGTTTAGCACCAAGGACTATTATGGCAAAGGCCCAGAATTTTCTGAAGGCTTGCCCATCTATAAAGCAATTGGTTGCGAACGATGCAATCGCGTTGGCTACAAAGGTCGTCTTGGTATTCATGAGCTTCTAATCGCCACCGACCCAGTAAAATCACTGATTCAGGCAAGAGCCAAGGTAGATGAGATCCGAGAAGCAGCAAAAGCCGATGACATGACTACCTTAAAGCAAGACGGTATTCTTAAAATTTTCCAGGGTCTTGTGGATTTACGCTCTGTAAGAGCAGTCTGCATGAAGTAATCTCTATGAAACAAAATATTTCTTTAGAACAATTTCCTATTTTAAGCAAGGCCAGGACAAAATATTTTTGTGAGCTAGGACAAAAAAAATACAGAAAAGAAAGAGGAGAATTTTTAGCCGAGGGCATCCGCGTTTGCTATGATTTGCTTAATACATCGGACTATATTCATACTCTTGTTTTTTCCCCAAAGCTTCTCTCTCATAGCAGGGGAGAGGAGCTTCTAGCAAAAGCTCTTTTAAAAAAAATAGAAATTTTTCAGACATCAGAAGAAACTTTAGAAAAGATGGCAGATACATGCCAGCCTCAGCCAGTTATAGCATGTCTTTCCTGTTGTATTCCTCCCATAGAGAGTGCCTTTTTTGATGATGGAAGACGATTTTTGGTTTTGTGCGATATAAGCGACCCAGGAAATGTTGGTACTCTATTGCGGACAGCGGAAGCGTTTGGGTGGGATAAAATCCTCTGCACAGGCTCAACAGCCGAGCTATACAATCCTAAAGTTCTCCGTGCCTCTATGGGATCAGCATTCCGACTCAGGATCGTCTATTCTGAATTGTCCCAGGTGCTATCTTTTCTTGCTCAAGCAAAGATTCCTTCTCTTATCACAATGCCGCGTGAAGGCTGTATTCCTTCCCAGGAAAAAATGCCACAAAGATTCGCCCTTTTTCTAGGCAGTGAGGCATACGGCTTACCCGATTCTGTAGTGAAAGAGGCAGCCCAAATTCTCCGTCTGCCTATGTCCCCTAAAGTCGAATCCTTGAATGTTGCCATAGCTGGAGGGATTGCCCTTTTTCTCTTAAGAGACGAAAACGCATAAAAGTAAAATTTTCGTAAAAATTTCCACCAAAATAAAAATCCCTTTGGGTAGCTACTGTTATTGCTCGCTTTTCTCAATTTTTTTTAAGGAGACCTGTATGCAGAGTAAACAATTTTTTCTGTTTTTGCTTTGTTTGTTGGTTTGTACATTGCAAGCCGCGCTTATCTGGACACCAACAGGCGGAAATACTGCCAACATGAATCCCATGTCTCATGGTGGCGGTTACAACCCTGTTCTTAATGAGTACTGGTATCCTAGTTGGTCAGGATCAACTGTCTATCGATATAGCAGTAATTATACATATCTAGGAACATTCAATACTCCAGGGCATCAGCATCTTATGCAAATTTGGGGCGATACCGATGGATCATACTATACTGCAAACTGGGGTTATCATAGTGTTCAAAAGATATCTGCTGGAACAAATGGAATGAATGGTAGCGTTCTCTGGACATACAATGTAGGAACAACATCGGCTGGCGTTACAGCAGACCAAAACTACGTCTACATCAATGCCTGGACGAGCAACCAGATCGTCCGTCTGAACAAAAACACAGGTGCATATATCGATAGCCTTACCATGTCAGGCCCTTACAACAAGTATACTTATGGCGCAATGGCCGTTGTAGATGGATATTTGTTGTACGGAAACGCGGATGGATATATATCTCGCTATTCTTTAGCAAACAATGGCTTGCAATACATTGATTCCTATTACACAGGAACCAATATTTATAGTTTAGCTTTCGATGGATACCGATTAAATGTTTCTCCCAACTCTTCTTATGTTTATCAATTTAATGTTTCCGACGTTTTTGCCTATACCCAAGTTCCAGAACCAGCAAGCATCATGCTTTTGGGAATGGCTCTTGTGTGGTTGGCAGCTAAAGTAAAACGATAAAAACAAAAAGTCCGTTGCGGGTTGTTCCAATCCGCAACGGACTTTCTATGGGCTATGCAAGAGGATTTTTATTTTTGGGGAAAATTTTTACAGAACTTTCCATGGTTGGCAAAAGAGACCAATTTTTTTTTGACAATCCCACGTTTTGAGGTGGTGCTATGATAATAGGTAAGTGTTCAAAAGTCTTTGTACTAAATATAAACTATTAATAAATATAATAGTTAAAGAATATTTACCGTGAAGAACACGAAGAAAAATGGTTTTGTATATTTTTTTTCGTGTTCTTCGTGTTTTTTACTTCGAGTTCTTCGTGTTAAAAATTTTAGGACATAAACTTTTGAAGATTTGCCTATCATCTGCTCTAGTCAGCGAGGCTTGCTGTCTTCCGAAAGAAGACATTGTCTAATTCTTATCCTGCTACAATTTTGCCTTGCATTTGCAGCTTTTCAAATTCTTTAACAATGTTCTCGGCTGCCTGGCGTGAAATATTACTTGCTACAACAATCGCAGCTTTATTTTTTGCCATATCTTGCGCCTGCTGTTCTGAAATCCCTTTGATTTTAGCCAAAAGTTGAGTCCCTGCTTTAACATTGCCTTTTGCCGCAAAATTAATCAAGGCTTTGTAAGGCCCTGATTCTAGCGGAAATGTTTTTTTTGCATCTTCTACGGGAAGAGGCGTTTTCTTGATCATCTGGACAGAAGCAACGGTATCGCTGATGCCTTCCAATTCTTTCGAGATCCCCTGCATTTCATCCAATTCCATATCCTGGGTTTCTTTTTTTAAATCTTTTGGCTTAGAAATAGAAATTTTTTTGAAGCTTTCGGACACTTCCCCTATTTTTTCCAGCCCCTCTTCTTCCACGCTGTCTAGCTCTTGAGAAATGCCTTCTATTTCTTCCATTTCAGCAGAAAGACTGCCAATATCATTTTCCATGCCTTCCATGCAAATTCTTTCAAATTCTGCTGAAACACCTTCAATTTCTTCAAATTCTGCTGAAATACCACCAATCGTTTCTGACTCTTCCTTTTTTGCGATTGATGCTGGCTTCAATAAAGGCTTTTTAGGAGAAAAAGAAGAATCTTCCAACTCTTCAAAATCCACTTGTTTCATTTCTTCTGAAATGCTTTCAACTTCTTCTATCTCTTCCACATCAGAAAGAGAATTTTTTTCTTCCATATCTGCTATACTTTCCAACTCTGCGGAAAGAACTTCCACATTTTCAAATTCTGAAGAAATACCAACAAGATCCTCAGGAAGCTTAAGCTCTTTTTTAGCAACAGTATCTTTTATTGTTTTCTTTACATCCTGCACCAGCTTTGGCTGAACTTCGGCTGTTTTTTTTACAGGAACATTTTCTTGCTGTCTTACAGAAACAGCAGGGGCTGTTTTTCTAGGTTCTTCTTTTGGCCTTGCTGCTGGCACTTCCTTAGGAACAACAGGAACTTTGGCGGGTAAGGCAGCAGGCTGTTTTACCTGGGGAGGAAGGGACTTGGTTTCTACAGGCAATGGTTTTGGACTAACGGTTTGCGCAGCCACAGGCTTTGGCTGCAAGAAATCCTTTGCCCTTACCATACAAAACATCTCTCCACAACTAGGGCATGTAATAATAGGAACAGATACAGAAGGACTCCAGGATGCTTTAGGAACATTGGTTGGCTTGGGAGTGACATTAAAATCCAAACCTAGCTTGGAGAGGAATATCAAAGAATCTTTTAATGCTTTAAGATCGTTTGCAGAAAGGTTTTCAAACAAAATGACTGGCAATTTATTCAACAAGGCACTGGTCTGATTCTCTGGTACATTGAAGATACTGGAAAGTACTGAAGCAACAACATCTTTCATTTGTTTACTGTTGTCAGCAATCGAAGCAAGAATGACTTTAAAATTAAGCTCTTGATTCATATTTTTTAGGCTCCAACTCTTCGTGGTTCTTTCTGAGTTTAGATAAGTAATTTTTTAGGAGCAATGCCTAGCTTTAAATATAAAAACTAAAAAAATACCACTTAGGCTTATTCTTGATCTAGTTTTATATATTGCCAACTTTAGCATATACAGAAGGCATTGTCAATAGTTTACCCACAACGCTGCTGGCCTAAATTTTGAGGAAAATTTTTGCAAAAATTTTTCCTCAAAACTTTTCTATAAAAACTTTTATAGGCTTATTCCAAAATAGTTATTGATTTTTAAACTTTAAGAGTTTATGCTTTATTGGAGTGAATTTTTGTGTGTTTTTGCTTTTTTTACAGGAGGTTTTTTTATGAAAAAAAACTGTTTTTTGGTTGTACTGACAACAATTTTCTTTCTATCTAGTTTTAGCTTTGCCGATACGCTAGGGCCTACAAGCGAATTGTATGTTACGGTATGGGCTAATGCTGGGATTGCTGTATTGCAAGGCAATAGCATCGTCAGAAGCTGGGCAACAAGTGGAACAAACGAAATTGCTATTGCTGTAGCAGATAAAGTCAGAACTATGGGTCATACTTCTGGAAGTATAGGCGCGGAATATACCTTATCAGGCTCTTTTACTGGCAATCGTTATACATCTGGTCAGACCTATTTCCACGATGGTGCAAGCGATGGGCAATACAACTATGCAGTTATCTGGAATACAGGAAATATCTATCGATATGGTTTAGACTGGCAAAATCCCCAGTATCTCTTCAATGCTGGTGCTGATGGTTTAGGCATCACATACGATCCAACCAACAATTCTCTATGGCTTAGTAGCTGGGGCAATGGAACGGTCAAAAATTTTAGCCTCGCAGGGAATCTCTTGTCTTCTTTTACAACACGAGACAGCCACAATACGGCTCTTGCCATGGACTATGCTGATGGAACTCTATGGATGAGAGAAAATAGCACAGGATATATGGCCCAATACACCAGAACAGGTACATTTCTTGGTGCTAAGAGCTATAGTGTAGGTGGTGCTATATGGGGTGCTGAATTTTCCGTTACAGTTGTTCCCGAACCAGGCTCTCTCTTTCTTTTCGCTTTTGCCCTAATAACAGTAAGGATTTTGCATAGGCGAAGATAGTTTGAGAATGTCGCGACTTGTGCCAGGCCGTGTTTGCAAACTCATAAAAATCCCTTAAAATTCAAGTCATAGAAAAAATTGCAAAAGGCTTCAAATCAACTTTGCAAACACAGCCTAGTTAAAAAAATTATTAATAATGCTTATGGATTTAGCTCCCAATCTGGATACATCAGAAAAGTATTTTATCACGAATTTTGCGAATGAACGAATAGCACGAATAGATCATCTTATTCGTGTCCTTTGTGCTATTCGTTCGTGATTTTAAAATTAGCAGCTAAGTTTAATGCATGTTGCTCTAGTTTTTTTCTTCCAAAACAACGACACTCCAGGGAAAAACGCTGTAAACATTAGCTATGGCTGCCTGGTCTTGTTTCCAGAAGTTGCTTTGGGGTTCTGCCCAATCAGAGGTGTCCAGGATTCTGAACCATTTTTTGCCTGTAGCGGGGATGGTGAAATCCACTTTTTCTGTCCAGGTATTGATTAGAACCAGGAAATCGCTGTCGCCAGCACTGCTTCCTTTGATATGGATTTTAACGGCTCGATCATAGGACTGTAATGTATTTCCATCGGCTTTTGTGAAAATATAGGGGACATGGTAGGAATCTTGCCTTAAGCAAGGATGTTGTTTTCTGAGATGGAGCAATTCTTTAGCAAAAAGGAAAAGGGAGTTGATTCCATCTTTTTTGCTATCTGTGCCAAAATTGTTGTGGTATGTGCCGCCTGCGCCTGTGGAGACAAGATGAGGGCTGTCTGTTTTGATCATGTCGTAGTTGCTCCATGTTGCTACAGAGTCCACGTTATAGGGATTGTTATTGCCATTTTGGGTTCTGGCAAATTCATCTCCCCATACAACCATAGGCACGCCTCTTGAAAACATCTGGATTGTCCATAGATTTCGAAGCTGCTGCCTTCTTAGAGTCTGGTTGCCTGCGTGATCCCAGGAATCGTTGTTATCGCTTCCTCCATCTGAAGGGCCAAAAGGCCATGGATTGGCGTTATTTTTGGAATTGTAGGAAAGAAGGTCCATAAGAGTAAAGCCATCATGCGCAACCAAAAAGTTTACAGACTTTTGTGGCCCGCCCTGGTCTGCATAGAGAGAGTAGCTTCCATTAAAAAAATCGGTAAAGCCAGTAGAAACTCCGCCGCCTTTGATGAATCTTCTTACGCCATCGCGATACTGTCCGTTCCATTCTCCCCATCCATAAGGGAAGTTGCCAACTTGATAGCCGCCTGGCCATTGGCAATCCCAGGCTTCAGCAATCATTTCCACATCGTATTCGCCTTGCAATTGGGAAATGCTTTTGAGCAAATCAGCGTGTCCATTGAAATCATAGTTTGGCATGATGTCTCTGCCTAATACTGTCGCCAAATCAAAACGGAAACCAGACAATCCCATTTCTTTGATCCAGTAGACCAGAGAATCCAGAACCATCTTTTTGACAACAGGGCTGGCGCAATTGAGGTTATTGCCGCATCCTGTAGAATCCCAATAGGAGTGAGGTACGCCTTTAGGTAGCGCATAGTATTGAGCGTTGTCTATGCCTCGGAAACAAAGCATATCCGCGCTTTTCCCGCTTGCTTCCCATGTTCCGCCTTCTCCTGTATGGTTGTAAACAACATCCAGATATACTTCGATGCCTTCTTTATGGAAAGCCTTGACCATTTCTTTGAATTCTCTTGTTGGGCCGCCAGGACTTTTGTCATAAGCATAGCGTCTGTCTGGTGCAAAGTAAGAAAAGGTGGCATATCCCCAATAGTTTCCGCCTGGACTATCAGGAGGATTGGCATCGTTGTCAGTTTCATGTACAGGGAGCAATTCTATTACATTGATTCCTAATGCTTTGAGATATTTTGCAAGATAGCCAGCACCTTTATAAGTGCCTCTGTATTCTGCTGGAACATTCACTACATTTTCCATTCCAGGAATGCCAGAAAGAATGCTGGTGAGCTTGGATGCAGAAGGATGGTTTGTGATCCCCCGTACATGGGCTTCGTATATGATGCTATCTTTTTGAGCAATATTAGGCTTGTTTGCTGGAGCAGTGCCTGCGTTGCGGAACAAAATTCCTTTGGGACTCCATTTGCCTGTGTCGAAATTTCTTCTTGCTACGCCCTGGTATAGACCAGAACCGCTTCCAAACATTCCAGGATTATGCCCATTGGTCATGACTTTAGGATTGGATTTGTCATGTGACATCTCTAAAGCATAGGGATCGTAAAGGACTTTGTTTGGGTTGAAGCGATTTCCCATAGAGTCTACATCGCTAATAAAACCAGCTTCACTATTGCCTCTCTGCCATTGTTCGCTGTAGGGCCAGTTTGCTCCCCATAGGCGAAAAGCATAGTAAACAACATCTGCGCTTACTGTAATCTGTACACGCCAGATATTGTCTGATCCTTTTTGCATCCAATAGTCATATTTTGCTGCTTCGCCATAAGGTTTTTCATAGATTTCCAATAGGACGCGCGTTGCATTTTGAGAATAGAGAGCAAAGCTGGCTGTTCCATTTTGGAAAGAGCTGCCCAGGTCATAGCTGGCTCTTTGCCAACTTTCTTGCTCAATGGGTGCATAATCACCTGACAGATTATGGTTTAACCCAATTTCCTGTGTCCAGGATAAGGTCAAGATCAATAAAAAAACAAGACAAGATAAACTGCATTTCATGAAATTTTATCCTTAAATAAAAAAGGTGTACGCTATTGATAAAAAGGAACTATGCAAAGAGATTTTTATTTGGGGAAAAATTTTTGTAAAAATTTTCCACCCAATCCCTTTAGGCAATGATCCAGTAATTCCTTATTTTGTCTGAAAATTAAAAAATTGCAAGAAAATTTCAAATACAAAGATTTCTGTTTTTTATCTTTTTCTATCCAATTCACAGAAGATTTCGAGAACATCAGGATTTTGTATATGCTTTCTGGCACTATCCCAGAACTCTTGTAAGGAAGGATTCTTTCTGTTTTTTTCATAAAAAAAAGCCTGCAATACCATATCGAGTTTATCTAATTCTTTGAGATATAATGCTTCAGGAGTTCTCTGATGAATATAGTCTAAAGCAATTTTTTCCAGTTGTGGTTTGTTGCCTAGTAAAGCTTGGATTGCCTGGGATTCTGCCTGGTCTTTTTGCTTTTTTTTATTCTCTTCTTCGCCTTCGCATACAATATCACCAATAATGCATTCCCCTAAATCGTGTAAAATTGCCATTTTGATGAGAACTTCCTGATCAAGACCCTTCGGTACAGGTAGCAACAAGGCAAGCATGGCAACGCCAAAACTATGGTCTGCTATGCTTTCTGGGTTAGGGATTTCTTTCCTAAGCCATCCTGTTCTCTTAATTTCTTTCAATTCTAAGACTTTTAGAAAAAATTCTATTCTATCCATAATAATATTTTCCTTATTTAACATTGCCTGGAGCGAATGATTTAATATGAAGTTTTGATTATACCAGATCGCATCTTGTCTTTTTATATTTTTTTTGGTAAAATAGCAAGCATTCAACACTATCTATCCATCCATGAGCTAGTAAATAGGAATCTTTTAAAATTTTTAAGATAATTTTTTTAAAATCAATAAAGATTTTTAAAGGGGGTTTGGGGGAAAATTTTTGTAAAAATTTTCCCCCAAATAAATATCTCTTTAGGTGAGGAAAGAATTTATGAGGCTTTTATGCTGAATTTCGAGCAGACTTTTTTAGAATGGTGCAAGCAAGAAAATATCAGGGTTATATCCCAAAATCCAATTCTATATGGAATCCAGCTTTTTGTAACCGATGGCAAAGACACAGTCTCTATCCATCTTTATAACAAAGGAACAGTACTGATTCAAGGAAAGCCTTGCCCCTTGCTAGAAAGAATGGAAAAGCAGTATTCCAAAGCTCCGTCTCCTGTTTCATTCGACCACATAGGTATGGACGAAGCAGGCAAAGGCGATTACTTTGGCCCACTGTCAGTTGCCTGCGCCTATATAAAAAAAGAACAGGAATTCGAGCTACGAAAAGCAGGCATCAAAGACAGCAAGGAAATTTCCGACCCTAGAATCCTGGAAATCTATCGAGACTATCAGAATAAAGTGGCTCATGAAATTCTCGTACTCATGCCAGCCGAATATAACCAAAAGTATATAGAATTTTATAATCTAAATACAATGCTTGCCTGGGCGCATGCCCAGACTTTAGAAAAACTTCTTGGTCGCGTTCCTGCTAAAGTCGCTATAGCAGACCAGTTTGCCAATCCCAGGGTTTTAGAAAGACAATTGCTATCCAAGGGACAAGAAATTAAGCTGATTCAGCAAGTAAGGGCAGAGTCTGATACAGCGGTAGCCATTGCTTCGATTTTCGCCAGAGCTGCTTTTTTACAAGGCTTAGAAAATCTAAGAAAAGAATACAATATAGATTTCCCCAAAGGAGCTTATGGCGTTGAAAAAATTGGAAAAGAATTTGTACAAAAATATACTAGAGAAAAGCTATTTTATGTAGCTAAATTACACTTTAAAACAACGAATCTTATTGTTCGATAGAAACTAAGAAGTTAGGTGTTTGCCGAAAAAGCAAAGATTTTTATCACGAATAAGACGAATGGTCGAATGGCACAAATAGTTTTTATAAAAATTTCATTCGTTTAATTTGTATATTCGTCTCATTCGTAATTCATGCCTTTTTGGCTTCGGCTTGTCCGAGATAGGATCAGGATGACCCAAAGAAAAACTACCCAAAACAAACATCCTTTGCCTGATATATTTGTAGATGCAGACGGATGTCCTGTAAAGCAAGAAGTATACCGTGTAGCCAAACGCTATGGGCTTTTGGTTTATCTGGTATCCAATGTATGGATCGATGCGCCGATGGAATGCTGGATCAAGGTTGTGGTTGTAAGCAAAGAGTTTGATGCAGCAGACGATTGGATAGCAGAGCATATTGCAGAAAACGATATTGTAGTTTCTGGTGACATACCTCTGGCATCTCGCTGTTTAAAAAAAGGGGGCTATGCTGTTGATCCAAGGGGCTATATTTTTGAAGAAGATACCATTGGCGATTCTCTAGCAAACCGCGAGTTGATGTCATATTTAAGAGACATGGGCATTATGACAAAAGGCCAGAATCCTTTCAGCCAAAAAGACAGATCGCGTTTCTTGCAGCGTATGGAAGAAACAATACAACGAATTCAAAAAACTATTCATCATAAAGGGGAAAATAATGGCTATAGCATCTGACATTCTCATCGCTTTGGTTGCTTTTCTTCATGTCTATTTTTTGGTTTTAGAAATGTTTCTATGGGATAAGCCTTATGGATTGAAAACTTTTGGTCACACGCAAGAAATTGCCAGCAAAACAAAGGTTCTTGCTGCAAATCAAGGTCTTTATAATGGATTTCTTGCAGCAGGCTTAGTATGGGGATTGTTTTCTCAGCAGGGAATGAATATTAAAATCTTTTTTCTATCTTGCATCATCATTGCAGGAATTTATGGTTCTCTCACTGCGCACCGAAAAATCCTCTTTGTCCAGGCAATCCCAGGTTGCATATCTTTAGTTTTCTTGCTTTTGTCTGCGTAAACCTCATACGTGTTAAGTTATAAGTATCTTAAAAAAAATAGCTTGTATTAACTGAAAAAGCAAGCGAGTTTTATCTGAAGCGATCGCTCCGTGTAAGCCTTC
>JABWCH010000357.1 GCA_013359215.1 Candidatus Brocadiia bacterium | reverse complement strand
AAAATAAAAATGGGATACCTGTTTTTTTGATTCCTGAAAGAAGGCTTACACGAAGCGATCGCTTCAGATAAAACTCGCTTGCTTTTTGGGTTAATACAATCTATTTTTTTTAAGATACTTATAACTTAACACGTATGACGATTACGATTACGATAAAAATATCGAAAGTCCACTTATAAAAACATCGAAAGTTCACTCCTGAAGATAAACGAAAGGATTAAAAATAAAACGACTCGAATTTCTTTATATTCGGTTAAAAATGGGGAAGTTGTTTAATTCTCATCGCTAACACAAAAATGAGAAAAATCAAAACTAGCCTGGTAAAGTTTCCTGATATTCTTTATAGAGTGTTTCCAGAATTTCTGAAGTGCTTTGGATGCTATGAATCAGGCCAACGCTTTGTCCTGCGCCCCAAAGTTGCTTCCATGTTGGCTTTTGGATAGATTGCATCAGAACAGGCATACTACGCCAGGCTCTCTGTGCCATGATCCATTTTCTGAGTTTAGGATAGCGGAAAAGAAGCCTTTCCCATAGACTCAGTTGCGTGCCTGTTTTTTTCACATAGGGCGTGTTAATCACATTTGCTGCAATTCCATCAAGTTTATAGGTTGTGACAATGTCTTCTGGTCTAGCATTTACAATCGCCTCTTTGTATTCTGTTGCCACAGGGCATTCTTTGCTGGCAATAAATCTTGTACCCATCAAAACTCCATCAGCACCCAGAGTGAGGCATGCAGCAAGCGATCTGCCATGAACAACGCAACCAGAAGCAAGGATAGGCAAACTAAACATATTGCGCAGCATAGGAATCAGAACAAAAGGGGATATATTGCCAGCATGGCCTCCTGCACCAGCACAGACAGCAATCAAACCATCAGCCCCAACATCTACTGCCTTTTTAGCTTGCTCCTGGTTGATGACATCGCAAAACACCTTACTGCCTATTTGGTGAGCTTTTTGGATCAATTCTTTGGGATTGCCTAAAGAAGCAATGAAAAAAGTTACCTTTTCTTCAAGGCAAATTTCGATTTGCTTTTGGGCATGCTGGTTAGATTTATTGACAATGATATTTACACCATAAGGCTTTTGTGTCTTGGACTGAATTTCTTTCAGCCAATCCCTTAGCTTTTCTACTGGCCTTATGTTTAGAGCAGGAAACGTACCCAATGCTCCTGATTCGCATCCTGCCACAACCATATCAGGATTGCTGACTAAAAACATAGGAGCTATGACAACAGGCAATTTACAACCTACCATCTGAGTAAATCGGGTCTTTATTTCCATTCTTCTATTTCCTTTAGCGATGAGATGGGGAACTTATTTAACTAGGACTTAGAGCCTATCCGAAAAATCCTTATTTTAAAATCATGAATGACGAGAATAACACAAATGACACGAATAAGATGATAAAATATTTTTCTGATATATCCAGATTAGGAGCTAAATCCATAAGCATTTTAAGGATTTATTTAATTTTTGAATAGACTAGACTATTGAGTAACGGAGACAGAGCCAGATTCTAGACCTTCCATCTGCCAGGTTCTTTGCAAGGCTTTTGCTTTGCAAGGAATATTTTTCCCATAGAAAACGCAGCCTAAGAAAAACACAAACCCAGCAAGGATATGCCCTAGATATTCCCAAGGAATAAGATCCAAAGGTATGGCAGAGAGAAAATTCAAAAGTCTGGGTTCCGAAAACCAAGTTGTTATATACTGCATTCCTAAAACCAAAAAAGCAAGGAAAAAAAGCATTTTGGCAAAGGAATAGCTTCCCATTTTTACCTGGAGATCAAAAGTTTGAGCGGTTTCCTGTGGTCTTCCTATTTCGATCCATGGCTTAATTTTTTGGCTTGTTTGTGGTGTGACCCAAAAGGTACATTGGTTTCCTTCTTTTGCCAGCATGGAACGATATGGAGGAACAACCGTACAACCAGGGAAATAAGGCACAATATAGAGCGTTTGATCCTTGGCTCTGTTGTTTTTGATTTCTTTAAATTGCAGATTTACAGGAAAAACACGCCAGGGCATCATCTTTTTGTAGTATTCCAAAGAGAAATCTACTTCTAAATTGGTTGCAACCAAAACAGGCATTTTTTTTGTTATGGGCGGAACAGGATTCGATGCTGCCACAGGCAAATTAGGCTGAGGTTTGGGGTTTTCATAAGGGTTTGAAGATGTTATTTTGCGTGTAGAGCTGTATGGCCGCTGAGTAGAAGATGGTTGCTGTGGCTGGCTTAAAGGATTCCCCATCGCTTTTTTGCTAGATGGGTTAGTGGAAACCTTGGGCAAAGAAGATGTTTCGGATTTTTTATCGGTTAGACCATGCCTTTTGATCTGGTCTTTTAAATATTGCAGACTTTCTTCCTTCGTTGTAAAGGAAGTCATGATGGGTGTAAAGCCAAGCATATCAAAAAATTTGCTAATCTGGGGCAATACACTCAAAAAAAGAAAAATTCCGCCCTGTTCTCTATACTCTTCCACTATTTTCAACATGAGCTGTAGTCCTGAGCTATTTACAAATTTAATCCCAGAACAATCTAAAATGACGAACTTGTAGCCTATTTTCAGATAATCTTCAAATTGCTTTTCAAAGTGCTTAACGCTGACTCTGTCAAAAGATCCATTGACACAAACCAATAAAGCAACGAGATCATTCTCTATAGGTTCTTGTTGTGTTTGGAAGGTTAGCATCTTTTCTGCCTTTCCTTAGAAAACATTGCCTTTGTTTTAGCCAAAACAATAGCATTTTGGCTAAAAAAAATATTCTCATTGAATATGCTATGGAGTTTTGAAACTGTTGGAACGAGGGCTTTGCCACCAATCTTTCCATTGGTCTACAGATTTTTTGCGTTCTATAGCCGAATCGTCTGGATTAAAATCAAAAGATAAATTTGTATGATTTTTGAGTGCGAGTATTGCTTC
The DNA here is from genome assembly GCA_013359215.1 of Candidatus Brocadiia bacterium. GTDB lineage: Bacteria > Planctomycetota > Uabimicrobiia > Uabimicrobiales > JABWCH01 > JABWCH01. Next base: position 2,401 of record JABWCH010000357.1, on the reverse strand, counting down.
TTTTCTAAGCAATACAGCATTGTCATCCAGTGCTTTTATCAATAGAGGAATCGATATAGGATAGGAAAGCGTATCATTGATAAAACGCAGAGCAGTCAGACGAACTTCGGCTTCTGGGTCATGGATGAGCGCGTTGGTAATCAAGGGAAAAGCACTTGTGTCTCCAATCTGGCCTAAAGCATATACGCTACGCATACGCACTTCATGATTTTTGTGTTCACAAGCTTTTATAAGATCAGGGACAGCCTCTTTTCCAATGGAAATCACTGTAAACATAGCATCCGAACGAAGAGAAACATTTTGATCCTCAAAAAGCTCTATCAAGGCAGGAACAGCCAATACACCTTTTTCTATTAGCTTTTCTTTTGCCTGGAGTTTTATTTTAGGATCTTTAGATGCCAGGTTTCCTATGACCTTCTTGATATCCTGATCTTGACGTGTTTCTACTACAGCATCTTTTACATTGATGGTTGCTGGCTTAAATTCTATCCTTTTGTCTTTTTTCCATCGTAGAAAGAAGGAAAAAGCATAAGCACCTGATTTAGGGGCGACAAAGGTATTTTGGCAAAAAAGCTTTTCTTCCCCTGGCATCAGCATAAGATCTCCTGTAAAGGGTTCTCCTGCCTCTTTAAGCTCTAAATGGCTTGTTTTGTCGAGTTCCTCTACTGCGTTAAAGGAGTAGGTTTGGAAAGGAGAATTAGGGTCTGTGCTTCCATCCACAAGCTTTTCTTGTATAGGCATAGTAGAGATATTGGTGATCCAATAGTTTACCTGTATTGGTTGGTTTACCTCAAACGAATTTTGGCTAATGCGAATGAACCCGCGCAACTCTTCCACGACTCCTGGGTCTATTATACGCTGTTGTGTGCTACGGCAGCCAATAAAAAAAAAACAAAGCAAAAACAAACACAAAGCATTTTTTTTCAAAATTTTTTTTTGCATAGTGCATCCTTGAAATGGCAAAATTTAGTATATTCATGGAAAATTCTATCAAAACATTTTCTACTTTGTCAAACGATAAATAAAACTCTTTTCATATTGGATTGCCAAACTATATTTTCTTGAATTTTTTTCTATGCTATGCTATCTTAAATGGTACTTCCAAATTATGTAAGCACTGCTTCATAAAATGCTTTTTTTATTAAAAAGCTTTTTGCGGAGCATATTCAAAAAAAATTTTTGCACTAAAAGCGAGTTCTGATTATGAAAATTAGCAATATTTCTGTTTCAGGAAAAGGAATTTTAGCTCCCATGGCAGAATACAGCAATCTGCCTTTTCGATTGTTGGCTAAAGAATTTGGTGCCAGCCTTGTTTATACGGAAATGGCAATGGCAAAAGGGATTGTAGAAAAAGATAAAGAGGAATTGTATCTATTGAAGACATCTCCACAAGAAAAGCCTGTAATCGCCCAGATATGCGGAAGCAGCAGCGAAGAAATGCGAGATGCTGCTCGTATAGTGGAGTCTTTAGGATTTTCTGGAGTCGATATAAATTTTTGCTGCCCTATCAACAGAATCATCAATAAAGGGGCAGGCGCGGCACTTCTGGATAGCCCTGAAAAAATACAAGAAATGATTGGAATGGTTGTAAATGCTGTGAAAATTCCTGTAACAGTCAAAATTTTGAGTGGCATCAATGCAAGCAAAATCAATGCAGTGGAAATTTCTAAAATTTGCGAAGCCAAGGGAGCAAAAGCCATTGCCATTCATCCAAGGACATTGGAGCAAGGCTATATTGGAGACGCAGACTGGCCTCTAATCGCCCAAATCAAAAAATCGGTTTCTATCCCCGTGATAGGAAGTGGAGATATCAGAACACCTTTGCATGCAAAAAAAATGCTGGAAGAAACAGGATGCGATGCTGTCATGATCGCAAGGGGCTGTTTAGGACAGCCCTGGTTTTTCCGAGAATTCAACCATCTTGTTTCATCAGGATCTTTTCCTTCCAAATTGTCTTTGTCTCAGATGAAGCAAATCCTTTTGCGCCATGCAAAAATGCTCAAAGAACATACAGGAGGAACAAAGGGAATCATGCTTCTGAGAAAACATCTGTCTTATTATTCTAAAGCAATGAATAAAGAAGAATTCGGTAAAGCCGTACGCAATATTAAAACACAAAAAGAATTTGACGATGCCGTAAAAAACTATCTCTAGAAACTAAGAAGTTAGATGTTTGCTGAAAAAGCAAAGATTTTTATCACGAATGAGACGAATAGTCGAATGGCTGAATAGTTTTTATAAAAATTTCCTTCGCGTAATTTGTATATTCATCTCATTTGGGTTTCGGCTTGTTTAAGATAGGCTCTAAGAGCCTATCCGAAAAATCCTTTTGGCTGCAAATTTCGATGCATCTCGGATAGCTTCGTCGAAAGTGACAAAATTGTCCTCAGAGTAGCTACGG
>JABWCH010000356.1 GCA_013359215.1 Candidatus Brocadiia bacterium | reverse complement strand
GATAACGATAAGGATTAAGATTAAGATAAGATTACCGCTTAGGCATGGGAAAAATTGCCTCCAATTTCAATATGAAAATTTTTATCCTCCTCTTTTGCTTTATTGCCATTGCCACTGCCCAAGAACCAAAGGAAAAAATCTGGAGATCTCTCACTGGAAAATACTATCGCCCTGGCTATTGGTGGACAATAGAATGGAGCATTGAAAAGCATTTTCCAGGCTCAAAGAATACAATAGAAGCCTTATGCGAAGGCTGGAAAGTAGTGCATCCAGGCGAGGAAATCAAAACAACGACCCTTTCTGCTTCTTATCCCATACAATCCTCCATGCCCTCTCTATCCATACATTTGTTAAAAAAAGGGCAACAAAAACAAATTTTAGCCCAAGAGTACTTACATTTATCGCCACTTCAGCCTTCTGATATTTTTTGCGGTTTTTACAAAAGCAATACAATAGAAAAAGCCTTTCGCTCCTGCTTACAAACCCTTCCCTTTGCTTTTTATCTTCAGCCCATAGATTTTTTGCCTGGCTTGATGGAAGCCCTGCAACCTTTCCATCTTATTGTTTTAGGCAATGAAGAAACCCTCCCTTCCCAGGAACAAGCATTGATGAATTGGGTAAAAGCAGGAGGCGTTTTGTGGATTCCCAGAGAAAAGCTCAACCAAAGTGCAACATTTCGCAAATTTTTGGTAACTTTAGAGAAACAAACGTGGAACAGAATAGAAATCTGGCAAGCAGGATGGGGAACAATCCTTTCTGTCCCAATAGACTACGAATCAGACCAGGATCTTTTGGTGGCTTTTTTACGCAGCATCATGCCTTTTTGGAAAAAACAGCTTTCTCCCAAAAGAGACTATACCCAAAACCATCCACTCCAGGACATTTCGCCTTCTCCCCAATGGGGAAAACCAATCCTCTTTAGCCTTTGGGCTATATGCGCTGTCCATGCTTTTCTCTTCTCGCTTGTACTAAAAAACAAGAAATATCCAAGCCAAAAAAAATACCTTTTACTTTTGTTTATAGTGCTGTTTTTTTCAGGAAGTATTTTTGGGGTCTTTTTTTCCTATATGCCAGTAAGCCATTATACTCTTTCTGTTTTGCAAGCCATATCAGGAGAAAATATAGCCATAGAGCATAATTATATAAAAATAAGCAGTTTAAATAGATCCACAAAAAGACTTTTCTTCCCCGCTTTGCCTATGCCTGTTTTGCCTTTTGGAAAATGCATAGAAATAGCCAGGCATAGAGATGGATGGCAAATTTTAGTGGAAGATGCAAGTATTTTTTTATATACACAGAGCATAGTTTCATTTCCTGGGTTCTTTCAGTGGGAAAAAGAGCAAAACAGCCTGTATTTCTATAATCAAACCAAAACCAAACTAGAAAATTTAGTATATCTGGAACAAGGTTTTTATCAATCTTTAGAAAAAAAGGATACAGATTCCTTTCCTTATTGCCCTGTTTCTTTCTGGAATACATCGCAAATGCCCCCTTTTTGGCAGGAAAACAGACTCTTATTCTGGTTGCGTGAGATTTTCCCTACTCCTTTTATTACAGCCCACAAAGAGCCTTCCTCAAACAATACAAACCATTTTGCTTTTCGTGCGCAGAAATGCCTTGTTTGTATTTTCCAAAACACTAAAAACACCCCCAAAAAATCAGATCAATAGAAAAAATTTCTGTTATGATGGAACTTTATTTCAGGAAAAGAGACTAAAGAAGAAAACACTTCTTTAGTGATTATGTATTTTTTTACGAATCATTCCTTAGGAGAATTCAACCATGAGATCATTTTTATGTTTTTTGGCACTTTTCTTTTTTGTTATCTCTTGCTATGCGCAAGATTTTACGAAACTTTGGGAGGAAGTAAAAAGGCTGCAAAGCGAACAAAAATATTCTGATGCTTTAAAAGAAGCAGAAAAAATATACCAAAAAGCGGTTCAGGAAGAAAACCAGCAAGAATGGCTGAAGTCTTTGCTTAGGGTTGTAGCTTTGAAGAGAGGTCTGCATAGCTATGGGCAAGCTGTAAGGTTTATGCTAGAAGAAAAATGGCCTACTGCTACCACGCAAAAAGCTCTTGTCCATTTGTTTTACGCAACTACCCTTATGGATTATTATCATAACTACTCCTGGGAAATCAACCAGAGAGAAAAGGTGTCTTCTCAAAAAGAGGTAGATTTAAAAAAATGGACAGCCTTTGATATTTTTGAAGAGATGAACCTACAGTATTTAAAGGCTTATGAGTATAGAGAAGAGTTAGGAAAGCTTTATGTCCATGAGTATCCAGAATATTTAGAACGCAATTCTTACCCCAAAGAAGTGGCATCGACGTTACGCGATTTTTTGTCACACCAATGGGCTAACTTCTTAGGAAACACAAGCACATGGAGACCTTATGAGCTAAAAGAGAAATACCAGATCGATTTCGAAAGCGTGGCAAAAGCTCCAGAAAGCAGAAAGGCTGTTTCTTCAGAAGATTTAGGAAAGCTCTCTGTACACCCTGTTTTGCGAATGGTTTTTATTTTGGATGACCTTTATCGCTGGAACATGGAAAACAAACGCTTTGAATCTGCTCTGGAATCTCAGATTATGCGCGTCCAAAAGATCGCGGCTATTTTTGATAGAAAAGAACAAAGAGCTTTTTTAAAGGAAAGCTTTGTAGAGCTTTTATCCCAGTTCAGGGACTATCCCTGGTGGGCAGCAGGGCAGGCAGAATATGCTTCTTTATGGCAAAAAGATGGTGATCTTATCCAGGCAAGGGAACTGGCTCTGGAAGGCCATAAGCTATATCCTGAAAGCCTTGGCGGCAGAAAATGCTTATACATGGCAAAAAGCATTGAAATGCCTGATTTCCAGATGAGAGCTATGGGCGTGGATCGAACCAAGGCGAATTCTCTGGAAATCGAGCATAAAAATATGAAAAAATTATATTTGCGTGCTTATAAAGTTTCCTTTGATGAATGGATGAATCGAAAGTACCGCTATTTGGGAAGCGTGCATGTAGACGATCTCAGGGAATATATGTCTAAAAATATGCCTTCTATTTCCTGGGATGTTGATCTTGCTGATCCTGGCGATTATAAGCATCATAAAACATACCTTGTACCCAAGATCAAGGAAAAAGGATTTTATATGATTGCCGCCAGTGTAGAGGAAGATTTTAGAAACTACGAAGCCAAAACCAGTACATGCTATCCTAACAAAATATTGGCTACATACATGACAATAACAGACATGGTTGTGCTTTCTCAGCCTGTAGGCCAGGATTGGGAAGGCCAGGATTGGGAAGTCTTTGTTGTGGATGGCAGAAGCGGAAAGCCTTTACCCAATATTCATCTAACCCTCTATCGGTATGATTATAACAAAGGGCCTATCAATGTAAGAACCTTTGCTACAGACAAGAATGGATATGTGTTGGTAAAACAGCAACGAAATAGCGAAAGCTGTTTTTTGGTTGCCAGAAAAGGCTATGAAGTTTCTTTTGATGCCAATTCTTTCTATTTTGGATACCATTCTGATAACAACTATCAGCAAGGCTGCTTTGTCTATACAGACAGAAGCATATATCGGCCCTTGCAAAAAGTTTACTATAAGGTTGTAGCATACCGGGGAAATAGCCAGGAGGCAAACTACCGGGTACTGGCAAACCAGGAAGGCGAAGTTACTTTCTATGATCCCAACGACAAGGTCATTGAAGTCCAAAAAGTAAAAACCAACAAATATGGAACTGCCGCAGGGGAATTTGCTATACCCAAAGGGAGAGTTCTTGGACAATACCGTTTGAATGCAAGAATTTCTGGTGCTTATGGTCAAGGTTATATCCGAGTCGAAGAGTATAAACGCCCTACATTTGAAGTAACCCTGAAGAAACCCGAAAGGGCTATGCGCCTGAATGAAAGCGTTTCCATACAAGGCGAAGCTCGCTATTATTTTGGTTTGCCTGTTTCCACAGGAAAGATTTTCTATCGCGTTACACGAGAAACTGTATGGCCCTGGTGGTATTGGTGGTTTTACAGATCCCAGGAAGATCGTCATACATACGAAGTAGCCGCAGGAAATGCTTCCCTGGATAAAGATGGCACATTTACGATTCCTTTTATACCTAAAGCTGATCCCTCTCTTTCTCAGGATATCAGCTATACCTTTAAAGTCGATGTGGAAATAACAGATGAAGGCGGCGAAACAAGAAATGCTTCCAACACCTACCCTATTGGTTTTGTAGCTATCCAGGCTGAATTGCAAATGCCATACAACTATTTTGTTCCAGAAGAAGACATTGAAATATCTGTTTTGCGCAAAGATCTTAGCAATGTTCCCAAAGCAGGAAAAGGCGAATACAGACTGGTAAAGCTTCTCCAGCCAAAGCAAGTCATGACACCCAATCGCTACCCCATGAATTCTTCGTTTGGAAAATTTTCTATTCCTGGCGACAAGATGCGACCTCGTTGGGAAAGCGATAAAACATTAGAACAATATTTGTATAGCTTTAAAGACGATGCTAAGCTAAGCGAAGGAACATTGGAACACGCCCAGGATGGAAAATCTCTGGTAAAATTGAATAAGCTCTCAGCAGGGGCTTACCGCCTGTATTATAAAACGCAAGACGACTGGGGTACTGTATATGAAACCCGCAAAGAATTCCTGGTCGCAGGCAAAGATTTCAAGCTCATGATTCCTTTCTTTCTTTTGGTAAAAAGCAACCATGTCTCGGCTGGTGAAAAAGCAGAAATTTTCTTTGGCACAGGCCAGTCAGGGCAAAGCTATTGCTATGAAGTCTATCAAGCCAACAGGCTTATATCGCGCGAATGGATCAACCATTCCCAAAACAGATTGTTTTCTCATCTTGTGACAGAAAAAGACAGAGGTGGCTTTAGTGTAAGAATCTTTGGAGTCATGGACTATAATTCCTATAACCAGACAGAAAATATCTACGTCCCCTGGGATAACAAGAATCTCCAAATTTCTTTTGAAAGCTTCCGCAATCTTCTTTTCCCAGGCCAGAAAGAAACCTGGACTGTTTCCATAAAAGGCCCTAATTCAGAAAGCGTTGCTGCTGAAGTTTTAGCCTATATGTATGACAGAAGTCTGGATTTCTTCACAGCACATAACTATCCAAGCCCATCCAGTCTTTTTGGCAGCAAAATTGGAACACCTTATCTACGCTCTAATATTAGTCTTGCGTATTTTTCCCATATCTATGAACACCAATGGCACGTTCTTCCAGGCTATGTGTCCTGGGGACAAGATCGGTTTATTGCTTTTGATGGCTATCCTATTGGTGGACTAGGACACAGAGAATACTACCGCACTGGCAATTCCTTT
>JABWCH010000355.1 GCA_013359215.1 Candidatus Brocadiia bacterium | reverse complement strand
TTTTCATTTTTATTGCTCCTAATCATATTTGTTTTTGATAGGAGTATAATTCTTTATTTTTTGTTTTCAACAAAATTTACAACTAGCAAGTTGGGTATGATTTATATATTTAAACATCATACAGTAAATTATAGAAAATAAGCACAAAAAACTTTTTTTTGGGAAAGGTGGATTGTATGCTTTGGAAAAAACTATTTATGGTTTGTTTGTTGTTTGGGCTTGGGTTTTGTATGGCTCAGGATCAAAAAGAGCAATCTATGCCTTTAGATCTAAAGGCTACAGGCAAGGGTATTATCAACCCAGAAGCTACCAATAAAGCCCAGGCGAAAATGATGGCAGAACGATCGGCTAAAGTGGATGCGATGCGCAATCTTTTAGCCAAGATACAAAGCGTTCTCTCAGAAACCGAAAGCAAGGATAAGGTAAAAGGCATTCTTGCTGGCCATAGATTCCAGAATATGCAATATTCTGAGGATGGCACATCGGTAAGCGTGGAAGTTTGGATTCCCCTAGAGGAGCTTCTGAAAAACTACTATCAATCGATTTTGTCTCTGGAAGATGCCCAAGCCAAAGCAAAAGAATGGGAAGAAAAAAGCCAGAAGAATGCTCAGGAAATGGAAAAATTGCGTGCAGAGATGGATGCCTACAAGCAAGAGCAAGAAAAAATTTTAGAAGAAAAAAATAAACAGATCCAGAATATGGAAAAATCTCTGGAAAAAGATAAAATAGAGAAAGAAGACAAAATTTTAGAAACGGAAAAGCAAGAGAAGGAAAACGCTCTTTTGCGGCAAAAAAAGCAGGAAGAACTAGTTCTTTTGCAAGAGCAAAAAATAGCAGAGCAGGATTCCCAAATTTTGCTCCAGAAAAAAAAAATCGAAGAGTTAGAGAATGCTGCCCAGTCTCTCCATGCTAGATACCTGGAGCAAAACAAAGCATTGCTTGCCTTTGAAGAGCATAAAAAAAAATTTATTGAACCATCTCAGGAGCTAAAGCAAGGCCAGGAAACTTTAGAAAAACAATTGCAAGAGTGTCTTGCAGAAAAAAAACTTTTAACTCAAAAAATAGAAGAAATAGCTCCTGGATATGTGGCTCTTCAGGCAGAGAAAGAAAATGCTGTGGAAGAGCTTAAAAAAGTACAGCAGGAGCAATCCGAGCTACAGGAAAATTTTAAAAAACTCATAGAAATTTTAGGCCATGTCCACTATGAAAATAAAGATATTCTAAGCAAATACCATGATGCGGTCAAAAATCTTTTGGAAAAAGAATCTGAGCTTTCCAAGGTAAGAGAGAACATCGAAGTCTATAAAATGCGATTGCAAAATGTCCAGAAAAGTCTGGATGAAGCAAAGCAAAAATACAATATGCTTTCTGAAAGCTATAAAAATTCGATTTCCCAGAACAGAGTAGTCATGGAAAGTCTTTCCAAAAAAGATGTTTTAGAAAAAACCATCCGAGAAATCTACGTAAATCAGCAAATTTTTTCTAGTAAGATGCAGTCTGTAGAAAATTTTTTGCAAAGGATGGAAGCGTTTTTAAACCAGGATTATTAGTGACAAGAAGAGGAGATGAAATATGAAGATTTTAGCCATTTTCTTTTTATTCAGTATTTTGGTTCTTTGTAATGCACAGCAACAAGAAGCACCTAAGACAGTTTATTTTCTAGGAGTTTTGGAAAGGACTTCCCCTCTTACCTGGAAATGCCCAGGAGAATATTGTCTGGAAGATGGGTATCTTTATAAAAGCACAGAATACAGACTAGGCGATGAAAATTTGCATAGCGATATCCAGGAAGACATTTCTACTTTGGTTGGAAAAATGGTTTTAATTCAAGGCATTATGGATTCTGACTTGAATAAAATCACAAAAAAATTGGATAAAGCACCAGAAAACTATGGACAAGAGCAAAGTATGGTTCAAATCAGAAGCGATTGGGTACGAGAGGAGACAGGCTTTCATATCGGACATAGCACAAAAGAAAAACTTGCCAAAGTTTCCTTTATTCGTGCAAAGCAAATCAAAGAATTCCACGACTTTTCCTTCAAAAAAACAGATAAAAAATTAGAGGTTTTTTTTGCGAACAACTTTCCTTTTGCGATTCCTGTAGAACTGGTGGCACAATATGAAACCAATATGGGAAAACCTCAGCCTAAATATAAATACCATAAAGCAGTTGTTGAGCCAGGAAAAAGCATTTCTAAAAAATTTTCTTTTGGCATTTCCAAAGAGAAAAAGAGCTATCGACTCCATTCCATTCGTTTGGAAATAAATGCCCAGGAATTGATTTCCAAGCTTGAGATAAAAATTTAGTTGCAGGTGAATTGTAAGGGCATTGCCCATGGCTTAACTTAAAAGTTAATGCTTATGGATTTAGCTCCTAATCTGGATACATCAGAAAAGCATTTTATCACAAATTTTGCGAATGGACGAATAACACGAATAGATCATCTTATTCGTGTTATTCGTGTTATTCATTCGTGATTTTAAAATTAGGAGTTAAGTCAATAAGCGTTTAAATTTTTTTATTGGGGGAAAATGTTTACAAAAATTTTTCCCCAAATAAAAATCTCTTTGCGTAACATATAAGGGGAAAAAATGGATAAGATTTCTTTAACAAGAAATGAATATGTAAACTCTTGTGAGCAACTGCTCACTATTGGCTGCATTCTGGCTGGCTTTGCCTTCAGTGGATTGATTGCACTGCCTGGAATCGACGTAAAAGCATTCCAGAATATTGCCTTGGATATGGGGGGAAATCTGGAAGCCAGCTTTTCCTGGTCATACTATTTCTTATTTTTCTCTACTTTATGCTTTTTAGGAACAATTGTTATCATTCTTGTGTATAAGGCAAATGGTTATTTTATCCCTATAAAGAAGCTCAAAAGGATTCATCTTGTTTCTAACCTGATTTTCAGCATAGCCATTGCTACTTTGCTGATGGCAGTAGTCGTCCTTGGAATTCCTACGATTGCAGGGCTTTGGGGGGCTATTTTTATTGGATTAGGTGTTTCTTCTTGTTTCCTATGGGAAAACCTCGTGCCATGGCAAAAAAAAATTCGTTTAAGACAAATGGAAGAAGAAGGCTCTATTTCCCAAGACGAGAAAGGCTAGTGTATGAAATTTTTTTCTTTTTTTTTGATGACTCTTTTGATTTTAGGCTGTGTTCACACAGATATGCCCTTTGATAGCATCAAAGTTTCTTTTACTGAGAAAAAACAGGAACTCTCTGCGCCAGCATTGACCTCTGCCCCTCCTTTACCATCTGATGTAGTCACTGCTCCCAAGCCTGCTGTTCCAGAAGATAAACATGACCAGCCTGAAGAAAAAAAAGAAACCATTGTGGCTGCTCCTTCTGTGGAAAAACAGGAAGAAAAAATACAAGAACTTGCAGAGCTACCAGAAAAAATCCAGGGCAAAGTGATTCTAAAAAAAGGCAATTATGAAATCCATAAAAAAATTAAAATTCCTAAAGGCAGTGGATTGACGATTTCCCCTGGCACAACGATAACCTTCCAGGAAGCTGGAATTATTTGCGAAGGAACAATCGAAATAAAAGGTACAGAGTCTGAAAAAATTGTTTTGCAAGGGCCAGATGGATGGGACAACATCAGCATCCTGGGAGAAGACGCTGTAGGCATATTCCATCACTGCGACATTCAGGATGGCTTAGGCATGGAAATCGACATGCAAGACAAGAAAGAATGCGTTTTTAAAAAAGGAGGTGTGTTGCAGGGAGGAGCGATTCTTTTTGGCAACAAAAGCCAGGGGGAAATCCTTTATTGTACAATCCAGAAAAATTTTTCGCAAAGTGCAATTGCTCTGGTTTATGCTGGAAACATCAAAATCAAAAATTGCAAAATTGCGCAGAATGAAGAAAATGGGATGCTCAATATAGAAAGCTCATGTGAGATTGCAGAGAACGCGTTTCTCGAAAACCCAAGGTTAGGAATCCTTTTTCAGGGGAAAAGCCAGTCTATTCTAAAAAACAATATTTTTTCTAAAAGCAGAGCAGGAATCCTGGTTCAAAGCCAGGCAGAGCCTTCTTTTATAGGAAATCGTTTTGCTGGCAATACAGTAGGCATAGAATACCAGATGGGAACAGGTGGATTAATCAAAGAAAATATTTTGGAATACAACCAGCTTTGCGGGATAATGTGTGGAGAAACCAGCAAACCTGCTATTGAAAAGAATAAAATCCAGCACAATTCCATAGGTGTTTTCATACGAAATTCCGCCAGCCCTTCCATAAAAGAGAATGTTTTTTTTAACAATACAGAAATTGCCTTATTGATGATAGAAACATCGTCTCCTGTTGTTTCGGAAAACCAGATTTCCAATAGCAAGGTAGCTATGGTATTGCAAGAATCCACAAAAGCTGACTTGAAACAAAACCAAATCCAGAATTGCGTCCATGAAAAGCAGATAGCACCACCCAATGCTTTTGATAAAAAAAACTAACCCACACAATATAGAGAGAAATGAGTCAGTGTTTATTTGTGTATATCTAAGGAAAAATATGATAGAACAATATTCTTTTGAATTGCTCTTACCAAGAGAAGATATAGCCATAGGAATCGTCTTAGCTCAGAACCTTTGTCTTTTTCCCTGTGGCCCTCTTTTGGAGAAAAGACTTCAGGAAACTCTGGCTCAAAAAAAAGCTAGGGGACTGAATGAAGAGGAAGAAAAATTTCGCGCTGCATCCCGTCTGATTTTAAGGAATGGATCATACCGCCCTACAGGAAGAAGCAAACCAGCGAATGAATATTTGCTTCGGGAGGCTATAGAAGGAGAGTTCCCCAGGATCAATGCTGCTGTGGACATCAACAACTATATATCTCTCAAATATATGATTTCCATATCATTATGGGATATAGACCTGGCAAAATCGCAAAAGTATTGCTTTCGGCTTGGCAAACCAGGCGAATCTTATATTTTCAATGCAGGAGGGCAAGAACTCAAGCTAGATGATCTGATTTGCGGCGTTGCTTTGTATGAAAATGAGGAAAAAGCCATTGTTACTCCAGTCAAAGACTCTCTGGCTACCAAGACAACCGAGCATACCAAAAATACGGTCATGGCGATCTACTACCCCCTTTCCGCAGGAAATACAGACCATTTACAGAAAATCCTGGGAGAAGCCAGAGAACTCTTTGAAGAAGCCAGGGCAAGCTATGTTGCCACAAAGTGCATTCAACCAAAATCCATATAAAGAAAACCCGAAAATTGCTTTTTTGATTCCTGAAAGATTGTCAAGTTAATAGGAGTTACGCAGGTATTCTTAACATATTGAAATACAATATATATCTATCTTGCAAACGATTAAAATCTTGACTCTATTTAGTTTTGAAAGCTC
>JABWCH010000354.1 GCA_013359215.1 Candidatus Brocadiia bacterium | reverse complement strand
TTGCAAAACTAAATAGAGTCAAGATTTTAATCACTCGCAAGATAGATATATATTGTATTTCAATATGTTAAGAATACCTGCGTAACTCCTATTATGTAAAATACATTTGAGTGTGTCTGAAATGAGTTTTTTTTGACAGGATTGACAGGATGAACAGGATATAAAACAAAGAATTTTTAATTCTGTCAATCCTGTTAATCCTGTCAAAAATTTTTTTCTGACTGCTGTCATTAAAAAACCGATATTAGGCACACCCAATACATTTTGCGTTTTACATTTATCCACTTCTGTTAAATATTCTCTTCTCTGCGCTCTCTGCGCCTCTGCGGTAAATTTTTTTGAAATGGGAAGCTTATGGAATTCTGATTCATAAACAAGGATAAAAAATGCAAAATTCTTTGTGTCTCCTTACAGGTGGTTCATCAGGGCTAGGGTTGGAAATAACCAGACACCTAAAAGAAAAAATGCAGGTGGTTGTTTTAGACCATGCTTTGCCTGAAAAAACAGAGCATGGGGTTTTATATTTTGCCTGCGATGTTTGTAACCTTCAAGAACTGCAAAGCATTTCTTCCCAAATCATGAGCCTGGGAACTATATCTCTTCTCATTAACAATGTAGGGTATTTCACAGAAAAAAACTTCCACGATACAGACTATGAAGAATGGCAAAAAATTATACATACAAATCTCGACTCTGCCTTCCTGGTCACCAAAGCTTTTTATAAAAACCTTACGGAATCTGCCTGTATCGTATCTGTTTCTAGCGGACTTTCTTTTATGCCTGAGCCAAATGCAATTGGCTATTCCACAGCAAAGGCAGCATTGAATATGTTTACAAAATGCCTTAGCCTGGAGCTAGCTCCCAAGCGCGTTCTTGCGATTGCCCCTGGGCCTGTACAATTAGGCGAAGAAGAAAAATGCCCTTTAAAACAAAAGCATGACTATCGGCTGTTCAATCCCATGAAGCGGTTTGCAACAGGAGAAGAGGTAGCTCGGTTTATCTGGTTTGCCTACCACGATGCTCCCTATCTCACAGGGACGGTTCTAAGCCTGGATGGTGGCGAGAGTGCTTTAGGAGCTTCGTGGTCTGTTTTGAAAAAGGTTGCCGATTTTGGAAAAGTTTAGCATGCTGGAAAAGTATAATCAGGTTCGACAAAATTCTTTTTTTGTGTTGCAAAAAGCAAAGCATGTTGTTATAAAGGAAGAGGAATTATTGGCTTTTGCCCAAAGCATTCCTTTAAAAAAGGTATTTGAGTCGTATCAATGGGAAGCCCCTTTCCATTTCTTAGGCAAAGGAAAAGATCTTTTAAACTACATTTTTACTGTAGATACTATCAACTTTGGCTCAGGTTTTTCCCCAGAAATCCAAAAAAAAACAGGCAACAGCATCTATGCTTTTGTAGCCAGCGGTTTAAAGAAAGCTATGCTCTCTGGAATAGATTTGTCGCCTCAATGGGCAGCAGGGATAACCCTGAAAAAATTGCAAGATTTATTCGAACTAGAACACAAAGAGCTTCTCTCGCAATTTAGCCTTTGCTTGCAGGAAACAGGCGAGTTCGTGGTTCAAAAATACCAGGGAGAATATTCTCATCTTCTGGAAAGCCTTCCCAAAAATAAAAAAGGCAATGCCTTAATCTCTCTTCTTGTGGAAAATTGCCCGCATTGGAATGACTGTGGCTTCTACCAAAAAGAAAGGGTTTCTTTTTATAAAAGAGCGCAAATCCTTGTAAACGATCTTTATCTGGGCTTTCAAGGTACTACTTTTGGGGATTTTGACGATATTGGCAGGCTTACCATGTTTGCCGATAACCTTGTTCCCCATGTACTTTTTTGTGAAGGGATTCTGGAATACAGCCCATTCCTGAAAGAGCAGATAGAAAAAAAAGAATTTTTGGAAAGCTACAGTGAAGAAGAAATAGAGATTCGGGCAGGAGCGATTGTCTCAGTAGAAAAGATTGTAGAGTTTTGGAATCAAAATCGAGAAACAAATCTTTTCCCCTGTATGATAGACGTGTATTTGTGGAATCTTGGACATGAAGCCCATTATAAAAAGATTCCCAGACATCTCACCAAAACGTTTTTTTATTGATCCTATTTTCATTTCTTTAAGCAGGATAGAGTATCATTCTATTTTTTGAGTATTTTTTTACGATTGGAGCTTCTCAATGCTAAAAAGTTTTCTTTTTCTCATGATGGTATTTTCTTGCCTTTTATTAGCGCAAAGTGGTTCTTTGATTATGGTACGCTGCGATAACGATGAAGAGTTTTTGGAATCCCCATCGCAAATGCAGCTAGGACACTTGCAAAGTTCCTTTGACACCAGCGTTGATACTGTTGTGTTTGTTCATGGCTATATGACAAACTTCGATGATGCCAGAGGAAACTTTGAAGGAGCTGTTTCTGTTTTAAAATCCAAAATAGGCAAACGCAACTATGTTGGTTTTCATTGGCCTTCTAAGGTTCTCTGGTTTGGAACAGCAGTCACTGGCGCAAACACAAGCGGACGATTTTTGCTTCACGTTTTAAGCAATATCAGCAAATGGTATGGCAGCTCTAACAAAAGAATCCATCTCATGACCCATAGCTTAGGCGCAAGAGTTCTTCTCAATGCACTCAAGCTGAATGAGGCAAGGTATGTGAAATGGGGCTATTGCTTCAATATGGCAGCAGCCGTCCACAACAATGCCTACATAGATTCCTTTGCAGGAACAAACGAGATCGCCCAGAAAAACTATGTTTACTATTCCGATAGAGATGGTGTCTTGAAATACATCTATACCCTATACTATTGGCTGTTTGATCGCAATGAACGTGGAAGAGAGTTCCCTGATTGGGATCAAATGTCTGATCCTGAAAAAATAGAATATCTCCAAAAATTAGACCAGACACTACAAGAAGGCGGCTATCCTCAGACAGACCTGGATATGTATCTTATGGAAACCATGGAAAGAGCATCCAAGGAAGCCATGGGGCTTGTTGGTTCAGTCGGGGTCTCTAAAGTAGAAAATCTCAATGTTTCTGATATAGCCTCCAGCCA
The DNA here is from genome assembly GCA_013359215.1 of Candidatus Brocadiia bacterium. Lineage (GTDB taxonomy): Bacteria > Planctomycetota > Uabimicrobiia > Uabimicrobiales > JABWCH01 > JABWCH01. The sequence goes on along the minus strand of JABWCH010000354.1, from coordinate 2,416 downwards.
TTCTTATTGGGAACATACAGAAGTCTTGAAAAAAATAGCAGAAAAAATGCAATAGTCTTTTATCTGCTTGTTTTGTTTGATAAAAAATTTACCGCAAGAACACAATCCTGTGCTTCTGCGGTAACTTTTTGTTTTGGGCCTTAAAAAAATTAAACCAAGCTATGAGGTTTTAAAAAATGAAAAAATATATTTTGTCTATTTTATGTTTGCTGTTTTTCTTAATGTATGTATCAGCACAAGATGCCCAAGAGCATTTCCTTAAGGCAAAGATGCTTTTGCAGCAGAGCAATTTTTCTGATGCTTTGAAATGCCTGGAAAAGGCTTCCAATATGGATAGATCCAACCAGGAATACAAAAGAGAGTATATGCTCCTCCGCCAGGTAATCAAGGTACGCAAATATTTGCCCAAAGAGCCTGATCAGGAAAGATGGTCTTCTATGGCTTTTTCTCTTTATACCTACTATATGCAAAACAAAGCATACATCGAAATGATAGAAATAGCTAAAGAAATTCATGGAAGAGTTTCCAATAGCGATTCCTTTTTGCTGGTGGCAGAGTCTTTTTTGATTGCACAGCAAAACAAAGAAGTCGTGGCCTGGATTTCTCAGGTAACGCCTCCTGGCCCCTTTTTGCAAGTGCTTTATGCCATAGCCGTAGCCAGAATGGGAGAAATAGAAGAGGGGAAAAAAATCTATTGGGAGTTAGCCAAAAAAGAACAGAAAAATTCCTTTTATTTCTTTTATAAGGCTTCCCTGGAAGCTTTGATTGGGTATAAGGAAACATCCCTGAAAACTCTTCTCGTTTGCTTCCAGAATACAGCCCCCAAACAGCTTACCATGATTAAAGCCAGAGTACAGGAAAGCAAAGACTTTGCTGAACTTGCTCCAGAAAAATCCTTCCAGGAAGTGATGCAAACCAAATCCTTGATCCCAGAATCTTCTTGTAGCGAGGGAAAAGATTGCAGTAGTTGTCCTCAAAGAGGGAAGTGCGGAGGAGAATAGTGAAAAAAGCAAGGCATTTTGTCCAGTTTACGGTTTTTTGTACGATTATCATTGCTGTATTCGTAGTGGAAGGAAATGCAGAAAAATGGTGTCCTTTTGGCGGTGTAGAGGCAATTTATACTTATATCGCAGAGGGGAACACGCCGTGCTCCCTGGGGGTTTCTAATTTTTATATCCTTGCAGCAGTCCTGGTAACCACGCTATTGGTCAAAAGATCCTTTTGTGGATATTTGTGTCCTATTGGAATGCTCTCTGAGACAACAAGAGGATGCGCAGCAAAACTAGGAATCAAGCCGTATCGAGTTTCTGAAAAAACAGATAGATTCTATTCGATGGGGAAATATTTTTTCCTGGCTATTTTGCTCTACTTTACCTATAGAAGCGGGGAACTCATTTTCCGAGGTTTCGATCCTTGCTATGCCCTCTTGAGCAGGCATGGGGAAGACATCACCTTCTGGGCCTATCTTGTTTCTGCGGCCATTTTGATTGCATCTTTTTTTATCAACATGCCTTTTTGCCGTTGGATTTGCCCTCTTGCCGCGGTTTTGAATCCTTTTTCCTGGTTTGGAGTTGCCAGAATCCAGAGGAATGAAGGCAATTGCACATCCTGCGCTAAATGCAGCCGCGTTTGCCCCATGTCCATTCCTGTGCATAAGGTGAGCCATGTAACCCATGCAAGATGCATCTCTTGCTTTGAGTGCATAGAATCATGCCCAGAAAAAGATGCCTTGTCCTGGGCAACAAAGCCAAAGAACAAAAAAATACCAACCTGGGGCATCCTGGTGGTTATATTTTTCTTTGTCACTCTTGCTGTTGTAGGCGATTGTCTTTATCCTATAGCATCCTTTATTAAAATCAAAGGAGAACAGCCAGAAAAAACCGCCCATATTCTTTTGCCCATAGAAAATCTGACATGCCGTGGCCGCGCCAATCTATTAACTTACTACTTGCACAGAGATGACATGCACCAGATCAAAGGCTATCTCAAAATAGAAGCATGGCCTGGCCCAGGTTTTGCCAAAACAATCATCACATATAACCCGTCTTTAGTCCAGGAAGAAGAAATCAAAGAAGCCATCACAGAACCATATTACGACATGGAAATGAAAGTATGGCGCAATTCCCCTTTCAAAGTCCAAGGCTATGATCCTTTGGATGCCAGTATAAAATAGCAATAAGGAATCAGAATTAAATAAATTCCCCATTTACTGATGCGAAGTGAGTTTTTATGTATAATCAGAAAGCATACTCAAACAGATGCTATTAACATAGCACTGCTTAGCCTGCACAATTTGCTTATGCTATGGGGAAGTTATTTAATAGGAGTTACGCAAAGAGATTTTTATTTGGGGGAAAATTTTTGTAAAAATTTTCCCCCAAACCCCCTTTAAAAACTTTTATATATTTATTTTCCA
>JABWCH010000353.1 GCA_013359215.1 Candidatus Brocadiia bacterium | reverse complement strand
TAGCTACGGCTACACTTGCGGCAATTTTGTCACTTTCTCCTCGCTCTCCGAGTGCCTTGAAATTTTCGCCTAAAATTATTTTTCGGATAGGCTCTTAGAGGAGAATCATCATTATGTGTTTAGCCATTCCTGCTAAAGTAGTAGAGATCCAAGGAGAAATTGCTAAAGTGGATATTTTAGGCAACCAGACAGTTGCTGATATTTCTGTTTTAGAGGATGTTGAAGTAGGAAGCTATGTTTTGGTTCATGCTGGGTTTGCTATCCATAAATACAGCCATGAAGAAGGGGAAGAAAACCTTAAGCTCATACATGAAGTTTTAGAAAAAGCCCAAAATCTCTCTTCATGATATTATTTTGACGATGTCACATTTCAGATCGAAAAATCCAGGTTTTATCACAGTTACAGTCTGTGTTAATCTGGGTTCTCTTTTCTTTCATCTTGGGTTTAACATTGCCAAGTGAATTATCATTGTATTGGAAAATAGTATGAAACCAAATGAAGAAAATTTTTTAGATGTTGCTATACTGCAAGGTTTAGTAAAAGAAAGCGATAAAGATCGATTGAGAGAATGGCAGGCTAAATCTGGACTGTCTTTGTTTTCTATTCTTGTGAAAGAAAAAATGCTTACAATAGAACAGATTTCTTTCTTGCATAAGTCGCTGGCTGAAAAAACAGCAAATGAAAAAAAAACAGTCTCCCAGATAACCCAATCTGTAGAAGGAATTCTTACTCTTGTCCAAAAAGAAGATAAAGACCTTAGTATAGATGACAAAAAGACTATGGAAAGCGATCAATCTGTATCTTTAGAGCAAAAAAAGACGCTGGATGCAGAAGATTCTGCTCTGAACGAAAAAAACAGAAGAGAACCTTTGGCAAAATCTCTGGAAGACAAGAAAAAATTTGGAAGATATAGCATTCTCGAAACTTTGGGAGAAGGAGGAATGGGCGTAGTCTATAAAGCATACGATCCCAGCCTGGACAGAGTAGTAGCCTTGAAGCTGATCACATCGGTAAGACAACAGAGCAAAATATCCATTGAACGCTTTCTGATAGAAGCCAAGGCTACTGCAAAGCTCAACCATGAGCATATAGTGAAAATTCACGATATGGGGGAAGAAAAAGGCATCTACTATTTTACTATGGAATACATCCAGGGCGACACTCTGGAAAAATGGATTAAAGAAAAAAAGATAACCAGGCAAAATGCACTAAAATCGTTTATAAAGATATGCAAAGCAATAGACTATGCCCATTCTAATAAAATTGTCCACAGAGACATTAAGCCAGGGAATATTATGATGGATGCCTCTTGTGAGCCAAGAATCATGGACTTTGGACTGGCAAAGATGGAGAAAGAAGACAAAAAGCTCTCCAGAACTGGCTCGCCTATAGGAACTCCAGCCTATATGTCTCCAGAGCAAGCCTATGGAAAAGAAATTGGATATCTTAGCGATGTGTATTCCTTGGGCGCAGTGCTATATACGATTCTTACAGGCATAGAGCCATTTCGCGGGGATACATTGCTCAAAGTACTGGAAGCTGTCAAAGAAAAAGAACCAATAGCACCTACAAGTATTAAACCTGGCCTTTCTCGCGATTTGGAAATCATCTGCCAAAAAGCTATGGCAAAAGAACAAGAAAGGCGATATAGCAGTGCTAAAGAATTGGCACAAGATATAGAAAATTTCCTTGAAGGCGATCCCATTATAGCTCGGCCTGCCTCGATCTGGTATCGATATTCTCGCAAATTCATGAAGAATAAAATGATCGGATCTCTCGCGCTCTGTTGCTTTATTTTGTTCTTCGGCGGGCTGTTTTTTATCTGGCAGGATCAAAGCCAGAGATATAAAGCAGTCTATGATTCTGTAGAAAAGCATTTTCATCAAGCAGAAATCCTTTCTTTTAGGAAAAAAATACCTTTATCCAAAAACAGACTCGAAGACAAAGACAGAAAGGAAATGCACCAGTCGATTCAGCTTTATTCTACTGCATGGAACGCGCTGGAAAACTCGGAATATAAAAGCAAGCTTCTTCCATTACAGCAAAAAATACAAAATAGAATAGATCTTGTATTGTCCCAACTCTACGAAGATGCGTATTTTCATTACAAAAAATACTTTTGTAAAAAGGCATTAAAACTTTATCAAGACGTACGAAACAGCATGTATCTTATAAAGGAAAGCAAAATCTCCAAAGAAAGATTGGATACAGAAATTTCTGATCTATACCAGAGCATTTTAGAAGCAGAAAAAACAAAAGATCAGGCAAAAATCATCTCCTATAATAGCCGATCTTCCCGACAAGATATAGAAAAAGCCATCCTTTTGCTCAACAGCTCTATAGAAAAAAACAGAGAAAATGCCGATGCCTTTTATTTAAGAGGACTGCTTCATTTCCGAATTTCTCACAAAACAAAAGCCATAGAAGATTTTCAGGAATGCCTTGCGCTCGAAGAAGACCACTTCCCTGCTAAATATTACGATATCAAGCTAAGCATCATAAAATACCTTCAATCTCCAGAATACCAAAATAAGCTGGATGCCTATATCGACAAATTTGAACCTTCTTTAGAAGGCTATATTAAAGAACACAAGACATACTTTTATCTCCTCCAAGCCTATCAACTCAAGCTGAAACACAACCGCTATGGTGCTGAAGAGAAAATTCTTCTGGCCCAAAAAGAAAGCCCGCTATTGGCAGAAGCTTACTTTGCCCAAGCCAACTTCCTTAGCTACTTTCTAACAGGCGAAGAAAGCATAAGCTTTGATTATTCAAGCTATATGGAGACAGTAAGCGTTTATAGCAACTACGAAAGAGCAAATGCTGCCCTAAAAAGATGCCTGGATCTTGACCCCAACAATCCTATGGGAATTCTTTTACAAGGAAAGCTGGCATGGGATGTGTTTGAAATCAAAAAAGCCATAGACAATTTTTCCCGACTAATCCATGACTATCCTACTGCCTATTTGCATTTTTTGCGTGGTTGTGCCTACCTGGATCTGGAAAAACAAGATATGGCCCTGGTGGATTTTCAGATGGCTAAAAAAAAATTACAAGCTTCGGAAACCATGCTGGATTGCCTTATTTGCCTGCTCCTTGAAGAATCGGGAAAAAAACAAGAGATCAATGCCATTGTAGAAAATTGGAAAAAAGATTGTTTTATGCAAGAAAAGGATGTTTTCTGCGAATTCGTGAATTTTATGATGATGCAACGTGACCAAAGTTATTTTATTGCAAGACAAAATAAGCTATATTTTCAAAAATTTTACACTCAGGTGCATTTTTTCCTCCAGATACCTTTTATTATCCTTGGCAGCAAAAGCAATAGTATAGAGGAAGTCAAAACAAAACTTCCTGCTCTGAACAAATTCTCTGCTTTGAATACAGGAAAGACATCAAACAACCAGTTTGTGAAGTTGTTCATGAAAGACACAAAAAAGATTGTTGCTACCCTGTCAGAAAAAGATATTTTCCTTACACCAAGATCTCTTCATGATTTTACTTTTTTAAAAAACATAAAAATTATAGGGAGAGACTTTTCCAATCCAGAGCTTTTTCCTATAGAAATGCATCATAACTCTGCAATTCACTATATGTTAAATTTTGCCGTAAAACAGGAGCAATTTTTGCATCCTATTAATGAACTTTTAAAACATGGATTGCTCTTTAATGTAGAAACACAAATAGCCTGTGCTATGAGAAGGAATATAATGCGGCAAAAGAGTCTTCTGTGTAGGCAAGAGATATTAGAATTTCCTGATTCCTATTACCACCGTTCTATGCATTATTTTAGCATGAAAGATTGGGACAGATCAATACAAGACATAAAGATGGCCTTGTTCCTTTCTTCCCAAGAGAATAAATACCACTATGCTTTGGCGAAAATACTGGCATACCAGATGCTCGAAAATCCCCAAAAAAAAGAAAACAAAGATAAAATTTTATATCATCTGGATCAAGCCTATTCTTTAGGCTTGCAGCCCATGAACCTGCCTCTGGATGACCCTGCCTTTCATTCCATGAAAGATTCTATCCGAACGATTTTAAAACAATACGAAAATTTTGCAAACCAACAACTATGGAAAGAATTAAGGGAGCTACGAGAGGAAAAACGCTATGTTACATTCTACAACCTTACCAAAGATCTTACCATAAATATGGCTGCCATGCCTTTTGTTAACAGCGTAGAATCAGAAGAAATAAACCATTATTACGAAGGGCTTGCAAGGCTTTACAGCCAAGAGGATAGTACTAAAGGCATAGAGAAAATCGCAGATCAGATGCAAAAAGCATTTTCCCCTTATTGGCAGGAAAAAATCCAGGTAAAAGCACAAAATCTCCTTTTAGGCAAAGGCAAAATCATTCGTGTGGCTTTAGATAGCACATCGCATTTTCATGATATTCAGACTGCAATAGATATGGCATCAGAAGGAACAACCATACAGATCGCGCCTGGAATCTATGAGGGTACTTTCGCGCTAAAAAACGGCATAACGCTTCAAGGCACTTTAGACGAAAAAGGAAAGCCCGCAACCATTCTGAGACATCCCATGAAAGCAATCACCACCACAGCAATAGAAGGGAAGAGAATCAAAATTATGGATTGCCACATCCAAAGCGACATATACCTCAGGCATAGCGAAGTTGCTTTCTCTCATTGCATTTTCGAATCCACAGACTATCTTCCTGGTTCTTGTAAAGGCTTTGAAATATACCTTTTTGGAAGCACTCAAGTCAAAATAGAAAAAAGCCGAATCAAAGCTGCCTTGTATTGCTTTGATCAAAGCCAATTAATCCTAAAAGATAGCATCATAAGCGATAGCTATGAATCCAATTTGATCTTTTTCGATTTTTCACGCGCTTTGATACAAGGGAATGATATGTCTAAAACAATCAGTAACACCACCTATATGATCCTTTTGCAAAATTCAGCCCAGGCTAAAATCTCACAAAATAGAATCTACAACGCACCCATAGGAATCTATATAAAAGACGATGCCCAGGCTGAACTCGCAGAAAATCAAATATACCAAACACAAACCGCTATTTTTATACAAGACAAGGCAAATATTCAACTTGAAAAAAATGAAATCTTCCAGAATCAGGGATATGGTATTTCCCTGCCTAAAGAAACGACTGTCTCTCTGGAGAATAATATTTTTAAAGAAAATGCGAAAGGCGATGTAGAAAAAAGGTAAGCTAATTTTCTCTCCTAATATGGCTTGAAATTTTATTTTTTTATCGCAAAGAAAAAAACGCGAAGAACGCAAAAAGAAGGAACTGAGCAGAAAAAAAATATTTTTATTTTCTTCTTCGTGTCCTTCGCGTACTTCGCGATGAAAATAAAATAAATAACATAATAGGAGTTACGCAAAGAGATTTTTATTTGGGGGAAAATTTTTGTAAAAATTTTCCCCCAAACCCCCTTTAAAAACTTTTATATTTTTATTTTCCA
>JABWCH010000352.1 GCA_013359215.1 Candidatus Brocadiia bacterium | reverse complement strand
TATGTAAATTTTACTTCTGTGTATCCCTAAATTAAAGGGAAATCACAAAAATTTCGATAACGATTAAGATTAAGATAATGATAACGAATCGGACTACGAATGAGTCATTTCTCTCTATCTGTTACTTTCTTATTCTAAAACGTTTGAATATAGAAAACCAGGAGTAGCGTCCTGGGGTAGGTTTCATGTTATTCAAAGGCAAGATAATAGTAAATTCGCTGCTCTGGCGTAGTTTGCTTTGTACTTTTACCTTTCCTCTATGTGCTTTGGCTATAGAATCCACTAAAGAAAGACCTAGCCCTGTTCCTTCTATTTTACGGGTTAGCGTATCCTCTATACGATAGAATTTCTGGAAAATCTTGCGAAATTCGTGTCTGGGGATTCCAATTCCATTGTCTTTTACTGCGATTCCTATTTTTTCTGTTCCAATGTGAAAGGCTTTTATGGTTATATTTTTTTGTGCTTTGTCATTATATTTATAGGCATTAGAAAGAAGATTCATGATCGCTTCTCTCATGGCTTCCTGGTCCATAAAAACCTGGGGGAGATTTTCTTCCATATTCCATTGTATGGAACAAGAAGTGTCATGAATCTGAGTCTGAAAATCTTTGCCTATATCCAGCACAAGCTGTTTGGGGTCAGCCCATTCAAAATGAAATTTTCTTTTCTTTTGTTCCATACGGGCAAAATTCAAGATACGATCAATCAAACGACTCAGTCGGTCGCTCTCTGAAGCTATGATTTGCAAGCATTCTCTTTGGTCTTCTTTGCTTTTCGCTCTTTCTAAAAGCAAGGTTTCCACAAACATCTTGATAGCAGTCAAAGGTGTTTTGAGTTCGTGTGTAACATTGCTTACAAAATTTGATTTTCTTCTAGCACTTTTGACTTCGCGGACAAATGTTGTAATGATGGTATAAACACCTACTAAAAGAACCAGAATGATGGTAATCAATGCCAAAAAATAGAGCTGCGATTGAGACTGGGAAAGCTCTTCCAATGAGCGCACATTTTTGAGATATATTGCAATCTGCCAGAAAGGAAATACAGGGTTTATAGGCTGCGAAACAAGGGAAAAAAATGGAGAAGAAATTTTTTCATTGAGAGACGTTCCTGTATAGTCCATAACTATGAGCTTTGCATCTTTGCCTACTTCCTGGCTTTGCAGGCAAGGAATAACAATATTTTGTAAACAATAGTCTAAATTAATTTTATAAACCAAATAGCCATGAAAATTTTCTTTTGCAAAATGGCGATAGCAAATAAGATTTTGCTTATCTCCCCTTTGGTAATGCAAATACCCACCCTTTTTATCATCAGTTTGGTTTTTAAGCTCAGAAATAAGATACTGGCGAATTTCTTTTAGCTCTGCTTCCTGCATTTGCATTTGCTTTCGGTTGTCCAGAATATTGTTATAGGATTTTTCGAATTTTTCTCTTGCCTCAATAGAAAGATTTTCTTCTTGCTGCAAGAAAGATAGACGCTCTGTGATCTGGCGATAGTGAAAAATGTATTTTGCTCTGCTAATCTGGAATTCGTTATATATCATATATTCTAACAAATACAAAAGAGTCTGGTAATGGCTTTCCAAATCGTTTTTGATTTTATAGATTTCCGCAATCTGGCTTTTCCCCTCAATAATAAAAACAAGACTTTGCGGATCTTTTCGATCCTGGAAGAGCTTTGAGAGATATTGATAGCTTTCCATGGCTTTATCCATCATACCCGCTTTCCAATAGCATCTCGCAATACCAGCTAAAGCATGCCCTAACGCATCCAATTTTTGCTCAGGCAGATCTGCCACGATTTTTTGGTATTCTTCAATAGCAGACGTAAGATTTTGCTCTTGAAATTCAAAAAAATAGGCATTTTCGAAATGGTGGTAATTTTCCCCAGGAAGAAACACATCCATGGCTTCAGCAGTTTTTGGCCTTTCTTCAGGATAAAGGATATTATAGTCTTTGTCCAGCAGGTAAAAACGATGAAAAAAGTTATCCACTAAAGGCTCACTCAATAATGCTATCATAAGGTTGCTTTGCATAGGCAAAGGCTGGTTAGCGATTTTGTCCAAAATTTTTATTTTGCTGCTAACCCGCTCTATTATGTTTTTTCTGCTTGTGGAGGCAATAGCAGAGTAGCTTTCTTCTATTTTTTTTTCAATGATTAGTTTTTGTCCTAGCAAAGCCTCTAATGCAAATGCCGATAATAAAATACAAGGCAACGCGACCAGAATCGTCAAGAGCAAAAGAAGTTTTAATTCATATTTCATAGAGAAATCCAGTTTTTTTATAGATTGTGTAAAAAAAGTGTTGCATTCGGGAAAAAATTTGCTATAATATACTCTCAATGCGCTCGTAGCTCAACTGGATAGAGTCGTGGACTTCGAATCCAAAGGTTGCAGGTTCAAGTCCTGCCGGGCGCGCCACCTATCTAACCCAATCTTTCACAAGCGAAAAAAAATATTCTTTTTCTTTTAAAGAAAAGCCCCCCAGATCTGCATATTGTTTAACAAAACGTTCCCATCCATATTTTTTCAAAGCTTCTATGTCTTCAGCATATCGCAAAAAGTGTCGGAAGTTTTTAGCTCTGCTTTGTAGCCAGAGAGGCCATGGCCAAAACATCATATCGGAAATATCGATGAGTGCTAGCTTTCCTTCCTCAAGAACAAAAATATTTCCAAAATGCAAAGAACGGTAGTAAATCCCTTTACTATGAAGATTGCAAAGCAATTCCAAAAATAAAGAAATCCCCTGTTCCAGACTATCTTGTTTTTTTAGCTTTTCACGAAGTGTCATACCTGAAAGAGCAGGGTATGTGACCAAATGCCTTTTTAAATCAGGAATATAAAAAATACTCTGGGCTTCTACTGTGGGAATGCCTGATTTTTTTAGCTTTTTTGCATTTTTAAAAAAGCGCACAGCATAAGGGAAAAATAAAGCAGAGGAAAAGAAACGCTTTCGCCTAAAAATTTTGTATATTGTATTGTTTTGTCCTAAAAGAACTTTATCTCCATAAGAATCTTTTGCCAGACAAATGCTGTTCTTTGTCATCTCCTGAAAATCCCCAAAAGCAAGATTTGGTATCTTCATTTTTCTTTTCCTTCCCATATTCTTCTTTGCTGCAATGCAGCAGGCTCATGTTTCTTGATTTTGCAAGACTTTGCCAGAATTTTTTTGATAAATTTTTTGTCTTTTTGCGATAGATGGACTATCCCTGAATATTGTTTTATAAACCGCATCTGGTAAGTTGCAGGAAGTCCGACATACATGGCAGAATAGTGCAATTGCCCTAAATCTTTGACGATTTTTCTTTGTGGGACTTTTCCTCTATGCGCTTGCAGCCTTTGGAAATCCAGCAATCTAAGGGAAAACTCAGGATCGCTCAGCCAAAAACTATCAGGAATCTTTTCTATTTCTCCTGGTTCACAAGAAATGCCTTTGCACTGGAAAAAAATATGCCCCATATACCAATCTTGGTGGTTTAATCCCATCTGGTGGAGATTGGCTGAGAATTCAGCAAGCTTCTGTACGATCCTGCATAAAAGCCGATGGATTGCAAAAGAAATCCCTTTCTGTATCAAAAGAGGGATGAATTCTTCCAGCTTCCGATAGCCTTTTAAATCCATGGAAAGAAAAAATTGTACCCTTTCGCCTTTTTGGTTTATGGTATGCCCTGCTGCCAAAACTTCCACAGTATCGATTCCTGCTCTTTGGGCCATGAGGCATTTTTCCAATTCCTGGTCAGTTTCTGGGGAATAGTTTAGCTTTTGCCATATTTTGTAGCCAGAAGACTCTAAAGTATAAATTTCTTTTTTGCTGCTGCGGAATGTACGTGTTCTGTTCTCTTCATCCACAAAAGCATTTTTTTCCAGGAAGCCTGATTCTTCTATAAAAGCCTGGTATTTTTTATTGATCCTTACAGAAAGATTTCCTTTTTGAAGGCAAGGAAAGTCTTTTTCCAGATGATCCTGAAAGCTTTGAGGAATGGGGCTTTCTCCATGGTATTTTTCTAAAAGATCTACAAAGATCTGGCTGTTTGTCCTGATTGTGAGATTTTCAACTGCGCTGTAGGTTCTGGCAGCAAATTCTTTTCTTAGCTTTTCGTCTGATAGCAAAAAAAGCTGTATACTCAATTGTTTATGATCGCGGGCATCATCCAGAATGAAGCCATTCGTGCCATGTTGTATTAACTCAGATGCGCCATTGTTTGTTGTGCTAATACTAGGGATACCGCATGCTAGTGCTTCCAGAACTACGGTAGCGCAAGGATCATAGAGTGTAGGCAAAACGAAGACATCCATCATGGCATAGTATTTTTCAATATCTGCTTTATTTCCTAAAAATTTTACCTTATCTTCTATTTTATAAAAACGTGCCATTGCCTGATATAGGGAAGCTTTTTTGTCTTGTCCCAAAACCAGGAGGCAACAATCAGGAATGCGCTTTTGCAGCAATGCCATAGCGCGAATCATGGTGGCAAGACCTTTTCTTTGGAAATTGTTAGAGGCATAGCCTACAAGGAAGGTATTTTCTTCTATTCCTATTTGCTTTCTCATCGTGTTTCTATATTGCAAAACACCAGGATTAAAGAGTTCCAGATCTATGCCTGTGTAGTTAACGAATATATTTTCTGGTGGTATATGATAGTACTGAGTAGCGTGTCTTTTGCATAGATGGGAATTTGTTACAATGAATTTATGTCCGCCCTCTAGTATATTTTTTTCAATATCCAGAATGGTTTTATGGCGCAGGCTAAAAGAATCAAAGATTTTGCTAAAGGGATTTTTGCTTTTTACTTTGAGCCAATGCTTATGGATTCCATCTCCTAGATGGAATATAGTAGTAGGATATGTGGCGGATATCGCAATAGAATAAGAATGAGGATTCTGCAAAAGAATTTCTCTGGACTTTTCTACAAACACAGAATTCTTTTTGTGGGAAGGCTTTTTGGGAACAGAAAAACTATGAACAACAACTCCCTGGGGAGGTGCTTCATCTAAGTTGGTCGTGATTAGATGGACTTCTGCTCCTCCTTGCGCTAATCCCAGAATGAGGTTTTTGGTGAACCTCTCTGCTCCTCCCTTAGCCAACACATAGTCTTTTCTGACAACAAAGATTTTCATGCAATCCAAGGCAAAGCTCCTCAAGTTATCAGGGGCGTTGCCCCTGGCTATTATATTCCGCCCCTTCGGGGCTAAGATTATCATATAAATTAGCCTCCTTCGGAGGCAATCTTTCCCGTGCGTAAGCTGTAATCTTAATCCTTATCGTAATCTTAATCTTAATCGTTATCTTCATCTTAATCATTCTCTTTATCCCTATCCTCTATGATCATTGATAAAGATAAAGATTAAGATAACGATTACGATAACGACATGCGTGTTAACTTTTCATATAATTCTTTATATTGTATGGGGTTAACATACCAACCAATGACGCTGTCAACTCAAGAAGGTCAAACTGAAGCAG
>JABWCH010000351.1 GCA_013359215.1 Candidatus Brocadiia bacterium | reverse complement strand
GAAGGCTTACACGAAGCGATCGCTTCAGATAAAACCAGCTTGCTTTTTGGGTTAATACAAGCTATTTTTTTTAAGATACTTATAACTTAACACGTATGACGAATCGGACTACGATTCTTAATCTTAATCGTTATCTTAATCGTTATCTTAATCGTCTAAATGGGGAACTTATTTAATTCCGATTCCTAAAAATCTTTGCTTAGTTTCTAACGCTATTAAGCTAAGGACGCTCACGCAGGTTTTCGCCTAATGCCTATGCAAATGAATTACGATATGTCCTTTTCCAAAGACACTAGCTCTTCATAAATATGATCCAAGATATGCATCTTGTTTGATGAAACCTTACTATCGCCTTTTTCCAGGGCATCTCTTGCATTTTCCAAGGCCCAGACGATTTCCACATAGCGGGAAGGATCAATAAGGGCTTTATTCTTTTTTAAAAGATCTTCCATGTTCTGGCATTGCCTTTGCCAGGAAGCAAGGGGAGTCCCTGGAGATGAAATTTCTTTTGATGGCAAAAGAGATATATTCTTTGTGTCAATGCAGATTTTGGCCTTTACATTGGGTTTGTCTGGTAAGGCAACGCTGACTTCCAAAATGCGAGATTCATTCAGGCTAAAGGTAATCCATACAGGAGTTCCAGCACTTAGACCCTGCGGCAAATCCAGAATAACCCTTCCTATAGGGATATTTTTGGTAGCAACAGGATTTTCCCCTTCATAAACCCAGATTTCCAGACCTTTTTGGTTCTCTACAGAAGTAAAGTATTCTTTGCGTGTTATGCTAATCGGATAGAATGATCCTGCTGCCAAAACAACCGAATATTCGCTTCCTCCCTCATCCACGCCTATGCCCAAAGAATGGGCAGTTCTGGGAATCACGACAAAGTTTTCCTTGTCTTCTTCCTGGGAAGGCCAGGAAACAGATTGGTATTTTTTCAGTGTGGCTTCATCCAAAAGCTTTGTGTAGATGGCTGCACCCAATGCTACGCATTCGTCAGGATTCAATTCATCTTTAGGGGGTTTGCCAAAAAAACTTTCCACAGTTTCTTTTACAAGAGGCATACGTGTGCTGCCTCCCACCAAAAGTACCTTGTCGATTTCTTCCTTTTCTAAATTGGCTTTATGCAAAGCACGCCTTACAGGCTCTAAGGTAGAAATAACAAGAGGACGAACCAGTTCCTCCAGCAGTTCCCGCTTGACAGGAATGTCTATATCGATTTTGTCTGTTACGCCTTCAAATAAAACAAAGCTATCTTTATAATAAGACAAATCGCACTTGGTATTCTCAACAATCACAGAAAGCTTGGAAAGCAAAGCTGGATCAAGGGTAAATTTATGCCTGGAATAAACTTCCTGCACAACATAGTCCATCAAAAGTTGGTCAAAATCTTTGCCGCCAAGATGCGTGTTTCCATCAATCGACAGGACTTCAAAATGCTTGCCCGAAATTTCGATAATAGAAACATCGAAAGTCCCGCCCCCTAAATCATAGATCAGAACAGTTTCATTTCTTGCGCTGCCTGCACTATAGGCCAGGGCTGCGGCTGTAGGTTCATCCAGGATCATGCCAACATGCAAACCTGCCAGCTCTCCTGCCTTCCTTGTGGCTCTTCTGGCAGCTTCATTGAAATAGGCAGGGATGGTAATCACAGCGCATCCTATTTCTGATTCCAGAAATTGCTGGGCATCGCTTTTAACAGAACGCAGAATATACGCAGAAATTTCTTCAGGTGTATGCTTTTTCCCTCCCATATTCACTACATAGTCTGTCCCCATGTATCTTTTTATCTCTTTAATAGGAGGCTCAAGCAAAGTCGCTCTCTGGTATTTGGCTTTGCTTCCCACAAGTATTTTATTTCTTTTGGTAATCCCCACCACTGAAGGTGTTATGCGGCTACCATAGCGATTGGGAAGAATTTCAGGCCGATCCATCCATATTGTAGCGACTGCGGAGTTGGTAGTACCTAGATCAATACCTACAATATTCATGTCTCTTTTGCCTTTCTGAAGGAATTCTTTTTCTTTATAATAACGCAAAAAAAAGCCTTTGTCAAAGGCTATTTTTTGTGTTATTGTTAATAGAAATTGTTTTTTCCTGGCTCTTTATTAGCCAAATGTGCAGAAGTTTAGTGATGAGAATTAAATAACTTCCCCATTTTTAACAGAATATAAAGAAAATAGTTATGATATTTTATATTCTATAAAGCTTATTTTATAATAGATATCGCATATAACAAAAACTGACCTTGGCATAAGCAGCTTGTGCAGGCTAAGCAGTGCTATGTTAATAGCATCTGCTTGAGTCTGAGGAAGCAAATGGGGGAGCTTATTTAATTTTCGTTTCTTATGTCTTAAAACGGTGAGTGAATGCAAAATTATGAACTATTGTGATTTTCTTTTTTCAACATCCTCTCCCAAGGAAGCCATTGTAGATATAGAAAGTGGCAAAAGATTTTCTTATACAGAGCTACAATGTCTTGTAAAAAAACTGGCTTGTTTTCTCACAGAAAGCGGTTATAAGCCAGGAGATGTCCTTTCTCTTCATCTTTACAATAGCGCAGAGGCAGCCATTGTTCTTCTTGCCATCCAGTATATAGGTGGTATTGCGTGTCTCATTGATCCATTATTCAAACAAGCAGAACTCCAATACTACTTAGAAGATTCCCATACGTCTTTTTTTGTCACCCATATCCCAAAAGAATCTTGGGATTCTCTTGGTGCTGAAAAAGCCAGAATCCTTACCTTAGGGGAAATACAGAATATCCTTTACCATTCTGATGCCCATTCTGCCTGCTTACCCATGTATTCCTATGCAGAAAATGAAATCGCTATGCTTTTATATACATCAGGATCAACTTCTATGCCCAAGGCTGTGATGCTTTCTTGTGGATGCTTCTACGCCTATCTGAAAAAAAGCGATGCTGCCAAGTATATCTATTGTAAAGAGGATAAAGCACTTTGCTTTGTCCCTTTTTCTCATGCTTATGGATGCATTGCTATTTTTTTTCCTGTCATGGCATACCAGGCATCCATTGTCTTTTTGCGTTCTTTTCATCCTATTAAGGTAGCAAATGCCATTGAGCAAGAAACAATCACGCATCTTTTTGGCGTTCCAACCCACTATCAACAACTGCTTAAATACGAAGAAATTCATCCTGCTTTAAGAAAGCTCAAAGCCGCTTTTTGCGCAGCAGCTCCCCTGAACTATGATACTGTGTATGGCTGGCATAAAAAAATAGGGATCTATCTTGATGAAGGCTATGGCATAACAGAAGCAACCACGCTGATCGCCAGCCGCATGTCTTCTTTACCCCAATTCCCTGGTCACATAGGCTATCCCCCCAAGGGATTATTGGAAATACAAATTGTAGATGAAAATAGACAAGCCATTGCCCCAGGAAATATAGGAGAACTAAGAGTCAAGGGTGCTGGAATCATGCTGGGATATTGGAAAAAGGAAGCGCAGACAGCAGAAAAAATTCAGAATGGATGGCTATACACAGGAGATCTAGGCTACCAATGCACTGATGGATCGTTTGTTCTCTGTGGCAGAAAAACCGACTTTATCAATGTTGCTGGTCTTAAGATTTCCCCCCTGGAAATCGAAAGTGCCTTGAACTCCCATCCCTATGTCCTGGACAGCGCAGCGATTGGCTTAAAAGATGATCTTTATGGCGAAGCTATCCATGCTTTTGTTGTTTTAAAAAACACATACAGCATCTCTGAACGCGACCTGATCCGCTATCTTTCCCACAAGCTTGCCAGCTTTAAAATCCCTAAATCCATCCGATTTTTATCCGAATTCCCCCGCAATCCTTTAGGAAAAATAGACAAAAAAAAACTAATTTGAGTTTATGAAATTTTTATTTAGGGGTAAATTTTCGCAAAATTTTTCCCCAAATCTAGGGGCTGTCATCATTCAAACGAAAAATCCTTTTCACCGCAGAGTCGCAGAGGTAGGTCGCAAAGAATTTCAATTTATTTTTTTCTTCTCTGCTTTCTTGGCGTTCTCTGTGCCTCTGCGGTGAAAAAATTCTTGAATGATGACACGCCCTAGCTCTAACGGATTTTATATATGTTTTCAGCTATAAAAATGGGATTTCATTTTCTTATAAGGGAAAATTCATGGAAATTATTTGCATTAAAGATTTAGAAATTAAATTGTTACAACAGAAATCTGGAACACCACGTCTGTTGTCTTTACTAGACAATGTTTCAGCAGCAGCGCAACCACAGGAAATTGTTCTTATTTTAGGGCCTAGTGGCTGCGGAAAATCTCTTTTGAGCAATATATTGCTTGGTTTTACAACACTAGAAAATCCTGATGTTCTGATCAATAGAGATAAAGCCCAATTTTTTCTAAAGTTTGACCCACAAAGCAAAACAATAGAAATATTGCAAGACAAATACCCTTCTGAACTAGAAGGGAAAATAGGCATTATGTTCCAGGCACTCGGTTTGTTTGAAGATCTTACAGTGCGTCAAAATATAGAGTTTGGCTATGACCATTCCTGTTCCCCAACAAGAACCCAAAAGCAAAAAGAGACATGGTGCAATGAAGTGATGGAAAGGCTGGAAATAAAAGAGTTTGAAAAAGAATACGTGGGAAAGCTCTCTGGCGGACAAAGGCAGCGTGTTGCCCTGGCAAGGCTTCTGGCCTTTTCTCCTAGCATTATGATTTTTGACGAACCAACATCGGCTTTAGACCCTGCTTCTGTCAAAGAAGCTATCAGCTTGATAAAAGATGTCCATAGCAAAGAAAGAACTTTGCTTATGCTCATCATAACTCATGATTACCAAGAAATGCCGAAAATTGCCAATAGAATATGGTTTATTGATAGAAAACGCGGCTTTGAAGATATAGCATTGCCTTGCGAAAACCACAAGAGCGAAGAAAAAAGCCAGCAAGCCAACCCTAAGCTCCAAGAAGTCATCCAATATATAGGAAATAAGCTTCTGGAAGAAAAAGAAACCAAAATACAAGAAATCTCTAAGCCAAAAGCCATAGAATATGAAAACAAAGCTGCGGATCTAGCATGGAAAAATCTTACAGAACACCTGATTAGTAATCTCAGGCAAATCCAAAAGATGATTTTCACAAAGAGAGTTGTCTGGTTTTTTCATTTTTTTTCCATCCTGTTCCACAAAATCGTTACCTGGTCTATTTTTTACAACCTTTTGGCTGGCTTATTCCTAGGGATTGTTGTGACATACTTTAGCCTGAATACCAATTTCGGGCAGGTACATCTGGAGTCAGGAAGCGAAGTAGACATCAAAAATTTTATGATGCCCATGTTTTTTAAAGAAATGCTCACAGGATTAGGGATGGTGATGTTCCGAGCATTAATACCTCTTGTAAGCTGCATCTTAATTGCAGCTAGATCAGGAACAGCAGTTACTGCCTATTTGTCGGGCATGAAGGATTCGAGAAACAAACAGTGGGAATCCATGAAAAATTTTGGGATTAACCCAGGCATATTCTTTTTTCCTCAGATTTTTATCAGCTTTGTCATTGGCTGCTTTGTCCTTTCTTATCTTGCCTTCTTATCAGCCAGCGTTGGGTCGCTTATGGTATCTCTTGCCGTAAACCCTCTATGTACATATCATACATGGTATAATGCTTTCTGGCAGCAGGTGGGAACATTCCCCTTATTCCAAGGCTTTTCTCTTTTTGCTGCCAAAACCCTTCTTTGTGGTGTAAGCATAAGCTGTATTAGCTTTTTTTTCGGTACAAGAGAAAAAGAAAACGCTCTTTCCACAATTGGCTTCCTAACAAAGGCCAATATATACAATATGCTAAGTATTTTACTCGTATTCTTCATTTTGTTATGCCTGGAGGCCAGATAGCCCGCCGAAGGCATTGCACGATAAGAAACAGATTCTAATATCCCTATCTCGGACAAGCCGAAACCAAAAAGGTATTCGCGAATGAAATTTTTATAAAAACGATTCGTACCATTCGACCATTCGTCTTATTCGTGATAAAAATCTTTGCTTTTTCGGCAAACATCTAACTTCTTAGGAATCAGAATTAAATAATAGGAGTTATGCCGATCTTTGAAAATTAGAAAATAAAAGGGTTTTATAAGCAAAACCGAAGGAGAGTTCGACTTTATCAAGCTTTAATTGATCCAAAGCGAGAAAAGATGAGCCAGGCTGTGAATTGTCAATAAGCCAATAGCGAGTTTTGGATAAATTTGTAAAAAGAGACAGTCGAGAAAGCAGGCGTTTCTTTTCTCCGATGGTTTGGTACTTTTTGCCTTGAAACTCTAAGACTGGAATCAATTCCATTAAAACAAAAGCAAAGATAGACAAAGCAAGATGGCTTTTCTGTGCATCTAAGGATACAGATTGGCAACTCCCAAGATTCAACTCTTGTTTAAGATCGCGAAAAATGCTTTCTATTGCCCATCTCGAACGATATAATAAAAGGATTTGAGTTGCATCTGCATTAATGTAGTGAACCCATTTGGCTGGACAGTTTTTTGGTATGTTTAAGTGTGTAATATTATACACACATATTAAAAAAATGTCAAGTAATTTTTTTATTTATTATAATTTTTTTTTATTTATAATTATTTGTTTAAATTATAGATATTATAATAGAAAAGAATTGACATATTAAAGATTTTTTATTTTAATTTTCTCCAAAATTATTTGTATAAAAATTTAGGCCCATTGTTCTTTGTGCGACATTTTTCTTCAAACTCCGCAGGTGTTAAATAACCTAAAGCAGAATGAATACGCTTTTTCATGTAAACATCTTCAAGAAAGCGGCGGATATTTTGATAAGCATCAGAGAAATCTAAGTAAACAGATAAATCAATTTCCTCCTCTTTGATAGTGCGATTCACTCGCTCGCAATATCCATTTTGCCATGCTTGCCCTACATCAGCCATGCTGATTTGAATATTGTTCTGCTCTAGCAAATCGGTGTATACTGTAGCAGCATATTGAATACCTTGATCAGAGTGATGTATTTTTGGCTTATTATTGTTTAATGCCTGTTTCAGAGCATCCAAGCTCAATTGAGCATCTAAGCTACGACTCAAGTTCCATCCACGAATTGAGCGAGTATAGACATCCATGATAACTGCTAGATATATAAATTCTTCTTTAAGCCTTATATATGTAATATCTGCAACCCATATTTGATCTATATGAAACACTTCCGTAATTTCATTTTCTTTAAAATTTAATTCTAATCTGTCAAGCGGGGCTCTATTCACGAATATTGCTTTTTCTAAATAAATTTTCATATTTTTCTACTCAAATTTTTTAAAATTCAAAAAAAAATTAACTCTTATACCCTCAATCTATTCCCATTCTCCTTCAGCCATTCCTGCCTTTCTTTATAATCAGGCAATAGCACCTTAACTTTATTCCAAAATCGAGAAGAATGGTTTGGCTCTTCCAAATGAGCCAATTCATGGACAACAACATAGTCCAGTATTTTCATCGGAGACATAATGAGTCGCCAACTGAAATTAAGCGTTCCTTTAGGCCCACAAGACCCCCATCTTTTTTGGGCATCTGTAATTCTTATCGTATTATAAGAAAGCCCTGTCTCTTTAGCATATCTCTTGGCTCGTTGCGAAATTTTATAAAAAGCCATCTGTTTATACCATTGTACTAAACATTTCTTGGCAAAAGGAAGGCATTCCTTAGCAATTTTTAGCGTATTCTCCAGGATAACAGGAATCTCTTGATTCTCCACGATTTCTAACTTATATTCCTTTCCTAAATACCAAAAGCCTTCCCCATTAACAAACTCTTTGGGAAAGTATTTTTGGGAATTTTTTTGAAAAAACTCCTGTTTGCTTTCAATCCACAATCGTTTTTTTTGCACCAGATTTTCTATATAATCCAAAGATGTCTTCATGGGAGCTCTTACTATCAAAGTTGCATCTGGAGTTACCGTAAGAGCGATTGTCTTACGATTGGAGCGAATAATTTTTTCTATCTTAATTTTTTTCATTGATTAATTTATTATGCAAATGAAATGCCAATTCCAAAATTTTCTGAGAGACACTATCACGGCTCTTAAAAACAGTCTTATTCCCTTTAAACTTGGATAAAAGCTGAGAAGAAATAAAGCCTCTTAACTTTTTTTGAGCCGAAAGATTGTTCCAAAAATCCACCAATTGAATATCTTTTTTAATCAATTCTAAAATATCTCTGGTTGTCTCAATAAGCAAATCCTTTTGAAAAGAATCTAATTCCGATGGATTTTCAACACCAAAAATCTCTTTTTTAAGAAGTCCCAAAAAGGGCATCTCGGAATCAGGTTTAAAACCATAATTCTCTTCTTTTGATCGGCCTAAATTCGCTTCTTTTCTTAGCTCCTCCAAAGCATCTGCCAGTTTTTCCCAATTATTTTTATATTCTTGCAATAGCTTTTCCAACTTTTCCCCTAATCTCTCATAAAGTTCGGGGTCTTCTTCCTTGTGGACAAGAATATGCTCTTTTATAGCATATTGAAGCTCTTCTGCTCTGGCTTTAGGAGATTTTTCTTTCTTTATTTTTTGAGCAAATTCCTGAGAAAAGATAGACAAAGGCGGTATTTTAGGATCAACGCCTTTAGAAATCAGATATTCTTCTACAATGGAACGAATTTTTTGGCTTGCATCTCTAATGTTTATCTTTCCATCCCGATACCGATGGCGTGCACTTTCAGCAACAAAGCTAAACACCTTTAAATCATCTACAAAATTCAAAGCTTCTTTTTTTGGTAAAACTCTATCCATTGCTCTATTGAACTTTTTTAATAAAAACAAAAATTCATTTCTTATATCTTCATCCACCAGGACATCTATTCCAGCATCTACATCAAGAATATTCTCTACTCCATTTTTCTTGAAAAATTCATGAAGGCATCGGCTGGCAAATTGAAGATCATCTATATCTTTGGATTCATCTTTAAAAACTTGAAATATTTCTTCTACATCATGATTATCAAAAACAGACAAAGCTTCCCTTAAATGATTGGCAATTCCTACATAATCTACAATAAAACCACTGGTTTTATTATGTTCTGCTCGATTCACACGAGCAATTGCTTGTAATAAATTATGTTCCCGAATCACATCATCTAAATACATAACCTGTTCAATAGGAGCATCAAAACCTGTTAAAAGCATACTTTGAACAACTAAAATGCCAACGTCTCCTGTAAAATCTCCCTCTGTCTCTCCAAAAGGCAATTTAAAGCTTTTGATAAAACTTTCCTGTTTATTTTCATCTGTATATTTTTTTATTTCTGGATCATCGTTTTGACTTCCAGAAATGACAACCTCAATTCTCATTCTCTCCAACTGTTTCCTATCCAGCTTTGTCTGTGGATTTTTTTTCAGTTCTAAAATCTTTTCTTGTAATGCTTGTTCCAATGCTTTTTTATAACGTATAGCAGCTATTCGGGAAACAGCCACAACCTGAGCCTTGAATCTATTGGGAAAAATATGAGCAAGGTAATGCTCCATCATATCTCTGGCTTTATCACGAATCGTTTCCTCGGCTTCCAGATAGGCTTTCCATGTATAACGATTTAAAATTTTCTGACGTGTTTCCCCATCAACAGTCTGAAAAACATCTTCAAATTTTTGATTCATAGCCTGAGAATCAGACACTTTCCCTCTATGCGTCCTACCTTCATAGATAATTTCTACCGTTACACCATCTTCTACCGCCTGGCGAATAGAATACCGATCAATATAATCTCCAAAGGTAGACTCGGTTTTTTCAATAGGAGTACCCGTGAAAGCTATTTTTACAGCATTAGGAAGTGCCTCTTCTAAATTAGCTCCTAGCATTTTATATTGGGAACGATGAGCTTCATCTATCATGATCAAAATTTTTTCCGAACGATTCAAAACAGGAAACTTTGCTTTTATTTCATGTTCTTGAAATTTATGAATCATTCCCATAACAAGATCAGGAGTATCTGTACTGAGATATTTTTTGAGAGTTGATATTTTTTTAGCAACATTCACCTTGTAGCCAATGTCTTTAGCTGTATCGCTCAACTGCTTTTCCAAATCCGTTCTATCTGTAATAAAAACCACTTTATAACCAGACAATTCTTCATCCCTATACATTTTACGCACAACAAACATCATGGTTAAAGATTTTCCCGACCCTTGAGTATGCCAGACTATCCCGCCTTTTTCTTGAGGCGCACGAGAAGATCGTAATCGCTCTGCAATTTTACAAACAGTTCTATATTGCTGATAACGAGGCGCAACTTTAACCTTTTTCCCCTTAGAATTTGATTGGAATATAATAAAAGACTGGATAATCTCCAACAAGTTTTCTTTTTTTAGCATTCCTTGAATTAAAACATGTTGGTTGCTTATAGACTGGCTTTCTTCCGTATCAATATCCGATAATTTGCTCGGATAAGGGTCTTTCCATTCTAAAAAATGTTCAAAATCTCCTGTAATCGTTGAATATTTGGTAATTTGCCGACAAGTGGCAATGACAAGCTGGTTATACCAGAATAAACGTTCGTTTCCTTCTTTATTATCACCACGGCGATTTTGATAGCGTAAAAGCTGTTCTATAGCTTCCCCTATAGGATTGGCAACAGAAGGGCTTTTACATTCTACAACGACCAAAGGCAAACCATTGATAAACAAAACTATATCAGGAATGATATGCTTTTCTGTTCCAGGAATAGCCATTTTGAATTGAGAGATAGCCAGAAACGAATTATTATCTGGATTCTTAAAATCAATGAATTTTACTGTTTCGCTTCTTTCCCCTGTTTTTCTATTCTCTGCTGAAGTATTTTCCAAAATTTTTTCTAAAATTTCTTGGTTGGCTTCCCCAAGACTATTTTTTTGAGGTACTGTGATTTCCCGAATCATTTCCGTTATCTGATCTTCCTCTAACCAGGGATTTATCTTGAAAAGAGAAGCTTTAAGCTCTTTTTCCAAAACTACCTGATGAAAACCGTCTCTAAAAGATTGATAGGATACAGAAGGAATAAAAGAATCTTTAGTTTTTATAGTATAAACACTGCTATTTTCAGCAGCTAAAGAATCAAAAGAAATGGCAAAATTTCCTTCATTACGAATCACCTTCCAGCCCAATCTTTCCAAATGGCGCAAGAATGGTTCTTCTACATATTCTTTTTCGTTGAGTATATTTTTATCCATAATTTATTTCTATAATCTATATTTTAAAATATCATAGACTTGCCTTTTGGTCAAATTTCTGGCTTGATTAAGCCTTAGAAATCTCCTTGAGTAAATCTTGAGGAATAGACCACGTTTTAAAGCAAGGAGCTTTTCTTTATAGGCTTGCTCTTTTTCTATAGCTTCATCGGCAGAGGAAAGGACGGAAGAAATGCGAGATTGCTCATTGATAGAGGGAATTAAAATTAAATAGCTATAAAAAAAACTAGATGGAACACGTTGTTGCCCAGCAGTTCCTGTCATATTGTTGCGTGCTTGCAACCTCAGATTTTGCGTTAATAGATATTGATAAATAAACAGAGGCGAACTGCCACCTTTTGCTCTTAACACATGAAATTCAGTACTACCAAAACCAACTCCATTTTTTAATCCTTTAGCATAAGCACCTTTGCCATTTTCCATACAAGGCGTTATCTTAGCAAATAAAATATCGTTTTCTATAAATGAAGTATATCCAATTCCCACTAAAGAATAATAGCATTCGTGTCTTTGTAAAATTTTTCCTTGTTCAGAAATATCTTCCATACCTAAAAAAGTTACTAAAAAATTAGGATCATTAATTTTTACTTTATTTGGATTTATAATTGCCATATTTGAAAATGATCCAACTTCCCATTCCTCTGGTATTCTCCCCAAAGGTGAATCTTTAAATTTATGCGTTTTTTCGCTTCGGATTTGTCCATTTTCGTCTATACCATAACGAAATAAATCTTGCATCAATCCTTGCTTGATGCGCTTATATTTTTCAATAAGCTGGTCGGTCTTTTCAATAGCATCATCGAGAGTGGAAAAAATGGAGGCGATAGCGGTCGGACAAAGATGGAAGTAAAAATTCAAACCGTTT
The DNA here is from genome assembly GCA_013359215.1 of Candidatus Brocadiia bacterium. GTDB lineage: Bacteria > Planctomycetota > Uabimicrobiia > Uabimicrobiales > JABWCH01 > JABWCH01. Next base: position 3,757 of record JABWCH010000351.1, on the reverse strand, counting down.
TAAATCTTCTTTGGTTATATGCTGTAATCCAACTCCTCCATGAGATTGTCTAATCATTTCTACAAGCAATCTTTTATAAGCATAGTAAAAATATTTCTTCTCTACACCTTCTTTTAAGATAACTTTAAAAATATGCTGATTTAGAATTGCCTTCCCTCTATTCCAGTTGAAAATTCCAAAAGATGTACCAGGAGTTCCTGACCATGAAATTAATAAATCATTTTGCTGTAATAAATATTTACATGGAACTTTAAAATTACAATAGTTAAAACAAGCATCATTGTTGTTAAGATTTTCTATTCTAACAATAGGTAATCCATCTTCAGACCATTCATTTGGTTTAAAAGCTCTGCCATTAATAAGATCACAAACATTTAATAACCCTATTACTTCCCATCCATCAGGAACAACTCCTATCATTTTGGATTGTTCTTTACCATCTTGTTGTTTCTTTTTATCCATATTATTTTCCACTCAAATATTGAAGCTTTTCCAGATATTCCTCAAGCTGTTTCACTCCTACGATTTTCTTTTTTTCTGTATTCAAATATCGTCTCATCTCTTTCTGGATGCTATCAAAAAACTTTTGTAGAATAAGCCTTTCTGCTTCTTCTTTGGTAAAAGATTGCTTTTTCGCTTCTATTTTTGACTGGATTTCTTTTTCTTTATCCTTAAAAGCCTTCTTATTTTTCTTTACATCTTCCTCTTTTTTGGTAATTTCTTCCAGTTTTTCTTTATTTCCTATATTTTTCAAGTATGCTTTGATATTTTTTATATTCTTTTCCTGCTCTTCATTCTCTTCCTCGTCCTCTTCTTCGATTTCTATTTCTTCCAAAGCTTCATTTAAAGAAGATTCAGCTTCTACGATTTTTGATTCTAAATCCTCTAGTTTTTCAATCTCTTTTTGAAAAAAGGCAGACTTAATGTACTCTTCTGGCACTAAAGAAGAACTCCATCCTGTAGAAACAATCGTTTTCAAATCGTACTTAATCGCCTCCCACCAGTTCACAAAAATACCAGCCAGTTGGAATTCATCCAAAACGCCCATAGATTTAAACTGCTTTTTAAATTTTTCAATAAAATTTTTTCTAAAACTGGCAATCTGATTATGGAATGGGAAAGACCGAATGGCGATGCTGGCCTCTTGCCACCACTGCAACAACTGTTTTTCCATGTTTTGGTTGATACGATCCATGGCTTCCTGTTTTTCTAATATCTCTTTGATTTGAGCCTTTTCTTTTACACCAGGTATAAATTCAAAAGAATTCTCCTCCTTTTCTTGTAGAAAAAACCCAGGAGATATACCATATTTTTTGAATTGTCCTTCATATCCTGCCACTTCCCGCTTAGGAATTCCTCCTGTTAAATGAGATTTTACATCCTCTATCTCTGGATCGGGAGAATTGTCTATATATCTTCTGATATTGAGGTTAAAATCATTCTCTTCTATCTCTTTTAAAGATACCAGACGAGAATATTTAGGAATCTCTAATCTATGGTCAAAGGTATAGGTGATTTTCTCTATATCCTCTGGTCTAAGATAATTTTGATTTCGGCTTTCCCCATATTCAGCATCAGCATTGATAAAAAGAATCTTCTCTTTATTTTCTTTAGCCTTATTTTTATTGATAACCAAAATACAGGCAGGAATCCCTGTACCATAAAAAAGATGCTGCGGTAAGCCAATTACTGCCTCAAGAATTCCATCTTTTATAATACCTTCCCGAATCTCTTTTTCTGCTCCGCCTCGAAACAAAACCCCATGAGGCATAATCGTTGCCATAATCCCCTTTTCTTCAAGGCTGGCAATCATGTGCTGGACAAACATCAAATCCGCTTTTTTGCCTGTTTCAGGAGCATAACCATAGCGAAACCGTTCGGGAAATTTCATGCTTGTCTTAGTATAGTTCTGAGAAAAAGGAGGATTGGCAATTACCCGATTAAATTTTTTAATATAACCTTTTTCCAAAAATTTAGGGTCTTCCAATGTGTCTTCATTTTCAATCTGAGCATCAGGAATGTTATGAAGAATCATATTCATCTTACAAATTGCCCAAACCGTGCCATTATTGTCCTGACCATAAAGAGCCAGATTTTTAGCATTCTGCCCCTGCTCTTCCAAATATTGTTTAGATTGGATAAGCATACCACCAGAACCACAGGTCGGGTCATAGACAAACATCCCTTCTTGCGGTTTTATCAATTTTACAAGAAGTCTTACTACCTGAGAAGGAGTATAAAATTCACCACCTTTTTTCCCTGCACTATCGGCAAAATCTTTAATCAAATATTCATAAGCAGCTCCCAAAAGGTCTGGAAATTCAAAATCATCGTTAGTCAAATTATAGGCATTGAAATGGTGGATGAGCTGCACAAGCTGGTTATCTTTTAATTTCGTCTTGCCTTTTTTAGCATTGAAATCTATATTTTTCAAGACTCCGTCCAATTCAGGATTGGATTCTTCTAATGCAGCTAAAGATTTATTAAGCTGGTTTCCGACATCTTCTTTAAGATCTAAAATATTTTTCCACCGAGACCTTTTAGGAACAAAAAAACTATTCCCATACTGCGTTGAGTCTTCCATAAGCTCTTCTATTTGTTCTTGGGTTAAACCTTCTTTTACCCACTTTTCCTGAATTTCTTTTTGTTGGGTTTCAAACTGGTCAGAAACTCTTTTCAAAAAAAGCATCCCAAAAATATATTCTTTATATTCTGAAGCATCCATTTTCCCACGCAATATATCAGCAGCATGAAAAAGATGTGTTTCCAATTGTGAAAGCGTTAGTTTAGGCATATTTTTATATTGATCCTATTCTTAAATTTTATAGCTAATTCTCAGGTTTAAAGCCTGCTCTTTTTGATAAATTTAGCATTATAACAAGGAAATAACAAGAACCATATATACTCAAAAAATTCATACTAACCACGAACTATAAATTTTTAGGCTTCTTTTTTAAGGACGATTTTTGTAAGCCTCTAAATCACAATCTCTAATATCATCTGGTGGGACTAAACGATAATGTTTCTCATAAGAAATAGAAACTCCTTCATCTCCTAGCTCAAAAGAAAATAAAGCAATAAGATTATCTTTCATGAACTGCGCTGCTACAGGAATACAAACTAAACCACCGAATTTTTCTTCGCACATCGAGAAATCTTGTTCAATTTGAACTATCCCTAAATAATCATTCCCGCCCTTAGCTTGTACTGGCAAAACATAATGCATACCCCTTTTATCAATCCCAATATAAATTTCATCCGTCTCAACCTGGCCAATCCCTTTGACTGTAGTTCTTAGATGGTTTTGTAACGAATAGCAAGTAATGCCTAAAAAAATATCAATCAAACGATTATAACGAACTTTGGCAAGAAGACCTTGCTCATCGTTTACGGCATACTTTGCAATAATACCAGGAGTAGCATCTGGGATTTTTGTTTCTGAAAGCAATTCATTTGGTTTTATCCTGGGCATTGAAGTAAGCGCAAACGTATATTTTGATTGCCCTGTTGGCCTGATAATCCAGTTTAGCCCCTCAGGGGCAGTACTAAGAATAAAATCTGGCAATTCAGATCGGTATCTAAAACTATAAACAACATCGCCAAGATTTTTAGGCAGAGCAATTCCTAATTCCATCGCAGTATTTACTAAATCATCTCGCTCAAATGCAATTTCCTTCATTCCTTCTTTGTATTTTTCTTTAAATATTTTTTCAACAATTTGGGAATATCTATTTTCCGTCCTTTTTACCATGATATT
>JABWCH010000350.1 GCA_013359215.1 Candidatus Brocadiia bacterium | reverse complement strand
ACGAAAAATATTGTCTCTGCTTTTGCGTGTTCTTCATATTCTTCGTAGTATAATTTTAATCTTCTCTTCTCTGCGATCTCTGTGCCTCTGCGGTGAATTTTTTTCCGAAATGGGGAAGTTATTTAATTCTGATTCCTTATCTGTGTTCATCTTGGTTCTCTTACCTGGCTGATTCTAGTTTATCCGAGTTAGGAGTTTTTTAATGATGAGGTATATTTTTTTCTTTTTTCTTTTTTTTCTTTTTGCCTTTGAAGCGGTTTCTGACGAAAGCTTGCATTACCAATACAAAAATGCGTATCGCTTTGCTTCTCAAGCAGAAGTGTATTTATATAAAGATGGGGAAGCAAAAGATTGGGCATTGGGCTTTTTAGAAAAGCATGCTTTTTTAAGTCCGCAAAAGACTCTTTTTCTGCACTATCAGGATGCTTACGGCTTTGCACTTAATCATGAAGTGCTTCAGCATGGAGAAAAGGAAGCAGATATTTGGGCAAGAAAATTGGTTATCAAACAATACAATAAATCTCTAAAACCATATTTGTCTATGGAATGGGAAGAATTTTTGGAGAATTGCAGCACAGGGACACCAGAGGAAAACAGCCAGTGGCTACTCCAGTTCATGGAATCCGAAAGTCCTTTTGCCTGTTCTAGCAGTCCGTTCAAACTTTTTTGTGAAGTACGAGAATTTTTGAGAAGAAGGGCAGAATTTGCTATGGATGCTGAAAAAGCAGCGCAAATAGCAAACAATTTTATTCAAAAGAGGTACTTTTTTGGCGATTTTAAAGATATTTCCAGCCAATACTTTGAATCTTACGAATATGCTTTGAACAGAAATAGCTTGAATTACTCTGCTGACAAGGCATTCTATTGGGCGAAAAATTTTATTACCAAGAGAGGCTCTTGTAACCCTAAGCTGAATCTGAAAGACCAATATACGGAAGCATTCCGCTTTGCATACGATTCTTTGCGTATGGATGACATCCAGGCTAGATCTTGGGCCTTGAATTTTCTGATACAAAGAGGCTCGTTTTCTTTAGGACAAAGCATTTTGGATCAATTTAAGGAAGCCTTTAGCTTTGCTTATACAGGGGATTTTTTGCCTATTCTTCATGCTAAAAACCAGCCTAGGGGTGTTTTTCTGTCGGATGAAGCAACCAAATGGGCAGAAAAATTTTTGATGGAAAGAGGCAGGATTTCTTTGCCAAAAGATTTGCTGGAGCAATACGATCAAGCTGCCTTGCTTGCCTATTCTATGCTTGGCCTTCAGTTGGAAAGAGAGGAAGCTTTGCTCTGGGCTAAAAAATGGATCGAACGCAATCCCAGATATTAAAAAAGCTTAATTTGGGAATGTTATGCATTGGCTATTTTTTTGCTTGCAAGAATTCGTGTATTTTGTTAAAGTAGGGAAATTCTATTTTGGATCATTGCTCCGAGATAACGCGCCTAAATTTGAGAAAGATATGGTGTTTTATCCGAAAGGGTTGTGGGGGAAACGCCACAGCCTGCCATTTGCAAAGGAGTTCATAAATATTGTATATCCTAATCGCCTTTGCGGTTAGGATTTTTTTATTAGGAGAAAGTTTTTATGTCAGTTCCTAAAAAGTATTTAAAGTTCAAGGAAAGCTATCCTGAGATTTTTGAAAATTATGAAAAGCTAGGAGAGGCAACCCATCTTGCAGGCCCACTAGATGCCAAAACAAGAGCTTTGGTAAAACTTGCTATTTCTATTGGAGCACATATGGAAGGTGCGGCAAGTTCTCACACTCGAAAAGCCTCAGAAGCAGGCTGTAGTCTTGAAGAAATGAAACACGTTGCTTTGCTTTCTTTGCCAACTTTAGGCTTTCCATCCATGATGGCTGCACTTGGCTGGATTGATAAGGCTTTGGAAGAGAAAAAATAATAGGAATGGAGCAAAAAGATTTTTATTTGGGTGAAAATTTTTACAAAAATTTTCCCCCAAACTCCCTATGCAAAAGATATTTTTGTTGTTCTTTCTTAAAATTCATCCAGCATTTTTGGTTTTATGGCTGGATTTTTGGGAATCATTATGAAACCCTTGATTGATAAGCACGGCAGAGAGCATACGTATCTGCGTTTGTCCATAACCGATAAATGCAATTTGAATTGCTCTTATTGCAATCCCAAAAACAGTAAAACATGGGAAAAAAGCAAAGAAATTTTGTCTTATGAAGAGATTACTTATATAGCAAATATTTTTCTTGCTTGTTTTGGCTTTAAAAAAATTCGATTGACTGGTGGAGAGCCTTTTGTAAGAAAGGATGTGGATCGTCTTATCGAATCGCTTGCCGCCTTAAAGGCAAAAAATGCTTTTGAGCTATGCGCTACCACAAATGGCATAATGACAAAGGGATTTCTTAAGCATTTTCGCAATATTGGTTTAGACAGGATCAATTTTTCTCTCGATTCTCTCTGTAAAGAAACATATTCTAAAATTTGCGGCAAAAATGCTTTAAGCGATGTTTTGGATTCCATAGATGAAGCTATCCTGGCAGGGTTTCAAAATGTCAAGATCAATGTTGTTGCAATGCGTTCTGTCAATAGCGATGAAATTCTCGATTTTGTAAATTTTGCCATCCAGAAAAATATATGCGTCCGATTTATTGAATATATGCCTTTTTCTAACAATGGTTATGATAAAAACTTATTTTTGCCCATCCAAGAAATCCAGACGATCATCCATGAAAAATATTCTTTGGATGCTATAGAGGATTCCCGCTCCGTAGCCATGAACTATAGAATACGAGGACATCTTGCCCAAGTGGGATTTATATCTTCGATGACGAACCATTTCTGCAAAGGCTGTTCCAGGTTAAGACTGAGTTCTAGCGGCATACTGAAACTATGTTTGTTTTCCAAAAATAGCGATGATCTTGATCTGCTTTCTCTTGTAAGGCAAAATGCCACAGAGAACCAGATCGCCGAAAGGATAAGAGAATTTGTTTTAAACAAAAAACAAAGCAGAGCAGAAATGGAAGAGATAATCAAACTAAAAAATAACAAAATGATTTCTATAGGTGGTTAGATTATGGATAGCTTGACCCATGTTAGTGAAGACGGCAAAGCCAGAATGGTAGATGTGGGCGATAAGATCGCAACCCAGCGACAAGCCAAAGCGCGTGCTGTTGTTTCTTTGAATGAAATTGCTTTTGCTGCACTAAAGGAGAATGCTTTAAAAAAAGGAGACGCTATTGGTGTCGCTAAAATAGCAGGAATCCAGGCTGCGAAAAAAACAAGCGAACTGATTCCTCTTTGCCACAACATTTTCCTTTCGTCTATAGACATCCAATTCAGCATGATTTTGGAAACAAGGCAAATAGAAATCCTATCCACAGTGCAATGTATAGGGCAAACAGGGGTGGAAATGGAAGCATTGTGTGCTGTATCTGTTGCAGCTTTAACGATCTACGATATGTGTAAGGCTTTAGATAAAACAATCTTGATAAGCGAAATAGAACTCTTATCCAAAAGCGGCGGTAGGAGTGGATTTTACGAGAAAAAATATGAATAATCAAAATGCAGGTATTGTTTTTGCCATTTCTGTAAGCGAAAAAAAAGGAACCAAAAAGCATAATATCCATGAAGCTGAATTTATGGAAAATTTTGGAATTCAGGGTGATGCTCATGCTGGCAACTGGCATCGCCAGGTTTCTCTTCTTTCGCTTTCTAGTGTTGAAAAAATGCGCAAAGGAGCGAAGATCCCTATAAACCCTGGTGATTTTGCGGAGAATCTGACCATTGACGGGCTGGATTTTACTTTGCTGAAAGTAGGTGTTAGAATCAAAATCAAAGAAGTGAGTCTGGAAATTACCCAGATAGGGAAAGAATGCCATTCTCGATGCCATATTTTTGAAACCGTTGGCGACTGTGTAATGCCACGCGAAGGAATTTTTGGCAAAGTCATAAAGGGGGGCATGGTAAAGGTTGGGGACACTGTTTTGATAGAAAGAGTTGAAAAATGAAATCTTACAGGGAAGCACTCGACATCATACTGAACACATTTAAGCCCAAAAGGGAATGCATTCATATCCCTTTAGAGGAAGCACTGTATTTTACTTTGGCAGAAGATATTGTGTCTGATATTGATTCCCCACCTTTTGACAATTCTGCCATGGATGGGATTGCTATCCTTTATGAAAAAGGCCAAAAGGAATGGCAGATTGCTGGCAATATCACGGCTGGAAACTATGCACAAATGGATTTAAATTCATCTTATGCAGCAGGCATCACAACAGGATCGAAAATACCAGAAAAAGCAGACACCATTATTCCTCTGGAATCTTTAAATATAAGCCAGGGCAAGGCAGTTTTAAAAGAAGGAATAGAAATACACAAAGGCGATCATATCCGAAGCAAGGGAAGCGATTTTTCTAAGGGAAAAATTTTATTGCATAAGGGAACGAGAATCGCAACAAACATGATGCATCTTTTGGCTGCCTGTGGTAAAAAAAGAGTAGCCGTATACAAGCCTTTGAAAATAGGATTGTTGCTGACAGGGGATGAGCTTGTGGATATTGATTCTATTCCAGAAAGAGACCAGATCAGAGCTACAAACCATTATTCCACTTTTTCCCAGATCAAATCCATGAACATGCAAGCCATCTCTTTTGGGATAGCAAAAGACAACTATGAAGAACTCAAGAAGAATCTCAAACAAGCTCTGGACAGCGACATAGATGCCTTGATAGCCTGTGGAGGAGCTTCTGTTGGCGAAAAGGATTTTATGCAGGATGCCCTAAAGGAAATGGGTGCTGAAATTTTATTTGGAAAGGCAAACATAAAGCCAGGAAAGCCGATAATCTATGCTATATATAGAAAAATCAACAAAGAAATTTCCATCTTTGGGCTTCCAGGGAATCCTTTGTCTTCTTTTGTGAACTTCGAAATTTTCATTAAGCCAGCAATTGCTTTAATGTATGGAATAAAACTTTCTGCTATTAAAGCGTATCTCAAAAGGCCGTTTCAGAAAAAAGACAACAAACGCTATTTCGCTCTGGGAGAATTGTCCTATGATAGCCAGGGAAACCGATGGGAAGTAGGCTTCTCTCAATCCCTTTCTTCAGGGTCAATGTTTCCCCTGTCGCAAGCGAATTGTCTTGCTGTGATTCCAGAAAATATAAATTCATTGAACCAAGAGGATTTAGTCGAATGTATGCCAATATAAGTTGCGTAATTCTTTCGGGTGGTAAGAGTTCCAGGATGGGCCAGAACAAAGCTCTTATGAAAATAGGAAACCAAAGCTTAATCGAAATTATGTATGGTAAAGTAAAAGGTCTTTTCCGCGAAATCTTGATTAGTTCCAATTCTCCTCATGAATATAGCTTTTTGAACATCCCGATTGTGCCTGACCTGGTTCAAAACAAAGGGCCGATTGCTGGTATTTATTCTGGGCTAAAGTCTGCTAAAAATGACAGGGTTTTCTTTATTTCCTGTGATATTCCCCTGATGACTCCTGAGCTGATAAAATCTAT
>JABWCH010000349.1 GCA_013359215.1 Candidatus Brocadiia bacterium | reverse complement strand
ATGATAACGAATCGGACTACGATTCTTAATCTTAATCGTTATCTTAATCGTTATCTTTATCGTCTAAATGGGGAACTTATTTAATTCCGATTCCTTATTGATTCTTGTGTAAAGACACCGTCAAACCAAGAAGAGTAGCAGAAGAAATCAAAATTTTTTCTCTTTTTCTGCTTGTTCGAGGGTTTCCAGGATTTTTTCTATATCCAGAACTTTGAGCATATCGCCTGACGAATTGGCATTGTCTCTGTGGAATTCGAGGAGTTTTTTGGTTTTTTTTAGATCCATGAGGCTGGCAGGCGGTTTAATTTCTGAGCCAAGGAGCTGGGATATGCCTTTGAAAAGCAGGGTCCATTCCTCTTCTTTGGTAGCAGCAGGCTCTTCGTTGCCTAGCTCTTTTAGCTTTTGGATGCTGGCATCAACGTATCTGTTTCCTTGCCTACAGGAAAGAATGCCTATCTTGACTTCTTTGGGCAAATGAGGATATTCCTGGATCATCTGCAAGGCAAATTCCTTATCTTTGTTGTTGTAGAGATAGGAAAACATATTGCTGTAAAGCTCTTTGCTATGATTTTTTAGTAGTTTATTGACTAAAGTCTTTCCTGATGCACCTGCTGTGTTGTGGATATAGCCTTGTAGTAAAAAAGGGAGTGCCTGGGGGAAAGATTGGAGTTGCTGGAGGGATGCAATCCTTGTAAAGAACTCTTCTTTATAGATGCGTGCGAGTTCTTTGGAATCCTTTTTAGCGCAGCGTTCTACCAAAAGCTCATAGATCCTTACGTTGTTTTGTTCCATAAACCGTCCTAAAAGCTGCAAAGCAGACAAGGATGCTTTTTTTTGAGAATAGGAATCCATCAGAAAATCCAGGGCTTTAGGATATTGTTCCAAATCTTCTAAGCGGGAAATGCTGTCAAAAAAAGCATCTGTATAAACTAAAGCAAGCTCTCTCTGGCTTCCTTCTCCCTGGCAGAGAAGGGCTTTGTAAGCTGGGCCTTTGTGTTCTTGCAAAATTTTTTGCACACAAGATTTACCTTCTTGTGTAAGCTTTTGCTGAAGGTATTGGCGGAAAAGATAGAAAGAGCTGAAAGGATACCATCCCTGGATGCAAGCGCAGGAAGCACTTTGCCAATCGCAATTTTTAGGGATTTTTTTGCTATTCTGTATGCATACTCTTTCAATATCTTGGGAGTTTATGGATTTGTATTTTTCATAAGATTTCCATCCTTGAGCAAAAATAAACTGTGCGCATTCCTCTGTTAACTCAGAGATATATTTTTGCAAGGAGGGAGTTCTTTGGGCTATATTTAAAAGCTTTATGGGGTAAAAAGCATTTCTTTTTCTAAGTTCTTTTCGGTTGATTTTTCTGCCTATAAAAAAAGATATAGCCAAAGCAAGAATAAAAAGGCTGCTAGTGATAATGAGTACGATCTCTAGTTGATTAAACACTTTGTCTTTCCTTTGCAAACAAATACTCTGGTAGCTCGTGGCTCAGAAAATGGATTTCTACCAAAATACCCTTTCTTTTTTCGCGAGAAGCTGTTGTGAGCTTTTGGTTGAGACTTTTTCGTTTTGTTCCTATCTGGATTCTGATCTCTTCCATAGAAAGGTTGTTTGGTTGCAACTGCAAGTATTTTAAAGCACTTTCATAGGAAGCAAGATGTTGTGTGGTCAGGTCATCCAGAATTTTTCTGGCTTCTTCATCTTGATGCTGGATGCGGGATGTGTCTATGCGAGAGTCTATTCTAGCCATTTTGGACATACGCTCTTCGATATAGTTCCAATCATCGGGCAAAAAGGCAATGGGCTTTTTTTCTCTTAGCCATTCTATTGTATATTCGAGAAACTCCATAGGCACGGTTTCGCCCTTGGATGGGTCAAAAGAGTAAATTTGCAAAAGTTTGATGCTTTTTCCAGCAGAGGCTTTTACTATCAAGGAGCAAAAAATATCCCATTCTTCTGGGCAGGCTTCTTTGGCGATAAAGCTTAATGATTTTGGGTATATTCCTGCTATGTCGAATTCTTCTCCACTATGGACAATCACATCTTTTGCTTCTTTTAGGGAAATTTCCATGCCCAGGACACAAAGTGCATCCTGGTCTTTTTGTATAGATCGCCTTACTGCTTCTACTTTTTGGCGATGCAGCCCAAGCTGGTTCTGGCAAAGGAGCAAAAGATCCTCTGCCAGATTTTTTTCTATCATAGCTTCCAGGGAACATAAGGCGAAATCTGTTTCTCTTTCCTGGTGCATAAGCTTATAGCCAATGAGTTTTAAGTCTTCTTTGCAGCAAGGAAAAGAAATTTCCTGAAAGAATATATCGCCTAAAAGGTTCTGGTATTTGCTTACAATGTCTTGGATTTCTTCATGGTATAGACCGCCTGGCTTTAGTTGCTTTTTGATATGCTTGCGCAAAGATTGAAAATACTGTGCTTTTTGCAAAGCAGGAGGGAATGTATCAAAAGCATACTTGTCAATGCAGTCCTGGATGATTTTTTTTACCCTGGCTTTGTTCTTTTCTATGATTTCTTTTTTATTTTTAGAAACAAAGGATTTAGGGTAAACATGAAGCCATGCAAAATCATATAGTGCCCATAGCACTAGAAGGCTTGCTAAAATAAGATATATACTGTCTAAAGACAGTTGTGTCTGCGAATACCAGAAAACACCCATGAAAAGCTCCTCATTGTACTTCTATTTGTTCTAGCTGCTCTCTTTGAATCTGGATTTCTTCTGGAGTCAGTTGGTCTCTTAAGTCCAAAGTACTTTCTATTTTGTCTCCATTTGCCAAAGATTCGCTAAAAACATCCAGTCTTCCTTCAAAATTGTATTTCAAATGAACGCGGATGGGAGATTCTTTAGGAAGGTCTTGGGTCAGCCTCAGGGTGACTTTTCCTACCTCTCTGCACTCATCGATATTTTCCGATTCTCCCAGTAAAATTCTAATGCAGGCAGTCTCCTGGTGGGCTGCTCTTGTGCCGAAAACATGTTCTGATTCGCAAGGAATCTTGGTATTTTTCTTGATCAGGATAGCATTCCTTCTCTTGCCAGATTCTGTAAGAGCTACTATCCCAATAGAATGAGAGCATACGCTGCTAACTTTGCCTTCCAGATAGAATATTTTTTTCGCTTCCACTTCTTCTGGCTTGACTGTACCTTGCTTTTGTTCTTCTTCCAGCTTTTCTTCTATTTCTTTATAAATATTGCCATAAATAGCTGCACCCAAAGCGACTGCTTCATCTGGATTCATGGTAATATCAGGCTCTTTGCCAGTAACTCTGGCAACCAAGCTACGGACGGCAGGAGTTCGGCTAGAACCACCCACCAGAATGATTCTGTCTATATTTTGCCATCCTTCTATGCCTTTCTCTTTGGCAGCCTGAAGAAGGTTGTTCATGGTAATTTCGGTTTCTGCGAGTTTGTCCTGGATTAGCTCCGTGTATTTTTCCCGTGTGACTTCATATTGTTTTTGGTCTACGCGGACTTTTTTCTTTTCTGCTGTAGAAAGGGCGATTTTTGTAATCTCTATATTTTCTTTTAGCTCTTGCAATTTTTCCAGATTGCTATAGACATCAACACCTTCTTCCATGGCTTGTTTAGCAAGATGTTCCAGCAATCTTCTATCAAAATCCGCTCCCCCTAGAGCATGATCTCCATCTGTAGCAAGGACTTCGCATTTTTTTCCATCGTATTTCAACAAAGTTACATCAAAAGTACCGCCGCCCAAATCGTAGATAAAAATGGTTTCTGGCTTGCGGACTTTCCCATAAGTAAAAGCAATAGCCGCTGCTTCTGGCTCATTGAGTAAGGCTAGGACATTGAGGCCAGCGAGGATACCTGCTGTTCTTACTGCTTCTCTTGCAGTGAGGTCAAAATAGGCAGGAACAGTGATAATCACATCGTTCACTTCTTTGCCTAATTTAGCGCAGGCATCTTTAACCAGCTTTTTCAAAATAAAAGAGGAAACGTCTTCAGGTGTGTATTTTTTGCCATAGATTTCCCAATTTCTTTTTTCCCTGCTGCTACTGAGATTAGCAATCTCTCTCTTGGCAAGCTCTACGCCTTTCATGGGATCTAAAGCAAGAGAGCTTTTTGCCACTCTCCCTACGATCACATTACCGCTATCTTCAAAGTAAACTACGCTTGGGGTACTTCTCTGTCCTTCGTCGTTTTCCAAAATTTTAGGGTAACCTGTTTCATCTACGTATGCTACAGAAGAATACGTTGTCCCCAAGTCTATACCTAGAATGATTTTTTCTTTTGTCATTTGTCTCTCCCAGATAATTTGTCAACATAAATGATCGTTAAAATCAAAGCGTGTGGTTTAGGGCCGATGAACGTAAGCCGTGTATGAAACTTCAAGCAGCAAAAGGGTTTTATCTGAATCGATCCTTGTGTAAGCCTTCTTTCAGGAATCCCATTTTTCTTTTTGTGCCAGGCTTAAGAGTCGAATAAATTTTTCTGATTTGCCAGGCGGTACTGTTTTTGATTCCTTACAGAAGGCTTACACTGCGATTCCTTATCACTATCTCGGACAAGCCGAAACCCAATAGAGCATTCCAAGGCTTTACAGTGCTTTTCCGTGACCGAAATAGAAATTAACGCCGATCAGGAAGCTCAAATTAGAAAGATCGACTTCCCCTGTAAATTTATTTGTATTGTCAGGGCGCAGGACAAAGTTTGCATTATTGTAGTGCCAGCGAGGTTCAAAAAATACGCTTGTTTGTTGAGAAAGGTGATATTCAACGCCAATTGCTGCCATAAGGGCGAGAGTAGACTTTTGGACATACAAAGTATTCTCTTTAGTGCTATTGTTTATATTAACACCAATACCAAAGCGAGCATAAGGGCTAATCCAGGTTTTTCCCATAGGGATAGGATGTCTGTATTCCAGGAAGCCGATAAAAGATAAAACATGGAATCTTGCCACATCATCTTTAGAAATGTTGGCAATGACATCAGCGGAATCCAGTGTTTTTAAGCTTACTTTGTCTAGGGAAAACATGTTGTAATCCATAGCAACACCAAAAGCGAACCGATGGAAAGGATGAGGCAATTCAAACTTTATCTCAAAGTTCATGGCGAAATTATCATAGCCATTATCACAGCTTTCGCTAAGAATATCCACATCAAGATCATCTGTGTCGTATGTGAAGTTGATAAAAGAAATAGAATAGCCTATACCTAAACGCAATGCCCATGTATAGGAAACCATATCAAAATCGGTTTCTCTTTCCAAAGGGGAACGGTAAGGAGAAGATACAAAAACAGGTTCTTCCTGGCTATAGGGTTGTTCCTGGGCTGTTGCACTAAAGGCTAAGAACAAGGCGATCAAACAAAAAAGCTGCACTAAAGAGAATGGTCTTGCCATCTTTTACTCCTTAAGATCATTAAAATATACTCTGTTTATCCAACTTGCTAGTTGTAAATTTTGTTGAAAACAAAAAATAAAGAATTATACTCCTATCAAAAACAAATATGATTAGGAGCAATAAAAATGAAAACAGAT
>JABWCH010000348.1 GCA_013359215.1 Candidatus Brocadiia bacterium | reverse complement strand
TGCACGCAAGTCCTAAAAATTCTGAACATGCAAAGGCTATTTGTCAGGAAGCGCAGAGGCTTTTAGTGAATCGAAGTAATGGCTATAACGAACAATATGGCTTCGTTGCCAGAAACTGTGAAGACTTTTGCGTTCATTGTTACGAAGTTCTTTATAGAACATAGAAGGGATTGGCTATGTCTGAAAAACAAGAAAAAGCACCAGCGACTCAAAGGTCTATAACATTATTGGCTCTTATAGGCTCAGCATTATTGATGACGCTGGGATATGTTGTGAAAACAGCAATCGAAAAATCGAAGAGCAAGGATACACAGACCTAGGTCGGGCGATAAAAGTTTTTGACATTACATGACTTTCGTATAAGCCTGAACCTAACTGATTTTAAGATTGCTTACACATTTAAAAGAATTACCAGGGGCGTTGCCCCTACTCTCCTCTTCGCAATACTTCCAAGACGGTTTCATACCACTTAATTTGTTGGACTGGACTACCCGAATTGTGCTTTTTTCCCGTGTCAAGATATTCACAAAATTGTTTTCCTTGATCAGTCGCTATCCAAGTTTTGCTATTTAATATTTTTTTTTGCAATCCTGCTTTTTCCAACTTTTTATTGACTTCTCTAGCAGAAAGACCAATGGTTTGGCCAATTTCTGTGGGCGTAAGGAGCTTTTCTTTTTTATCAGAAATGAGTTCTTACACACTTTAAAAAAAATACGCATTCCCCTAACTCATTTAATCTTTACACTTGCACATAAAATGCAAATGCGCATTTTTAGTGTATACTCTATCAATAAGTTAGATCAGTTTCCATATTAGTGTGTAAAGAGTCAGTTCTACTTGCAAAAGATGTTGTTTTTTGTAGAATTAAGCAAATTCAACAATAACAGGAAAGAAGAAGTCAATTATGGAAAAGAAAAAAAGAAGCAGTCCAAATTTGAAATATGGCGAGATTTTACGGGTAGGAAGAGAGAAAAAAAGTTTGACCCAACAATCCTTGGCCAAAATGTTGAATGTGAGCGATAAAACGATAAGCGCATGGGAAGCCAATAGACGGGAGCCGAATATTGAAACATTTCTAAAGCTTATCTACATCCTTGACTTGCACCATAACTTTTTCCCTGCGCAGTTCGATACCAACAAAAATTCTCTGCTTTTGCCTCAAGGTGCCTGCAAGAAAAGATCTTCCCCTGTTGAAACAGATGCCAAAATAAAAAGGCTGGAAGAAAGAGTGGCTTTGTTAGAAGATGCAAGATAAACGAAACAATAGCCAGTTTGTCAAAATCTAACGGATGATGCGGTTATTCGCTTGCACTTTTATTAAAATATTTTATAATAAACACAAGTACTTTTATATGAATATATTGTGTATTATCAAAATATTATCAAAGAGCATTTCTGTGTTTTCACAAAGTGCAGCTCAATTTGGGCTTAAAGGTAATCCTTTTGACAGTAGTACATTGTCTGCTAGTGTTCATTCCTTACTACCCATTGCCACGGCATTTGTAGGGAGAGAGATGTCCAGTTCAGAATCCCGCACAATCACTAATATTCTTAGGATTCCTGGAGGCGGACGATTTGTAGTGGAGTGGGAAGTAGGAGTAGGAAAGACTACGTTTGTCAATTATCACCGCTATCTATGGGAAAATGAAACCCAAGACCGCCTCTTGACCCCTATTCAAGAGATTGTAGTAGACATTCGATGGGGTCTCAAAGAGTTTGTGTTTAATATTCTAGGAGCATTGATAAATAAATTGGTTTTATTGAAGGGAAAAGAAGAGGCTATAGCAAAAGATCCTTTGTTGCGTGAAATATTGATACTTACTAAAGTCTATTCTAGTTCCAGTATTCAATGGCAAGGATCTTTTATGGGGGCAGGACTAGGCTATGGAAAAAATACAATAATCACTGTCCCCAAAATTTCAGAAACTCAACTGGTCTATTACTTCCAGCTTTTAGTACAAAAGGTAAAAGAAATGGGATATGCAGGAATATTCTTACATATTTACAATTTCGACCAGATCAGCCAAGAAAATCCTAAAGATATGCAACTATTTTTTCATAAAATTCGAGATATCCTCCAAATTCATGATGTTTACTATGCTTTTGTAGGATACCCTGGTTTTTACAGCCAGATTATCAACCCTATAGAAAGAGTAAGAAGTATCTTTTTCCTACTGCCTATTTATCTTCCACCATTGACAGAAGACAAGGTTTTAGAAGCTATCAAAAAGCGTTATCAATTGCTCTCAGATGCAAATTTTATTAAACCAGTAGAAGATGCCTTTGTAAGATATCTCTATCATCTTTATCAAGGAAAATTTCGTTCGATATTAGATTCTCTTTCTTCGCTTTTATCCTGCTTTCCTCCCTATCGGGTTGGGATGTTAACTGCTCAAGATGCCAAAGAATTCCTTTCGCAAACATTGACACAACAAATCTCTGGTGTGTTGACACCCAAAGAGTTGTCAGTACTGCTGGCCGTATCTTCACAAGAAGAATGTACTGGAGCAGAAATTGCTAGAAAGTTAAAAATGCAGCCTGAGAATGTGTCCCGTGCTTTTAAAGAGTTAGAAAAACACCACTTCATTTACCTAGTAAAGCGTATTGGTACTCGTCTATTTTATAAAATTAATGAGCAATTGAAAATCATTCAAAGTAAGACTGATAACTTTCCAGTCGATTACAAAGAAAAACATACTCTATCCAATTTACAAAAACAGTTTATGGAAGTTTTGCAAAGCCAAGAAAAGATTAATTTAACCGACTTTTGCCAGTCCTCTACTGTACCAATTCATCGAATAAGAAGTGAGGTAAAAGAACTGGTTCGCTTTGGTTTCATTGAACAACATGGATACACAAAAGGAACATATTACACCAAGAGCAGATAGACAAGAATCTTATGAAAACAAAAAACGTGCCGTATATTACAACCGCAGAAAGAATCATCAAGAGGAAAGGAATTGACTATGCTTAATCAACGTTACTCCGTACAACAGGCTCCCATTGGAACTCTAGTCACATGGATAACTTCAGGAGAAATTGCAATACCCGAAATTCAGAGACCTTTCGTCTGGACAGCTACTAAGGTACGTAACCTTCTTGATTCCCTTTTTCGTGGCTACCCTGTTGGCTACCTAATTGCATGGCGCAATCCTGACGTCAAGTTAAAAGATGGAAGTTCATCATCTGGCAAGCGTATCTTAATTGATGGACAACAACGCATTACTGCACTCATGGCATCAATATTGGGGCGTGAGGTTGTCAACAAAGATTACGAGAGAGTGCGTATCCGTATCGCCTTTCACCCTGTGAATCAGCAGTTTGAAGTATCGAACCCTGCCATAGAAAAAGACCCAACATGGATTCCCGATATAGCTGTTGTATTCGCCCAAAACATAAGCTTGTTCGAATTTGTTAGCAACTATTGCAGGCACAATCCCAACACAACGAAAGACAAAATTTTCAAAAGTATAGAACTACTTCGCAGTATAATGAACAACCAGATCGGACTGATTGAACTCGCTTCCGAACTAGACATTGAGACGGTTACAGAAATATTTATACGTGTCAATTCTGAAGGAATTCCTCTCAGTCAAGCCGATTTCGCTATGTCAAAAATAGCCGTCAATGAGAACTACGGAGGCAATGAGCTTCGCAAAGCGATTGATTATTTCTGCCATCTTTCTGTAGAACCCAATTTCTATCTCTCTATCAAAACCAACGATGCCGAATTTGAAAAAAGCGAATTCTTTTCGCAAATGGCCTGGTTGAAGGAAGAAAACGACGATCTTTATGACCCTTCCTATTCAGATATGCTGCGCGTTGCATTCACTGCTGAGTTCAAACGTGGCCGATTGGAAGACCTAGTTGCTCTTCTATCGGGCCGCAACTTTGAGACCAGACAGTGCGAGGAAGCCATTATTGAAAATTCTTTCTATCGACTCAGGAAATCTATCCTTCGCTTCATGAACGAAACCCACTTTAAACGATTTCTTATGATTATAAAGTCAGCCGGGTTCGTCGATGCTTCCATGGTTGGCTCGCAAAATGCTCTGAATTTTTCATATATCCTATACCTATTGCTGCGTGATCAGAATGTCCCTGATGCCGATATTGAACGATACGTTCGTAAATGGTTTGCTATGTCGGTATTGACCGGTCGTTACTCAGGCTCTGCTGAATCATCCATCGACTACGATATCCGGCAGATAGATACCCAAGGCATACATACCTACATGAATGCTATTGTACTTGGTGAACTTTCCAATGCATTCTGGGACTCTTCATTGCCACAGTCGTTGGATACCTCCGCATCATCAAGTCCTCACTTCCGAGTATTTAAAGCCGCTCAGGTAAAGATGGGCGACAAGGGATTTCTTTCACGTGATATTACTGTCCGCGAACTTATCGAACACAAATCAGATATACACCATATCTTTCCGAAGGACTATCTACAAAAGCAAGGTCTCTCGCGCGGACGTTACAATCAGATTGCCAATTACGTAATTGCCCAAAGCGAAATCAATATCGCCATAGGCAATAAGGAACCGCAAGTTTACTTCACGCAGGTTTTTGAACAGTGCAATAATGGAAAAAAATACTATGGCAATATTACTGATACTGACGAACTGGAAAAAAACTTCGAGATGAATTGCATTCCATCAGGAATCGAACGTATGACGGTGAATGAGTATCCCGCTTTCCTATCCGAACGGCGCAAACTTATGGCTCAGAAGATTAAAGTATACTTCAATAACCTATAAAACAAAAGCATTACTTTATAGTCTGGATGCATAAATTTCATATCTTGAAAAAAAGCTATTCTAAAATTTTATAAAGCTGTTTGTTGTACTGTTCCAGAATTTCTCTTGCTGCTTGTTTGATTTTAGCCTTGTGTCCGTTTTTGCAGTTTTCGATTGCTTCTTTTAGAGCGATTTCGATCTCTTTTTTCAGGGGCTTTCTTATGGTATATAAATCCCAAGCAGTATCTAATCCTATCAAAACCTCTGCACCCAATGCTGCTATATCTCCTACAGGCAATGGGCCATCCAGCAATGCCATAGACGTAGCACTCAAAGCACGCTTGCCCGATTTTTTTAGAATAGCCTTGGGCAAAGAGTAGATGATTTTCGACACCAGTCTGCCTGATAAAAATCCATTTTTAAACTTTTTATCTTTTGTGATTTTATTTATTCTTTCTTTAATATTGCAGTATGTTTCTTTTATATCATTTATATCTTCTGCTAATTGATATGAACTCCAAGAGTATGTATTTGCAATTTTTTCTTTAGTATAATTATCTATTTCATGACATTTTTTTATTTCTAATAAGTATTTATGATTATTACTCCCTAATTTTTCTATGAAATAATTCAATTGCGCTTCCCAGTATTCTTCTTGTTTGGTAAGTTTAGGCTGGATATTATGTTCCCAACTTTCTTCAATCCAACCTTCTGTGGTTTCTTGGCTTACAACAAGATATTTTAGCATTTTCCCAATACTACTCAATTCTTCCGCCGCTGCATTGACTTCACAATCCATATTCTCCTCAGCATTTTTATCTAACTGTTCTAAAAATTTATAGTAAGCGACACTATTCTTTTCCTCTGTTTGGTAAATATACACCTGAGCAAACGATTTCCCAGAAACCATACAATACAAACCAATAAAAACAGCAACCGAGGTTAAAATTAGCCTTTTCATATTTTTGCCCTTAAAAAAAATTTTTGCTATGCTTGAAAAATCCATAAATTCAATCTCCCGACATTTTCTCTGAGCATGAAAACTCGAAATAAATCTTTACATACTCTTTACCGCTAGAAAACAAGTGGCAAAACTACAAATCCCATAGCATAAATTTTTTTGGGGAAAAAAGGAAAAATAGCAAAGCTACAAAGGATATAGCATATAGATAGATGAGGGAAGGGGGGAAATTTTTGACTGAGGATTATTAGATAAAAAATTATTATCTTTGTCGTATGAATGAACTTTCTGAAAACAATAGAAGCTAAAGAACATAGACATGGCTATTAAAAAAAAAATTTTATGTGTAAAGTTGATACAGAAAAAGAATGTATTTTTTTTTGACTACCGATAGGAAATAGGGTATATTCGCATATTCTTGCTTTGCAAGAGTAAAAGTATGATTAATTAGAAATTATGGAATAGGAGTTACGCAAAGAGATTTTTATTTGGGGGAAAATTTTTGTAAAAATTTTCCCCCAAACCCCCTTTAAAAACTTTTATATTTTTATTTTCCA
>JABWCH010000347.1 GCA_013359215.1 Candidatus Brocadiia bacterium | reverse complement strand
TTCAAAGCCATGTCACAAGAAGCCCATTGGCTTCATCTTTCCACTCATGGCTTTTTCCTGGAAAGTGAGGATTCTAAGGAAGAAAAAAATATCTTAGATGCTTTTACCGAACGCCGCCTAGCCTTAAAGCAAGGCACTCATCCCTTGCTTCTTTCTGGCATTGTTTTAGCAGGTGCAAACCTTCCCAAAACCCAAGAGATCAATATGGATGATGGTTATCTGACAGCTCAAGAGATTGCTACTCTGGATCTAAGCAAAGTTCATTGTGCTGTTTTTTCCTGCTGTGATACTGGCTTAGGTAAATCAGAGCTGGCAACTGGCTTTTCTGGCCTTAAAACAGCTTTGACGGCTGCTGGCGTAAACCATAGCATCATTACCTTATGGAGTGTCCTAGAACAACAGTCAGGAAACCAACTCAGTCTTTTCTATAGCTACGTCTTTCAATATAAAATGCCCGTAACACAAGCAATTAATAAAACGCAAAGATCCACTCTGCAAATCTCTAAATTTCGCCATCCTTGCCTTTGGGCTAGTTTCCTTTGTTATAGCAATTCTATGGTTAAGGATTAAAAGCTTATAAAAAATCAGGGGATAAAAACAATGGACAAACTTTTTGCTTTCAAAGAAGAAATTGGAAATATCATATCTCTATCTCGTGAAAAAGAAACAATGCATGACTTTTTTTCTATAGTATGGGATGCCAGCCAATCTGCTTATACAGTAAGGCTTAATGAAAAAGGAAAAGAAAACTATGGTCGTAAAATCATGTATAAAATTGATAGCAAAACTCTCACTCCTACAAACAGTTGCTTCTTATACCAAAACTCTTTTATCCAAAGAATAGGTGGGGAAAGCAAGATATACCTACATTTGCAGCAAAACAGATACCTTTTACTTCGTAAATTAGCAGGAGAGTTTAGCCGACAAGTATGGCTTGCAATAGATACATACTTTTGCAACAGAATAGTGGCTCTCAAGCTAAGAAAAGAAGCCAATGCGAATTATAAAAGATTCAAAAGATCGATTCTCCTACAAACAAGCAATAGTATATCCCCTTATCTCCCTTTTATAATGGATGTAGGAGATAATTTTTCCCTTTTGCAAGAAAACAAATCCTTAGGAGAATTTAGCTACCAAAGCTGCGAATACTTTCCAGGAAAACCGCTTCACCAAAAGCTTCCTTTAGAATTAGAAGATGCAATCAAAATTTTTTATGAAATAGCCAAGGCGATTTGTGATCTACATGAATCAGGTTTAGTGCATCGCAATCTAAAGCCTGAGCATATTCTGGTGAATGAAAATGATCGTATTAAAATAGTAGGTCTTACTTTACTCGTAAATAGTAATGAGAAAGCAGGGGCTGGCGCTAATGATGACAGCATGAAGGAAATGAGAGGAATAACCTTATCAGGAAACTACACACTATCTTCTCCACTACAAGAAAGCAAAGCAAAGGTAAACATCACCTTATCAGGAAATAGTGCCTCCGAAGTCATAGGTAATATTGAATATGCACCCATATCTCTTTGCAATAAAGAAAAAGATTGCTATTCTTTATTGTCTCTCTTTGTTTATTGCACTCTAAACGAAGAAAATAGAAGAGAATTTTTAAAGTATATTTCGGCTACATCCACAATTTCAGAAAACGATCTGTCAAAGTATTTACATCCTAGCTTGGCTGATTCTCTAAAAAAACTCTTGATTCGCATCCTTGTAGAAAAAAACATGGTAAATATTTCTGAAATCACACAAGAGCTTTATCAAAATTTAGTATACTACCATCATAACATTAGTAGAAAAGATCAAGTATGGATGCCTAAAGAATTCAAGATGACTTCTGTAGATATCGATGTATGGTATGATCCCATGGAAAATATAGGTGGTGATTTTTATAATTTCATAGAAATAGAGCCAGAAAAATATTGTATTTTTTTAGGCGATATAGCAGGACATGGGATGAGGGCTTCCTTATATACACAAATGATCTATCCTGTAGCCCAAATTCTTACAGAGCAAAAAATAATGCCAACAGAAATCATGAAAAAAATCAATCTTTTGCTTTATGATAGTGGAAGAGGAATTGACAGAATTTCTTATGCCACTGCCCTATATGGAATATTAAGTCTACAAAAACGCAATCCCTATTTTATGTATACCAATGCTGGCCATCTTTATCCTATTCTTTATAGAAAAGAAAAGGCTTCTTTAATGGAACCAGATCATACAAGATTTGCTGGTAACTACCTTGGCTCTGGAAAATATGAATATATGGAAAAATTCTTTCCTATTCAAAAGGAAGACACCCTGGTTTTCTATACAGATGGAGTTACGGAAGCAAAAAACCAACAAGGAGAAGAATATGGATTGCAAAGACTTCTGGAAGGCATACAATCATGCGGAAATCGCAAAGCTAAAATGAAAGATATGGTTGCAGAACTAAAAAGGAATATACAAATTTTTAGAAATTGTCCTAAAGAAGAATATGATGATATTACTTTGATTGCTATAAAAATTTTATAATATTATTTTTTTTATAACAATTTTTACACCTATTCTAACGTTTTCTGTGGTGCAACTAAAAAATATAACCGCAGAGACGCAAAGGGCGCAGAGAGAAGATTCCATCAATCACAGACAGAGATTACTGAGAAAAATTATATTTTTTTATACTTTTTAATATTGATCTATCTGAAAAAGACAAGCTTTTTAGCCTCTGTTCTCTATGCTAATTTTTTTTTCTCTGCGTTTCTCTGCGTTCTTTGCGCCTCTGCGGTAAATCTTTTGGGATGACCACAGAAAGCGTTAGAGTCGGTTTTTACAGATATTAGGGAAAAATATTTACAGATATTTTTTCCCATTCATATTGGCACTTGGAAAGGAAATAATGTACCGAATCGTTGTCCTTTCTGTTTCTAGCTTCGTTGCCCTCGCTTACAGAGCTAAGGCTATGTGACACTCGTCACTCCTTGCCAGAAACAAAAATTACTACACAATTTGATATATTATTTTTTCCAAGCACCTTAAAGGAAAAATAGGCATGAAAAATAACTTTTGCTATATAAAAGGATGGCTATGCCTTCTTTTATTTTTAGGACAGATATTTTGTTGTGGGCAAGAAATAAGGGTAGAGGAGATAGAAAAAATTCAAAATTTAGACAGAAGAGCATTGCAAGCTTATAACCAAGGAAATTATGCCAAAGCTTATGACCTATGGTTTAAATTGATAATAATTTTAGAAAAAAAATTTCGGGGTAAAGATCACCCTAGCATAGCCTATACATATAGTAATCTAGGTGAAACTTCAAAATTTTTAGATATGTATGATCGGGCTTTGGAATACCATAAAAAAGCCTTACAAATGAGAAAACGCCTTTATAATGAAAAAACACATATTGAGACGGCTGAATCTTATAACAATCTAGGTGCATTGCACCTTGCTTTAGGAAATTTGCAAGATGCTTGGCAAAATTTCACAAAAGCCATAAAAATGAGAGAGTGCATCTATCATAATGAACCTCATCAGATTTTAGCAGAATCCTATATTAATTTAAGCGTAGTGCTACATGAAATGGGAAAATTAGAGGAATCTTTAGAATTTTGTAACAAAGCTCTTTATATAATTCAAAACATGCATGAAGAGTCAAATAGTAATAGTATATTAAGTAAAATTTATAGCGTGAATGGCCTAATATTAAGCGATTTAGGAAGACTAGAGGAAGCATTACAATATTACAATAAAGCTTTACAGCTAAACCGAAGTATCTATAAAGGAGAAAACCATCCTGATTTGGCTAATGTTTATAATGATTTAGGAACAGTATTTCAAGATCTAGGCAGGCTAGATGATGCTTTAGAATCTCATAAAAAAGCATTGGAAATGAGGCTGCATTTAGAAAAAAAATCTGATATTGCTATATCTTATAATAATATAGGAATAGTATTAGGCAATTTAGGAAAATTTAAAGAATCTTTAGAGCATTTTTTAAAATCCTTATCCATATATGAGTTTATGGGTATAAAATCTGATATTGCCATAGCCTATAGCAATATAGGTGGCGCATTCGATAGCCTAGGTATATTGGATAAAGCTCTATATTATTATCTAAAAGCTTTAGAAATGAATAAGAGTGTTTACAACCAAGATCACTCTATGGTAGCTATCTCCTATAATAATTTAGGTTACGCATTATGGAAACTAGGCAGGCTACAGCAATCATTCCAGAACTATACAAAAGCAGTGGAAATGGAAAGAAATCTGTTTAAAAACTACGCTCTTTTAGGAGGGAGTCTGTATAAACAAGAACAGTTTTTAAGAAGACTATCCGGTCGTTCTTTTCATGGTCTTTTTATAGTACTATCCAAACGTCCTCAAAGCAAACACGCTGGGTTTGCTTATGAATCCCTGGTGTTTCGGAAAACGGTAATGCACGATATACTCCTTCGTGAAAGGCAAATAGCAAAAGAAAACCAGAATCCAAAAGTGAGGGAAATATATGAGGAATATCAAAGCACTGTCCAAGAATTGGCAAATCTTGCCTATAGACCCATGGAAGGGGAAAAGGAACTAGATAGATACAAAAATCTCACAGACCAAAAAGAATCCTTAGAAGCCAAACTCACAAAAGAAATTCGTGATTTGGTTAAGATCGAGCCTGTATCTCTATCCCAAATCCAAGAAAAATTGAGCCATGATACTTCACTTTGGGAATGGGTAAAGTACTATGATTATGATAAAAAAGAATACTACTATGGTTGCTTTATCCTTAGGCATTCCTCCCTCAAATTTGTTGTAGTCTCTCCTGCTACCCCATTAGAAGAGGCTGTAAGAAATCTTTTAAAAAAAATCAAAGACGATTTAAAAGAATATTGCTCTTTGTATAATCATAAAGGAAAAGAACAAGCAGAATCCTTTCTACAGGAACAAGAACTCAAGGTATGGAAAAAGGCTTCAGAATTGCGTAAGGTTCTTTGTTCCCAAGATTTTATTTCTTCCTGGAAAGAGTCCAAAAGCATTATCCTCGCTCCTGATGGTATTCTACATTTTTTTCCCTGGGCCATGCTTGCCTTTCAAGATAAATCCGGAAAAAGAAAATACTTTGCTGAAGAAAAAGATTTTGTCTATTGCCTTTCTGGGGCATCTCTATTAAAAAATCCCAATTCATTGCCTGAAAAACCTATATACTATGGTCTTTCCAGCCCAGACTTTAACCTTCCTATCCAAGAGGAAAAAAATCTTGTGGCAATGTGGCAAAAAAAAACTTTGGACTCTATACCAAAAATTCTGGCTATGGATCTAGGCAATACCAAAATAGCTCTAAAGGGACAAGCCCAACTTTTTTGGCCATCTTTAGATGCTTCTACACAAGAAGCAGAAATGTGCAGCCAATGGTTTCAACATGCCTTTCCTCAATCTGAAATCCATATAAGCAAGAAAAAAGAAGCATTGGAAATTGTCTTCAAAGCCATGTCACAAGAAGCCCATTGGCTTCATCTTTCCACTCATGGCTTTTTCCTGGAAAGTGAGGATTCTAAGGAAGAAAAAAATATCTTAGAT
>JABWCH010000346.1 GCA_013359215.1 Candidatus Brocadiia bacterium | reverse complement strand
TTGGAAAATAAATATATAAAAGTTTTTAAAGGGGGTTTGGGGGAAAATTTTTACAAAAATTTTCCCCCAAATAAAAATCTCTTTGCGTAACTCCTATTACTTGAATACCTTTTAGCTATTGTTGCTAAGATTAATATTGCAATTCCTTCGGAAATTATGTTTATTTCATTCATAAGTTGACTCTCTTTTTGTTTTAGTTTTTTCTTTTATTATCAAAGAAGAGTCATGTTTTTCAAACAATTTTTTTCTATTTTTCCATTATTTTGGGCATCTCAGGATGCCAGCGTAACTCCTATCTCTTTAATATATGGGCAGGTAGGGAAAGATTGGTTTCAGGCTTCTACTTCCGCTCCTACCAGACAACAGCATACTTCAGTAGTATTCGACGACAAAATATGGATTATTGGAGGTGATGACACCAATGGTAGTTATTTAAACGATGTCTGGTCATCAAGCGATGGAATAAATTGGACTCAAGTCACTGCACATGCTTCATGGCCAGCTAGACAGCAGCATACGTCGGTACTATTCGATGATAAAATATGGATTATTGGTGGCTCTGATGGAGTTACGACCCGCTTAAACGATGTCTGGTATTCTAGCGATGGCGTAAACTATAATTAATCAGAAAGTTCCAAACTCGATTTGTGGGAATTAGACATAAAATAAACTAAAATAAGCGAACATGAGAGGATGAAGAAAGTTACTTGCGAGGAGCAAAATGGAACGACTATTTACAAAACTGCAAGTATTATTTTAAAAAAAATAAGAGGGAACTTTATATAAATGTCAATTTATTATATAAAATATCAAAAAATTGGAAATAATATCTAAAGGATAGTATAAAATGGATCTAATTGGTGATTACGAAGTCATAGAAGTACTAGAAGAAGGAAAAAATGCTCAAATATACCTAGTAAAGAAAAAAACAGGCGAAAAAATGGCCATTAAGATTTTTCGTGAGCAGGCTTTGTATTCAGATAAAGCATGGCTATCACTGCGTTCTAATATTCAAAGACTTCAATCTTTAAAACATCGCAATATCGCAGATATCCAAAAATTAGAGTATTGTAGAAAATGTGGTCACTTCATCACAATGGAATATATACAAGGCTATAGCCTGAAAAAAATTATAGAAACTCCTTCTACAGAGATCAAGCTAAAAGATGTTTTAAAGATAGGGATTGTGATAGGATATGCATTAGAATACATGCGGAAGCAAAATTTTGTACATGGAAAGTTAGATCCTTCTAATGTACTTATAGATAAGCAAAATAAAGTAATAAAAATGATCAATATAGAGATAAATAGATTTTATAGGTTCAAAAATGAATCACAAACTGCTCAGAATGAATTGTTGGAAGTACCATATTATATTTCACCTGAATCTATAAGTATCAATCAGATTATAGACCATCAATCCGATATCTATTCTCTGGGTGCTATTTTATACTATATTCTTACAAAACATGAACCTTATAGTGAATTTAAAACCCTTTTCTCTATTTTGAGAGCAAAGAATCGTCAGAAGCCTATTCCTTTGCAGGAATATCGTCCAGATATCTCCGTTTCTATGTCTAATATCATAGAAAAAGCAATGGTTTGTGATAGAGTACATCGCTACCAAACAGCAGGAGAAATGATACAGGAGATGCAAAAGCTTTTAGAAAATCCTGATGCTCAAATACAAAGTTCTATTCCTACCGCTAACGATTTTAATGTATTTGCCAAATCAGAACAAGAACTGAAGATATTAGAAGCAGAAGAGATAAAGGGAATTGTCAGCCAAAAATTAGAATCCTTGCCTGTTGAGATAACATCTCAAAAATATTCCTATCATCCTACATTGATTATGATAGAGGGGAAAGAAGGGAAAAGCTATCTGCTAGAATCAGAGAAAACTTCTCTAGGGTCGCTTAAGACATCCGATATTTTCATTTCTGATTCTCTTGTGTCTAGAAATCATGCTCTAATAGAACGAGAAGGGGATTTTTTTAAAATAAAGGACTGCAATAGTAAAAATGGAACCTATGTCAACGATGAATATGTTACAGAAAAGATACTGGCAGATGGGGATAAAATTCTAATCGGAAAAACAGATTTTATCTTTTCCTGCAGGGAACTTTCTCATAAAGATCCCAACTTTGCTGTAGATTCCGGAACCATAGTTCAAAATAAAATTTCACTAGAAGAACCTCGCAACCGGTTGGTTAAAGAAACCCTGATCCAAATTCAGGAAGCACAGCAGACCTTGCAGTTAATTTCCAGACTGGAACAACAATTGTCTCAAATAGACAGCGAAGAATTATTGATTTCTGCTATATTTCAAGCAGTAGAGGAACTGTATAAAGATACCCTTGACCAAATTGTAATCCTACAGTATGACGAATTTCTCGATCGCAATTATTTGAAAAAAATAAAAATCGAACAGCAATTACAAATTACTGAAAAGATTTTGCACGAAGCCTATGAAGCCAATTGTAATAAAAATAAAATGCACTGTTTTCTTTTGGAAGAAAAAGATAAAAAAAATGCAGTATTAGTTCCTTTTATGTACCATAGTAAAGCCCCTTGGGGATTTTTTTATCTGGAATCTCAGTCAAAATCATTCTCTACAAAAGACATAAACATCTTAGCAGCGATCACAGAATTGTTTTCTTCTTCTGTAGACAGAAATGAGCAGATACAACGTAAAGTAGAAATGGAAATGGCAAGCAAACTACAGAAAATTACCATCAAGACTGGTGGATTCCAATACCAGGGCATTTCCCAAATTTATGCTATAGAAGGATATTCTATTTACAAACCCGCTAAAGAATTAGGGGGCGATTTCTATGAGATTCGCTGGATTAAGCCTTATCTCTATATTTTTGTAGGTGATGTTCAGGGAAAAGGTGCAAATGCAGCACTGGTTGTTTCTGCCATAAGGGCTTATATATCGGGGATTTTATATTCCAATGCCATCAATTTAAACATTATGGCACAAAATTTAGACATGTATCTTATGGATACATTTCCTAATATGTTTACGACAATGCTTATTTTACAATGGGAGTCTGAGACTGGTAAATTAAAATTTATCAATGCAGGGCATCATTCTCCTCTTGTATGTACCCTTCAAAATAATAGATGGAATTTTACAGAGATTGAAGTACCATCAGCACCACCATTAGGAATAAACAAAAAAATACCTAGATATCCCATACAGGAAAAAGAATATGATTGGAATGAAAATGACTTTATTTTTCTCTATACAGATGGAATTACAGAAGCAAAAGATACTGAAGGAATAGAATTTGAAACAGAAGGTTTAAAAAAAAGTCTACAAGAAATCATAAAAATAGAAAATATGGAAAATTTAATAGATCATATTATGAAAAAACTGGCAGAACACTGCGAAGGTGAGCAACAATTCGATGATATCACATTGGTAGCATGTAAATTAAGGGCAGAATCAACTACCACGTATAATAAGCTACAAGTAATTATGTGATAATCGTTTTCAAATCTGAAGTAACAATTGCTATACCAGAAAAATTTGAAGTCCTTTCAACTGATGAAGCTGCTTGAGTATCAAAACCAACGTTTTTAGGATAAGCAAACAGTCTCTAAAGATTTTTCTCACTTTTTGCCATCCATAATCGCAAAACTCAATAGCAAAATCTCAGGGTTTTATTCAACAGATGAGTTTTGGGATTTATTGGGTTTCTTTTGCCCCAGATTAGGCTCAGGCTGCAAAAACACAAGAGAGTACGACCCAATTTGTCGCTACTTGTTCCAATTTTTGATCCATTCTAAAGCTTCAGCAAAACGAGAATGGGGTAATTTCTGGTATTGTCGTATTTCGAAATGGGCGTAACCAGTGTTGCGCTCTTTTGTTTATGCCGATATAGGACAAACAACATGTTCAACAATCTGAGCATAAGGGTATAGTCTGGATTCTTCCCTGTGTATTCGGTATTGAAGAAAATTTTCCCAATCGCCGTTAAGATAGGTACTCCTGAGATTAAGCATAGATTGAGCACCATCAATGGTCCAACGCATACCAGCGCGTTCCATGCGATCTTTGACAAAATGGCGACAGTCACCTTCTATAACACCACTAGCAATAGGATAACCAGCGGCCAAGTATTGGTCATATTGCATGCGGTGCTTATTTTTTTCCAAATATCCACAGATTGTTGTCAAGTCTTTCCGCTTGGCCGCCGAGAATTGTTCCCACGTCGCTATGTTCCTGAATTCACGGATAACAATGTTTACTTGTCCTCGTAGTATTCGTAATACCCGTTGGCGGATGAATTCTAGCTTTTCGTTGTCATTATGATACATCATATTTGCGACTTCCCAGAGTCGTGGAGTAGCATGGAGAAGATCAAGTATTTCTATATAATCATCGGAGAAATATTTTTTTGCAGCTTCCCACAAAGAAGGCTGTCCATCCATCAAAACTATATGCTTTTTGGAGTTGTCAGGATCGCGTTGAGCTATCTGGCTGTTCATCCATTCAAAGACTACGCCCGTTGCTTTTACCTCGATTTCGCCATGTTGCTGCGTCAATTGAGCAAATACTTGTTTATGTTGCGGATGAGGACGATCATGGTCACTTTCTCTCTGCACGCCAGGTTCGCGAAATAACGAATCTACGATTTGCTCAGGCGTTCTTATATATTCATCTACACTGTAGGTTGCTCCAACTATTGACATGCGCTTTCGATCTGGTTTTGGCCCTGTTTTATGTTGATGCTCATAAATTCTCGCTTGATCTTGGCTATGACGAACCGGCACGCCTTTTCCATCTCCTCCTCTTACCAAAAACTTTCCTTCCTCTTCTTTTGGGGGTATAGGTTTTTCCTGCCTATATGGGGCCGCTGAATCGCTCATGTCTCGATTGATTTTCTCCAGACTCCCCACCGGTATTTTCAGTGAGAAAATTTTCTCCAGTTCTTCACTTACTTTTTTGTAGGGCGTTTCCACTGTCAACATTTGGCTCCACTCTTGCAATAGGTAGGCGTTTGTTCAAAAGTTTATGTCCTAAGAGGAGTATCCCAAAAAATATAACGTATAGAGCATGATGCTTCTCTGATGCACATAAAATAAGTTTGAAAAAAAGATATAGTTTGTAGTGAACCCCAAAAACTGGACACAATAGAAAGTGTGTATTATAATAAAAGTCCAGAAAGGAGTCACGACAATGAAAAAAAAATAAGCCTGGATGCGCTGAAACAGGCATTAAACAATAATAAGCCAAAAATACATCACTCTGATCAAGGTATCCAATATGCTGCGACAGTATACACAGATTTGTTAGAGCAGAGCGATATTCAAATCAGCATGGCTGATGTAGGTCAAGCATGGCAAATGGATATTGCGAACGAGTAAATCGCACTATCAAAGAAGAGGAAATAGATTTATCTGTTTATTTAGATTTTTCTGATGCTTATCACAACATCCGTCGTTTTTTTGAAGATGTTTACATGAAAAAGCGTATTCATTCTGCTTTAGGTTATTTAACACCTGCTGAGTTTGAAGAAAAATGTCGCACAGAGAACAATGGGCCTA
>JABWCH010000345.1 GCA_013359215.1 Candidatus Brocadiia bacterium | reverse complement strand
TTGGAAAATAAAAATATAAAAGTTTTTAAAGGGGGTTTGGGGGAAAATTTTTACAAAAATTTTCCCCCAAATAAAAATCTCTTTGCGTAACTCCTAATACCTAATTCTGATTCCTAAACTATTTTAATTCCTGGATTGTTGGTTATTTCTCCGATGATTCTGGCACTGGAAACTCCCTGATCGTGGAAATCTTGGAGCAAGCAATGTGCGTCTTTTCTTTCAACAGAGAGCAAAAGGCCACCCGATGTCTGTGGATCATGCAGAATGTCGTTGAGCCAGAGAGGGACAGAGGGTGCGAAGTCTACCATATCTTTGCGAAAGTCTCTGTTGCGATACAACCCTGCTGGCAAAAGACCCATTTCGGCATATTCCCTGGCATCTTCGAAATAAGGGATTTCTGATGGGAAGAGATGCATTCCTGTGGCTGTCCCCTGGATCATCTCGGCTGCGTGGCCGATAAAACCAAAGCCTGTTATGTCTGTAGATGCGTTTATGGCATACTTTAACATAATTTCGCTGGCTTTTTGGTTCAATGTTGTCATAGAAAGAATGGCTTCCTCTTTGGCTTTTTCACTAGCCAGGCCACCTTTGATAGCGGTATTGAGGATTCCTACGCCTAAAGGCTTTGTCAAAATCAAAAGATCGCCAGGCTTTGCGCCCTGGTTGCGGAGAACCTTTTTAGGATGGATCAACCCTGTGATGGAAAAACCGAATTTGAATTCCTTGTCGTCAACACTGTGGCCTCCTGCAAGAGGTACTTGGGCTTCTTTGAGCTTAGAAAGCCCGCCTTCCATGGTTTGCCTTAGAATATCCCATGGCAAATCTTCGCCTGGAAAGCAAACGATATTCAAAGCTGCAATCGCTTTGCCACCCTTGGCATAAACATCGCTTAAGGCATTGGCAGCCGCGATCTGCCCAAAAGTATAGGCATCATCAACCACAGGAGTGATAAAATCCACAGTCAGGACAAGAGCAAGGTCATCTTGTATTTTATATATTGCTGCATCATCCGATGTTTCCATCCCCACGAGTAAGTTAGGATGATGGATTAAACTTAATCCTTTTAGAGCCTCAGATAAATCCTTCGGCCCTATTTTGCAAGCTCAACCCGAACCTCGTACCAGATGCGTCAATAGAATTTCTTGGTTTGTTTTCATAACGTCTCATCTGAAAGGGACATATTTTATAAATTTTTATAATTTGGCAATGTCACATTCCTCTGTAAATGAGAAAGGACAAAGTCAGAAATAAAAAGAACAGGCAAGTTGGATAATTATTTTTTTCCAAGTGCCTAAGAAAGTTTGACAATGATATTGTATTTTAGATATAATCCCTTTATATATCCAGTACAAAATAACTTTTTTTGATAAGGAAATACAATATGTTGCTAGGGAGAGTGATAGGCACGGTATGGGCAACTCGTAAAGACGAACGGCTAGAAGGCTTTCGTATGCTCATCGTGCAGGCTGTTAGTTTAGAATTGAAACCTCTTTCTAACTTTGTTGTTGCTGTGGATGCTGTATCTGCGGGGATGGGAGAGCTGGTTCTTGTGACACAAGGAAGCTCGGCCAGGCAAACCATGCAGACAAACAATAAGCCCGTAGATGCTGTTATCATTGCTATTGTAGAAAATATGGATTTCAAGTCCATAGAGGCTTTAGAAAAAGAATTTGAGCAAAGAAAAAAAATCATCGAAGAACAGATAAAAAAAGTTTCAGAAACATAAGCAGGATAAAAAGTTATGATAGATCGCAATAAAGTAGAAAACCTGGTAAGAGAAAAACTTTTACAAGCTTTAAAAAGCGAAGAAAAAAGTACAAATAAAGCATTGGATTTTCTCAATGAAAAAATAGTCTATGAGCATAAAGACTATTCGGTTATTTTAATCACACCCAATGCTGTTGTCACTCCTTCAGCACGCGATGCTGCTGATGAATTAGGGATTCGGCTGGAAATAAGCATGCCTAAGCCTGTCTCGTTTGAACAAGACTATAATCCTCAGACAGTCGTCATTGGTTCGGATCATGGAGGCTTTGCCCTAAAGGAAGAAATCAAAAAAGAGCTTACCAAGTGGGGATACCCTGTCATGGACATTGGCACTCACAACACAGAGGCTGTGGATTATCCAGATTTCGCTTATACCGTTGCCACAACAGTAGCTTGCGGTAAATGCAAAAGAGGAATCATGATCGATGGAGCAGGGATTGGCAGTTGCATGGTTGCCAACAAAATCAAAGGGGTGCGTGCTGCCAACTGCTATGATCTCTTTGGTATAAAGAATTCCAGGCAACACAACGATGCTAATGTACTAACATTGGGAGGCAGAACTTTAGGCCCTGCTCTGGCAATCGAGATGGTAAAAGTCTGGCTGGAAACTCCCTTTGAAGGGGGAAGACACAAACAGAGAGTGGATAAAATCATGCGGTTGGAATTGTCTTAAGGAATACGAAATGCCTCAATTAGGAAAAGTTATTGGAACTATCTGGGGTACTAGCAAATATCCAGGACTGGAAGATGCTAAAATTCAACTCATGCAGCCAATCGCTGCGGATGGCAAAAAAACGGGAGAGCCTATTGCCGTGGTAGATACCATAGGCGCGGGCCCAGGAGAAACCGTATTGTATATAACGGCTTATGAAGCTGTTATACCATATCATCGCAAAATGGTTCCTATTGATGCATCCATTATAGGGATTGTAGATACCATTGATTTAAGGAATGCAAAGTGATCCTTGCCAAAATTGAAGGAACTGTTGTAGCCACCCAGAAGAATAGCCATTTACAGAACAATCGTCTGCTTGTGGCCCAACCTGTTGATGTTGCAGGCAAAGCCATTGGAACATCTTTTGTAGCTATGGATGTAGTGGATGCAGGGGTTGGGGATTTGGTTTTGGTGATGAAAGAAGGCGGATCAGCTAGAATCATCTTCCAGGACAACGAAATCCCCCTTCAGTCT
This sequence comes from Candidatus Brocadiia bacterium, assembly GCA_013359215.1. Classification (GTDB taxonomy): domain Bacteria; phylum Planctomycetota; class Uabimicrobiia; order Uabimicrobiales; family JABWCH01; genus JABWCH01. Next base: position 2,652 of record JABWCH010000345.1, on the reverse strand, counting down.
GTTGTGGTTGCTGTTGTGGACAACCTGGAAATCATGCAAAATTAGAAATAGATTGACAATGTGAGGATTGTTTTATCGATTATCTGTCGATTTGCGATAGATTTTTGAACCAACATTGTCAAAAGAATAGGGAGCAGAAAACGTGATAGCGACTTTAGAACTCGAAAAACTCGTCAGACAAATTACGGATGATGTCGTGGCGATCTTAGAAAAAACATACCATCCCATGTATTCGTCCGATGGCGGCAATGAGCATTTACACTCAGAACATGCTGATATGCTCTTACAATTAGGAGCATCCAGAATCGGAGCAAGACCTGGCATCAAGAATATGCCTGGAAATCTAGCTCCTTTGATTGACCACACTTTGCTAAAGCCAGACGCTCTTCCAGATCAGGTAGAAGCTCTTTGCAAAGAAGCTCTCCAATATGGGTTTGCCAGCGTTTGCATCAATTCTTGCTATGTGAAATATGCCTATAGCCTTCTTAAAAGCTCCAGGGTAAAAGTTTGCACAGTTGTTGGGTTTCCTTTAGGTGCGTCCATTACAGGCGCAAAAGTGTATGAAGCCCAGTTGGCAGAAGCAGATGGAGCAGAAGAAATCGATATGGTTTTGCCTATAGGTGCTCTTAAATCAAAGGGCTATGAATATGTCCAAAACGACATTGCTTCTGTTGTAAAGAACGTTTCCCCCCGAACCATTGTGAAGGTCATCCTGGAAACAGCACTCCTTACAGACGAAGAAAAAATCATGGCCTGCGAACTGGCTAAAAAAGCAGGAGCACATTTTGTCAAAACTTCGACTGGTTTTGTGCCAGGAGGTGCAACTCCTGGGGATATAGCACTGATGAGGCAAGTCGTTGGCCCCAATATGGGTGTAAAGGCATCTGGTGGAATACGAGATCGCAAAGCAGCAGAACTCATGGTCAAAGCAGGCGCAACGAGAATCGGTGCTTCTGCCAGCGTAAAGATCGTCACAGAAGATGAAAATGCCAAAAGCACACCAGGAGACGCTGGAAAATACTAAAACTCTTTGTCTAAGGAAGTTGCCATGAAATTAAAAGAACCAAAAGTTTTCACCTTAGATCAAGCCAAGCAAACATTGCCTTTAGTAAAGAGTATTGTATCAGACATCATAGAATCCAGCCAGGTATTAAAAGAACTGGACGAAAAAATTCCGCTCATCAAGAATCTGTCCGAAAGAAAAAAGAGCATTTTCCAAAGAGAGTTCATGAAAAAACAAAATTTGGAATGCTTGCAGGAAATTTCCTGCGTAGGATGCCATGTTAAAGATCCCAAGCTTGGAATCATAGGATATTACTGGGACAGAGGGGATGGCGTGATTGCAGAGCTGACATGGCAAAACGGAGATGAAGACATCTATTACTGGAACGAACTGGGAAAAGACAAGCTTTACCCATTGGAGAAAAAAAATAAAAAGGAGATCTCATGAACAAACCTGAAGAAAAAAAAACATGCTGTTGCTCATGCACAGAAGAAAAGAAAGAAACTCCCAAGACAGATGATTTGAGTAGCAAAGTCGAAGAAGTGCTGGATACCTTGCGCATCAATTTGCAGATGGATGGCGGCGATATTCAGCTTGTGGAAATAACAGAAGATAAAGTTGTCAAGGTTCATTTCCTGGGGGCTTGCTGCGGATGCCCCAGTGCCCAGATGACCTTGAAATACTACATCGAGAGAGCCGTCAAAGAGCAGATCCCCGACATCAAAGAAGTCGTGATGGCATAATCTATTCTGCACATCTTATCTCAGACAAGCCGAAACCAAAAAGGTATGAATCACGAATGAGACGAATATACAAGTTAAGCGAATGAAATTTTTATAAAAACTATTCGTGCCATTCGACCATTTGTCTTGTTCGTGATAAAAATCTTTACTTTTTCGGCAAACACCTAACTTCTTAGTATCTATCAATATGGAGGTTTTATGAAGCATGATCCCTGGGATGAAATAGAAAAATGGTTAAACCAGTTTGGTGCTTCAGAAGAAGAAAAAGAGTCCACTCGTCCTTCATGGAAAGAATTAGAAATATTCTATAAAGAAATTTGCGGTTGGGAGGCTGTCCCTATCCCACAGGAATACTATTCATGCTATTCTAAAGAAGCCTTTTGTGCCTGCACAGGGTGCGAGAAAGACCTGTTTTCTCCTCCCCAGATGTATGAAATCCAAAAGGTTTACAAAGGCAAAGAAGCTATATTCGAATACGCCCTTTGCGAAGAATGCGGACAAAACCTTCTTAAGGAATATTCTAAAGAATCTTTAAAAGCCATAGAAAAATACTTTTTAGAAAATATGAAGCCTGATGCTATTGATGAGGAATGCCGTTTGTGCAAAAAAGAGAAAAAAAGTCTATATGAATATTCCATTATGTCTTTAAACCACGGTACAGAAATGTATTATGATTTTTTGCTATGTGGATCTTGCCTGGAGGGAATGGCAGAACTGCTCTCAGAAAAAACCAAAAAAGCCATATCGGACTTTACAGCAGCCAAGTTCCCTGGCATCCCAGCAGACTTTTCCCCTTTGCCTGTTTTCCAAATCTAAGCAAGGCGAAAAAATAAAATAGCATATTTCAATTGCAATAAAGAAAATGAATTAAAAAAAACAAACTTTTGCAATAGGCGAAAATACGTA
>JABWCH010000344.1 GCA_013359215.1 Candidatus Brocadiia bacterium | reverse complement strand
GCTACTCTGAGGACAATTTTGTCACTTTCGACGAAGCTATCCGAGATGCATCGAAATTTGTAGCCAAAAGGATTTTTCGGATAGGCTCTCAATGCGGAGCTGAAAAAAAATAGCCTTCCTTTGACTTAAGGGAAAAATAAATTATAATAAACTATAGCAAAAGTACGTGCGGCCTTTTTTTAAATAAGGCATTTTTTATTGGAAAAAAACATGATTTTTTATAAGCAAAAAAAACTTTTTTCTTTTTTCTTGTTTTTTGCTCTTTTTTGTGGATTTTACAGGGAAATCTGCGCAGAAGAGTATATATCCATTCAGCCATCGGATCTCGTGGTACAGCCAGAGGCAAAAGTCCCTTTCATGGTTGGTCTTGTACGGAATGGAAATGTAGATCCAAGTGCTTTGCCATGGGATTTCCAATACTCGTCTTCAGAAGGGAGCTTTTCGGGGAATGTCTATACTGCTCCTAAAACCCCAGGAACATATTTGGTTTTTGTAAAGTATAAAGAGCTTTTCCAGATTGCCATGATTACTGTGGAAGCCCAGGAAGCTATTGCCAGCATAAGCATTTCGCCAGAAAAGGCTACCATTTCTCCAGGCGAAGAGATACGCTTTCAGGCCAAGGTGTATGGAAAGTCTGGAAAGCTTTTGGAATTTTCTCCTGCCTGGGGTGCTAAAGGCGGAAAAATCGAATCCAAAGGAAACTTTAAGGCAGGCAACCAGCCAGGAGAATTCAATGTTGTTGCGTGGGGGCCTGGAGGCATTAAAGCAACAGCTATAGTCAAGATACAAGGTAAGGAAATACCCCAGGATATTTTAATAAAGCTGGAGATAGAACCTGCTTCTCCTAAAATATTCACAAAAGAAAGCATTTTTTTTAAAGCCTATGCTATAGACCAGAAAGGCCAAAATAAGAATGTCCCTATAGCGTGGACAGCATCTTCAGGAATTATAGACCAGCAAGGGAAGTTTACTGCGCAGAACACTCCTGGAAAAGTAAAAATTTCTGCTCGCCATGCTGCTTTAGAAGCCAGCATAGAAATCGATGTTTTAGCCATTCCTTTGGCTCTGACAACCTTGACAATTGCAGACCACGCACCTAGAATTCCCGTGGGACAAAGCATTGTTTTCCAGGCAAAAGGCAAAGACCAGTTTGAGAAAGACATGGGGATTCCTATCCAATGGGAATCATCAGGCGGCAGTATCCAGGCCGATGGGAAATTTCTGGCAGAAAAAGAGGGAAAATACCAGATATGGGCGAAATCAGGCAAACTTTCAGCTCGTACAGAAATCGAGGTTATAGCTGCTCCTTCTGTTGTAGCAAAAATAAGCATTTTGCCTGAATCTTCGGAAATTTATGTAGGACAGAGCATACAGCTCAATGCTCAAGTGTGGGATCAGAACAATAAACTCCTGGCAGAAAAAATAGAATGGGGCTGTTTGGAGGCAAAGATAGAAAATGGAAAATTTCGGGCAGAAAAAGAAGGAAAATACCAGATATGGGCCAGGTCAGGCAAGGTTTTAGCTTATGCCTATATTCAGGTTATTCCAGAAGAGCCTATTGCTAAAAAAATTGTAATCACGCCATTAGAAGCCAAGGTCAAAGTGCAACAAAGCATACAGTTTCAGGCGCAGGTTTTAGACCAGCGCGATAATCCTATAATTGCCAAAGTAGACTGGAGTGCATCTGGCGGAAAAATAGATGAAAAAGGCATTTTTACAGCAGGAAATATTCCTCTGGAAGGAAAAATCATAGCTCGTACGCAGGAAGTCAGCCAGAGCATCAGTGTCCAAATAGAGGCTTTGCCGCCTGCGATCTCAAAGCTCTATATTGTTCCAGATTCTGCCAAGATAAAAAGCACAGAAAGTCTTATCTTTGAGCTAAGAGGGGAGGATGTGTCGGGGAATCGCCTGGAAGTAAAAGCAGATTGGGAAGCATCAGGAGGAACGATAGATTCTCAGGGAAAATTTACAGCAGGAAAAGAAACAGGTCTATTTTCCATCTCTGCAAAAGAAAAAAATCAAGGGCTTTCCGCAAAGGCGAATGTCACGATTATTCCCCAAATAGAATACCAGATCAAAGTTCGCCCTGAAAGCAGCACAGTAGATCCAGGGACTAAAATTCGCTATGAAATCAGCCTGTACAGAGAAGGCAAAGAACAGTGGGCATGGCCCTGGGAGTTTACTTTCCTTCCGTCTCAAGGCACATTTAGCGATATGGTTTATACTGCGCCCTTAGAGCCAGGGACATATCAGATCAAAATCCAGCATCCAAAAGGTACTGCTGTGGCTGTTGTTACAGTAAAAGCAGTCGCTGCATTGCCCAAAATAGAAAGAATTTTGGTAGAGCCTGTTTCTGTGCGCTTAGAGTATGAGGAAACATTCATCCCAAAAGCCGTAGCTCTGGATGAAAAGGGAAATGTGGCTCAAGGCACTTTCCAATGGGAAGCCCAAGGAGGAATGCTAAATAAAGAAGGCATTTTTAAAGCAGGGGAAATTCCTGGAACATACAAAATTAAGGTAACAGAAATTTCTTCTGGGAAATCGCAAGAGATTACTGTAGTCATAGCAGCACCAAAAGAAAGATATATTTTACAGGTAAACCCTTCTCCTTTAGTCATGATGCCAGGATCAAAGCAGAAACTGGACATTAAGCTCTTGCAAGGAGACAAGCATATATGGACATGGGATTGGGAATACACTATCGTGCCTTCTGGGGGGCTGGTGGAAAATGGTATATACAAAGCACCTTTAGAACCAGGAAAATATACTATTGAAATTCGCCATGCCCAGGCTTTTGCCAAAATACAGGTAGAAGTCAAAGCGCAGGAAATTGTAAAGTTGTCAATCTCTCCTAAAGAGGCAACAATAAAACCAGGAGAAGAACAGACCTTCTTCGCTCAAGGCTTTGATATAGAAGGCAATCTGATCCCTGTTAAAGTGCAATGGCAGGCTACAGGAGGAAAAATTTCCCAGGACGGTGTTTATACTGCATTGGATCAAACGGGCATTTATGAAATAGAAGCAAAATCGCCTCAGGGGCTTACAGCAAAAGCAAGCGTAAAAGTCCACACAATGCTTCAAAAAATTGTTGTTTTTCCCAACAGTGTGGTTTTATCCTCTGGACAAAAGTTCCAGTTCCAGGCAAAAGGATATCTGGAAAATGGGCAGGAAAGCAATGTTGAAGTCAAATGGTTTAGCACAGGGGGCGAGATTGATGAAAATGGAATTTTAACCGTAGCAGAAAAAGAAGGGGATCAATTCATTGTCCGCGCTCTGCATTCTAGCGGAATGGAAGGAGTCGCATCTTTAACAATACAAAGTATGCGTGCGCAGTCTCTGGAAATCAGCCCTGAAAAAGCAGAGATCTATCCTGGCGACAAACAGAAGTTTAATGTCCGTGGTATTGTCCGAGGGGAGATGGAAGCCGATTTGAATTTAAAATGGTTTGCCAGCGGCGGAACTATAGATGAAAATGGACTCTATACAGCAGGCCAGATCCCTGGAACTTATGATATAACAGCAATAGATACCTTAAGCCAGATCATTGTAAGAGCAAGGGTGCAGATAAAACCTTCTAAGCAATTAGAAAAAAGCAAAGGATATGAGCTTTTTGTGCATCCAGGAAACATGAGAGTTAACCAAGGGGCAAACATCTTGCTTAAGCCATCTCTTTCTTATCAAGGCAGACAGGTATGGTGCTGGCCTTGGGAATTTCGCTATATATGCTCTGGTGGTGTCATGGTAGGCGAATATGGAAATATCTGGATCGCGCCTATCACTCCTGGCCGCTACACAATCACCATTTCCCATAGAGAGGCTGTGTCCATTCTGGAAATGGTAGTCGAAGGTGCAAAGGCACAGAACAAAGTGTCTCGCATTGTCATTGCCCCCCAGGAAGCTTTTTTGAACTCAGGGCAAATTTGCTCCTTTTCTGTAAAAGCTTACGATATGAATGATGATAGCGTAGATGCGAACGTGCAGTGGAATGCCACAGGAGGAAGCATAGATGCGAATGGAAACTATCTGGCTGGCAATGCACCAGGGATTTATCAAGTATGGGCCTATCTTGACAGCAACAAAGATATACGCGCTAATGCTATTGTTACCATAAAAAAACAACCTTCTCTTTACAACGATGGCTTTAGCTGGGGAATAGCCCTGGCGCAGGGAAGAGTAAAGAGAGAGCAGATACTGCAAGCTATGGAAGAAATTTTTTATAAGCCAGTTTCCTCGATTTATGAATTCCAGCAAGGCTTTAGTGCTGGCTATGGCAAAGATGGTGTTGCTGTAATCAAAAATATTTGGAGTCAGACTATCCATGATTTAGGTGCTTATTATGGAGAAAATCTTAAATTGCATAAGATTTCCCAGGCAAAAGTGATGGATTTTATGCGCTCTTACATTAAAAGACTAGGAACTACTGAACGGAATGTATTCAAAATGGGCTTCTTAAAAGGATATGAACGCCACGAAGGAATTATTCTTTACAGAAGGCTGGAAGACGCTTTTAAATAAACTGTCAAAAGAATTCTAGCATTCCTAGAAACAAATGAAATTGGGCTATATAGAAACTAAGAAGTTAGATGTTTGCCGAAAAAGCAAAGATTTTTATCACGAATAAGACGAATGGTCGAATGGCACGAATAGCTTTTATAAAAATTTCATTCGCGTAATTTGTATATTCATCTCATTCGTGATTCATACCTTTTTGGTTTCGGCTTGTCCGAGATAGGAAAATGCGAGGTTTTTATGAAAAATAGCAAAAATGAAAAATGGCTTGAAGATCTACTCCAAAATTGTGAAGAATTCCCAGAATTTCGCTTCAGTGAAGGCGATTTTTTTGACAGATTGCAAAGCATGGCATACTTTCAAATGGGGGATTTCCAATATCCAGCCCATATTATGCTAAGCCATTTTTTAGAATACTATACCGAAAAGATGGGTGCGGGAATTACCAAACAAAATATAGTTTTTAGCGTTGTTCAAACACCTGTATATGAAATACAAAGCGATGTTGCCATCATGGGGCAGGATATTAACCGCGTCATTGGGCCTGCTGAAGAAATGATGGAAGAATCAGACTACAGATCCTCAATAGAAGAAACAAACCATCTTCTTAAAAACTTCAAACCAAGCAGGCAGGGAGAAATCCTGGTGTCTAAACCTTCCTGGTGCAAAGCGAAATATTTATGGGAAGCCATTATATATCATTTTGAAGGGAAAAGAATTACCAATGCCAAAATTGTACGTTCCATGATACAGAATTGCTTAAAAAAAGCAAGCCATTTAAAAATAAAAACGCTCGGTATGAACGCACTAGGAACAGAATTCAATTCTCTATCCATACAGACATTTGTTAATATTCTGTGTGAAGCACTCTTTGCAAATGCACACGAATTAATGCAATTAGAAGAAATTGTTATTTCTGCACAAGGCGAGAGGCATTCCAAGGCAATCAAAAAAGCAATCAAAAAAACTCTAAAAGAGCATTGCTTTTATAAATACTAGGGCGTGTCATCATTCAAGAATTTTTTTACTGCAGAGGCCAGAGAACGCCAAGAACGCAGAGAAGAAAAAAATAATGTTTTGGTCAAAATGCTGTTGAACACATTTCAAGAGATGCTAGTATTAATCACG
>JABWCH010000343.1 GCA_013359215.1 Candidatus Brocadiia bacterium | reverse complement strand
CAATGGATGGTTGTCCTCCCGCTTAGGGCAAGAGCAAGGGAATGGTCTTCGTCTCTGTGCTTCCAGGGCTTTTTCCATTGAGAATGCCTCTTGTCATAGAGCTTGTCTTTTTTGCCCCAACTGCCTGTTTGCAGGCCAAGCCATTTTTCGCTGCTATATTCGCTTTCGCTGGTCACGGTTTCGTTCGATTGAATGCACCATTGCCATAAGCCATAGTTCAGGCTCTTGGAGGCTTCTGTGTGCTTTTCTAAGGCTACAATATCTTCCCAGCAAGGCTGGATAGCGACAGAAGACCTTCTGTTATGATCCAAAATCAATCTCACCAGGTTCGAGTGAGCATAGAAATCCTGCACAGAATGAGAAACCATTCCCATCAAAATCAAAAAATCCCTCCTGCCCTGTCTGTCCCAATGCTCACGGCTTGACTGTGCCACGTTCACCTCTCTCAAAACCCAGGCTTCAAACTCTTCCCATCTCTGGCATATCTCTCTATAGCTGAAAAGATCGTCAAAGTGCATGCCCTCTGTGCCTCCTGAATTGAAAGGAGCAGAGCGTGCCAGACGCCGGACATCCTGGTGTATTTCGTCTGCTTTTAAAAAGAAATGCCTTGTATATCTGTTACGCTCATACCAGAAAGCAATGGACTGTATCAAATATCCAAAATCGTCTCTTGTGCTGATAAGGTCAATGGCTAGATTCGCTGCAAAAACTAGCTCTATGGCTTCCTGGTTGTCCCAGAAATTTTCTCCATCTCCTAGCATCGAAGCCTTCAATATATTGACATGGACAGAGGGCGCGTGCTTGCTTTGTCTTGAAGCCAGGGTGTTTTCTCTTGCATTATTTTTCTGCATTTCTTCTACATAAGAAATCATTTTCTGTAAAGCAATCGCTTGCTTTTCTTCCTGTGCTTTACAAAAAATAAGGCATAGCATAAGCATACAAAAAAACAAGATCTTCATGTTCTGTTCCTTATCTGAAAATAGCATGCCAGCGTAACTCCTATTATATAAATTTAAAGATTTATTGAACCACTATTCCTAAGTCGCACCTTGCTTAGAATTTTTCCAGCATAATTTTCATAATACCTCCGCAAACATCCATTTCTCTATATCCAGGCTCTCCTATCAAATCCACTTTCACGGTGGAAGGAGATTCTTTGCCTGATAGTATCCTTTGCGCTGTTTTTTTTACAATGCCTTCTACGCATCCTCCACCTACAGTGCCTAAAAATTCTCCATCAGGCAAAAGAAGCATTTTGGCTCCTTCTTTTCTGGGGGTTGCGCCCAAAGATTCTACCACGGTTGCTAAAACGACAGGTTCGCCTTTTTGGCGATATTTTTGGATTGTATAATATATGTTTAAATCATTCATGTTTCTTTTCCTATAATTTTTCAGAGGTTGTTTTGGCAGAATAAAAGGGATTTTTTTTGATGCTCCATACCCAATCTTTACCCTTATTGCGTAAAGCGATAATTTCTGATATAATGCTTATCGCTATTTCTTCTGGAGTTTCGCCGCCAATAGGAAGACCTATGGGTGCATAGATCTGGTCAAGCAACTCTTGAGAATAGCCTTCTGCTCGCATGAGCTTCCATGTTGCTTCTTTTCTCCTGGTGCTGCAAATCATTCCAATATAAGCTGCCTGGCCTTTTTGAAGCAAAATTTTAAGACAGTCTCTGTCGTAAACGTGTCCAGGGGTGACTAAGACAATGTATGTGTTATGGTCTATAGGATAATTTTGCAAACCTTCTGTATACGGGGATACAAGAAGCTCTTGTGCTTTTGGAAATCTTTCTGATGTAACACAGTCTTTTCTGTCATCAATGACAACCGTTTTAAAGCCAAGAAGATTTGCAGTATGGCAAAGTGGTACAGCAATATGGCCTGCACCAACAATCACCAATGTTTTCTGCTGACAAAAATACTCAAAGCAAACATCAAAAGATTCCATGAAATTTCGGAAAGAGTAGCTTTTCCCTTTCTTCAGGGATTTTCTTGCTTCTGCTATCAATTCTTGTGTATAGATGCCATAATCGCCAAAGGATTCTTCTTGGGTTACGATAATGGGGGAACACGCATCAAGAGCAGCTTTGTGTGTTTCGTATATTTTAACAAGAACAAAAGAAATTTCTTTTTGTAGGAGATCTACGATTTTGTCTATAGAATTCATAAGTTTTCTACCTAAAGATTAAGAGACTATCCGAAAAATAATTTTAGGCGAAAATTTTGAGATGCTCGGAGAGCGAGGAGAAAGTGACAAAATTGCCGCAAGTTTAGCCCTAGCTAATCTTAGGACAATTTTGTCACTTTCGACGAAGCTATCCAAGATGCATCGAAATTTACAGCCAAAAGGATTTTTCGGATAGGCTCTACGCAGGTTAAACAATGTTATGATAATTATATCTAAGGTGCTTGGAAAAAAAATAGTTGTCCAGCAAATTCGTTTGGCTATTGCATAAATTGCGATATTCCCAAAATTTTCTGGAAAAATCTTCTCACTTAATATAACATAAGGTCGGTCTGTTTGCTAATTTAAAATAGAGTCGCTGAATGAGTAAACAGCTATACCTAGATAAATATTGATGTATAAGGAGTTATCATGCAGCCAAATGATATGCAAATTGCATTGGAAGTTTTATTCAAAATGAAAGAAAGCCTGATGGAATCTTTAGTCGAGGAGTTAATTCGATGTAAAGATGACGATGCCTCTTCCTTTAATGTGCAGGAAATAGAGGATCGCTTTGCCATAAGAATCGCAAACCTAAATACATTGATTGCAACAATGCAAGAGCCAACTAATCCTTTTGAAGAGGTTCTGCCAACAAGAGTAGCAACCAATGTATATGAAACTACCAAAAATAAACTTGCTAAAAAATTGCAAGAATTGGTTGAGTTTGTCCATCCTGATGATATTTTGCATCTTTCTATTGTCCCCACCCATGGCAACAAATATTTAATAGTCCTTGCCACAGCAGAATGAGTGTATTTTTATGTTAAAAAGCATGCTTTTTCTCTCCTTATTTTTTCTTTTATTTTTAAAAGCGCAAGACGGAAATACTGAATTGATGATACAGTCTGCCTTGCATGAAGAAAAAACCCTTGGAAATATACCAAAAGCTATAGAAATTTATCATACTGTTTTATCCAAGCAAGACTTTTCCAAAGAAATGAAAGCCAAAGTTCATCTTCGTCTTGCTCTTTGCTATGAAAAAATGGGCAATATCATACAAGCCCAAGACTTGTATGAGAATATGATAAAAGAACATTCCGATTTTACAGAAATCACAAGAATTGTAAATTCTAGGCTCAGGGAAATACTAAGACGAAAAGAAATCGCAGTATTAAAAGAAAAGCTTTCTCAATTGCAGGCATCCAATGAAAAGATTCGCCTGGAAGAAGAAATCAAAAAACTCCAGGAACGCATCCAATCTCTTGTAAAGTCTCCCCCTGAAGCTAAAAGCCAGGAAAATCCTAAAGACCAAGAAGAAATAAAAAAAGATTCGCAAAAAGTAGAGGAAAGAATAAGCGATGCTCTTTCTTCTCATCTTTATAAAATAGGAAAAAATTTATACCAACAAGGGCTACTTTGGAGTACACGGGAAAATCTAAAAAAATCCTTAGAGTTTAACCCTAAAAATAGCGAATCGTTGGAATTACTAGAAAGAGTAGAGAATCTTATACAGGAGCAAGAAAAAAAAATAAAAGAAGAAAAAGGCTATACCAAAGAAAATAACGAGTTTAGCATAAAAGCCAACCTGAGAGATCCCCAGAGTACTGGAGCAGATTTTTTAGTAGCAATCAAGCCAGAGCTTTTAGAGGAAAAGGGAGAAGATGTATCTTTTATAGAGAAAAGGTATGATGCTATCTCTCTTCTTGCCCAATGGAAAATCAAAGAAGATGATTTACCTGAAGAATCTTTGTGGAGCAATGTTTTGGTGAAATTTTTAAGAGAAACTCTGGATTCTTCAGAATGGAAAAAAAACTCTTATATAAAATACCAAAACAAGAACTTTTTTGTGAACCAAAGCATCTCTAATCACAAAAAGTTAGAGGATGCCTGGCAAAAACTAGGGGAAAACTCTCATCTCGTTTATATCAAAGGAATACTTTTTTCCAAAGAAAGGGAGATGATTCCAGAAGACAGAATTTCCTTTGTCCCAAACACGGGAGGTCTTTATTATGCATTTTTGCCAAAAGAAAGCAAAGAAAAGTATATTTCAAGCCTTCCGCCTATCCAGGCAAGCCAGGAAATTTTTTTACTGAATGCGCAGAAGCAGGAATGGAAGCATTTTTTTTCCGTTCCCTTAATCCAGGGATACCAGGAAAGAGATATTAGCTGCAAAATATACAAAGAAGGTTTGCATTTTACTCTGCGCGATATAAGCCAGGAAAAAAAAGTAGCATTGCAAATTTTAGTCAAAAAGATGCAACGACCTATACATCTTATTTATACAAACAATGGCCCAATGCACATACCTTGTTTACTCACACAGCAAGGAGAAATAGAAATTGGTTTAGAAGAAGAAAAAAATTTGCTGCTAGGTGGGCTTATGGATATTTTAGATAGCAATCGAAACAATCCATCTCATTCGCTGTTTGCCCTGATCTCTTTCCAAAGAATGCCTGTTCTCTCTTTCTTGAAACAAGAAAGCAAAAGCGAAAAAAGATCAGAAGAAGAATATACACAGACTTACGATGTGGATTTTTTGCAAAAAATTCAGGATGTGAAGTGGAATTTAAAAGAGCAAGAAATTTTTCTAAAAGAAGATCGTAATCCTTTTATTCTCGAATACTTCCAAGATGAGCTTGCCCGTTTTCAGCCAAAAGGAAACGCCCAGATCTTTAAAAATTTTTTGGTTGTCCATGCCATAAGCCAGGCCCACCAGAAAGTCAAAGAACGCTTAGAACAGCTTAAATCCAAACAGAAGCTCTTATGCGGAATGGATATTTATCTGATTTCTTGCGACAGGAATACATTGAAAAAAATTTTGGAAGCATGGAAAATACCATGGAAAGAAGCGGAAGGCTTAAGCTGGTATACAATCGAATCCAACATTACAGAAGTTCTAAAAAAATATAAAGAATTTTCTGATTTAAAAATTTTATATAATTTCAATTCTGTAGTAGTTGGAAATACCCAAAAAGTATCTTTAAAAAATTGCCAGATTCTTTCCTACATAGACAGCCTGAAGTACCAGGAGGAAAATCCAGTACAAATTTTAATACAAGACATACATGAAGGAATCAGGATAGATGCCCGCGCTCTTATGCTAACAGAAAAAGAAGGATCCATCCATTTCCTTACTACTTTATCCAAAATCAAGGGAGAAAGGAAAATCCCCTTTAGCGTTTCTCCTGGACAAAAAGCTTTTCTAAGCATCCCAGAACTGAACATCTTCCGATTTCAGATCAATATTCCCTTCAAAAAAGGCGAATGCCATATTGTTTCTGGCTTCCAAGAAGCAGAGATAGAAAAAGGCAAAGAACTGTTTCTCTTTATTGTGCCTGATATTCTCAGCTTTGTTTCCTTAGAAAAAAATCAATAAGCCATGAGAATGAAATAGCTAGAAGCACAGACTGACTTCTTACACGTTTAGCTTTGAAATGATGTAAAGTATTTTCGCACAAAAAGAAAAAAAAACGCATTTATGGCTTGCAATTGAGGAAGAAATTAGGAAAAATAAGTGTTCACTTTAAAAAAAGGAACACAAAA
>JABWCH010000342.1 GCA_013359215.1 Candidatus Brocadiia bacterium | reverse complement strand
TCTTCGTAGTATAATTTTAATCTTCTCTTCTCTGCGATCTCTGTGCCTCTGCGGTGAATTCTTTTCCGAAATGGGGAAGTTATTTAATTCTGATTCCTTGACACCAATGATGTCTGCGTAAGTCGTATTAAAAATATCTTTGTCTCATGCAAAAAAAATGGGGAGAGAGTTTATGAAAGAGACTAATAGCATTCATTGCGAACAGTGTGGATTGGTTTCGCTCAAAGAATTTCAGTCTTGTACAAAGCGTGAAACAAATGCTTGCCCTTACGTACTGAAAGGCCAGCCTTCTTTTGTAGGATGTGGAGTGGGAATCATTTCCTTTTGTATGGGCAGCATATTTATCCTTGCTATGGGAATATTGCCTTTCAATACATATAAAGCAGGCACAGTTAGTGCCTTTAGCCTGATAACAGGCATTCTCATCTTGACGTTCGCTTTTAGCATTGCCAATTTTTTTGTGGCCTTGGGCCTGGGATGTATGGGAATCAGGCGATGGCTATTCAGCAAGCAAGACGGATCGGGTTATGTGGAAATTTTCAACATCTTTGGCTCTCCCTTAGCTTACCGCAGGATTACGCTGGAAGAAACCATAGAGATGCCAGCCGATTTACCCCCTTTGCCTTTAAGTTTGGTTGGGTTTCTCAAGGAAGAAAATGTCTATTTGCAAAAAATGCAATCCCTGGCTAATTCGCCTTCTCCATCGCCTATGGCAAATCGCATCCAAACCATGAATCAAAACCTCAACTTGACAATTAGCAATGCCCTCTTAGGTGCGGTTGTTAATTTGATTGCCCATTCTTGTATCGTGGTACGCAAAGCAAAAGAAGAAAACATTTCTTCCTGGTATACAGTTTCGATTCCTCCCAGAGAAATTTATTATTTGCTGCCAGGCAAGGCAGACGCTGCTGGGCTTGGACTTCTCGAAGAAGAAATCATGAAAAAGATCCACAGTTGGGATACAAAACAGGGAAAAGTGCAAGATATGATCGCCCCAACCTGGGAAGATCTTATCAAGAGCTTTGAAGATAGCGATGGCGATTTTTCCTCTTATCAGGTTCGGAAGCTTGTTGTTGCGGATGGCGAAGCACGCCAAATCATAAATAAAAAATCCCAAGGGCTTCTCGGAAAACTTTTCCCTACAATCGAGCCAACCCCAGAAGCAACTAAACCTATAAGCGAAGTCCAGACAATCTTAAAAGAATTTATCCAGAAAATGGCAGCCGAGTACCCTGTTCTTGTTGCCAATTTTACAAACACTTTGAACAAAATTGTCTTCAAAGAAGCACCCAAAACACTTGATCCAGTAGAACAACAAAATTCCACTATCCGAAAAAAACTGATGTACTATATCGTTGGTATTTCATTTTTGCTTGCTTTTGTATTATGCATAGCAGCATCTATATTGTAATATAGTGTTATCAATTCCATTATTTTTATCAGGAGATAGTTTTATGAAACTTTTTATCCTAATATTCCTTTTTATCGCCATTTTCCCTTTGCAGGCGGTTTTGATTGATTTTGAAAACCTGGCAAGAAACACTCTGGTCACAAACCAATACCAGGCATCAGGCGTTATTTTTTCGCGCAACAATACCACAGATTACTCTGGCTATATTGGGGATGTTACCATCCCTGATTTTGGTGTTTACGACTTTGGTGGCTATAAAAATGCTCTTTGCTATGGAACTGTAGGATTGCAATTGAATTTGACTTTTGTTCTAGCCAATGGCAGCAATGCCTTTACCAATGCTGTTAGCTTTCGCATTGGAGATGGCGATAGCGCGACTGAATCCTTCCGCATTTCTCTGTATAATCCAACAGGAACTTTGCTCCATGCACAGGAATATACAACAACTTCAGGCTCTGTCAATGGTGGTGTTAGCGTAAGCTATAGCTTTGCCAATATTCACAGAGTGGAAATTCTAGGCATTGGATCGGGAAGTGGCGGATCTATCGATAATCTTTCTTTCAATGCAGTACAGGCAGTTCCAGAAATAAATAGCTTGCTTGCTATCGTTATGGCAATAGGCATTTTAATTTTTATTAAGAAATAGACTTTTCGGTTCGCTAAAATTTTTTGTATTTGTTTTTCCCATAAAGTAAAAAATTCGGCGAACCTTTTTTTTATTTTGTTCCTGGAACTTGCTAATAAGGATTGGAAAATGAAACAGCAAATACCTGATTTCCCACACAATGATCAACAAAGCAAAGTGATTGCTTTGCTTGGATATACGGGTGTTGGAAAAACAAGCCTCATAACAGCAGGCTATTTTGAAAACATCATGAGTGGAAAGGATGCCTTTACACAAAGATTCTTCCAGAGAATTGAAGACCAGATTAGAGAATCAGGCGGAATTCCTTTAACTATGGGAGAGGCATCCACGCTAAGTTTTATTGAACCTTCGTCTCGCAGTGAGTTTACCATACAGGATTTTTCTGGTGAGCATATTAAACTAGAAAGACAGGACAAACAGGAATACCAAAAGCTGATTGTCCGAGCAGATGATTCTCATGCTCTTGTTTGCCTTTTATCTGCTGAAAATTTTTATAAATCTACTCAGATATACGAAGAAGTAGATGCTATTCAGACCTTTGTCAATCGGCTTAGGGGTTTAGGAACGAGAATCCCTGTAGTAATTCTTTTAAGCAAATGCGACAGAGTCCCCAGGTTCTATATGAATATGCCTGTCCTGAAATCGCTTTGCTGTTTTTTGTCCCGTCTTCCCTGGATGAGACTGCCTTCCTCCCGCGGATTAGAAGTCACCATGAAAAGATTTCCTGCTATTTTTTCTGGCTTCCAGTTTAAAGGAAAAGGCCCTCAAGTACAATTTTCAGGGATTTCCATTCCCAGACTGGGCAGGCTAAAACCCTGGCAATGGCCTAGAGGATTACGCTTTATCGCCAAAATTTTCCGAAAGCTTTGGATCGATACACAGTGGATTTTCCAGGCCAACTATAATCTGGAAAAGCCGTTCCAATTTTGCTTTCAGGCTTTTCAACTCAGCATTTTGAGGGATTTGTTAGTAAAGCATTATGATTCTCCTGAAACTTGCCAGGCAATCTTACAAAAATTCAGCAAAGAGGTGGTCGAGAAAAAAATCTATGGAGAACAATTCTACTTCCAGGACTATTTTGAGAGAATCCAGGAAGACACAGGCTCTTTGATTTCCGAAATGAAAGAAGAAATCCAAAGTCTCCAGCAAAGTGCCTCTTTGCTTTTGGCTCACGAAAGAGACTTAGGCCAAAATGTAAGGCTTTGGCTAGAAAAAATGAATGAAAGCCTGAGTAAGTTCAAAAAACCTTGGAGTCAAGGTGCAAAGCAAACCCTGGAATCCCTGAGATACGATACTCTCCATTCCTTAAAAGATCGCTTTCATGTATGGCTTACAGAAAGCTCAGAAGATAAAAACGTCCATGCCTTTTATCGTTTAGTGGATATTCTAAGGCTGCGCAAAGAAATGGGAGAAATGGAGATATGGGCTGCTTTAGGCATTTCCCTCCCCGATGTTAGCTTTATTTCTAAAAAACTTCTGGATCTCCTCATCCGCCTTGTTCTTTCCCGATCCGAAATTTCTATTTCTGCTTTTGAAGAAGACAAAAGCAAATATCTGGATGTTCTTACCATCACTCCTCCCCAAGAGCTTGTTATGCTGGAAAACATGGTCAAGGCAGTTGGCATTTTTTATAAAAATTTAGGGCAATATGAATTAGGGAGCGGAAAGTGGAATGAAGAAATCCTGGGGGCATTTAAAAGCTTTGACCAAGAATGGATACAGCTTGCAAAAAAAATAGAGCTGGATGACAACAGCCCCTTGAGAGCGGCAATGGAAAGTAAGCTTGTTAAGGTATTAAAAAAAGAGGCATCCCAGTTCCTTTCTTTATCTCAGATTCTGGAATGGACAACAGAAACAGAACAGTTTATACGTGTTATCGCATCCCGACATGAAATCGCTCAGGTACAAGGAATTGTCGCAGAGCAGTCTGATCAACAACTCAAAAAAGTCTTGGGAGAGCTTAAGCTACGTTCCCAAAAATTGCATGGTACAGGAAAATTCCTTCCTTTGCGCCTAAAGGAATGGTTTGAAGAATCGGAGAGATGCAAGCCACAAATTGCTTCTATCGCAGGAAATAAAGGATTGCAGGAGTTGGAAAAAACTTCCCAGGAAGTTTTACGAAACGTGTCTTCTTTTTTGCAAGATAGCATGAAAAGCCTTTTGTCTAGGAAGGCAGATAGTGTATCTTTTTCAGAGCTTTCTGAAATACTCGAAATCTATATAAAAATTGAAAAAACAGACCTTTTTAGCAAGAATGGGCAAGCCCTTCCCTCTGTAGAGGAGATGGAAAAAGCCCTTTTCACTCAGCTTGCCTGTGCCATGATTTGCAGGAATGGGATTACCTATACTTTTTATGAGCAAGAACGGGCTAAATTTTTAAATGCTTTGCGCGGTTCAGCACCTGTTTCCCTGGAATCTTTGGACAATATGGTTAGCTCTTTTGTGAAATTACAAAAGGGTACAAAAGACATGGCTTCTTTGCCAGCCAAAGAATGGGAAGAAAAAGTGCTTGCGCCTGTGCGTGCTTTCCATTGTAGTTACAAAGAAGTTCTGGCAAAAGTTTCCCTCACAGAGGACGCTATGATGCCCAAAGAAGCAGAAAGGTGCATAGTGCAATCTCTCCAAAGCCAGCTTCCTAATCTCAGCCTCAATGATCTTAGAGACTGGATTTCTCTCATAGATCCCTTTATCGAGCGTGAAGAAAATCGGAGCATAGTGGATAAGATTCTGAAAGAAGCAGAAAATAATATCCGAAAGCAATTCCAGCAAGACTTGCAGGATTTTATCAGCAGATGCGAACAGTTGCAAACATCAGCCGATTCTTTTAAGGGAAAGCGAATCCAGGAAATAGACAAAAAAGAAGTGCAGGAGCGATGGGAACATTTCGCAGGAAGCGTTCTCACCTTAGAATACAGCGCGAAAAAGTTCCCCAAAACAGAGCTTTCCTTTGATGAAGGCATTCGCAAAACCTTGCACGAACAAGCTCCTATGCAATACCAGAAAGGTTTAGAAGCCTGGATCAATTTCCTGATGACCCAAAATCTCTTGAGACGAACTCTTTGCAAAGAAATTCTTTCTAGCATAGAGATAGTGCGCGTCATCTTCGAAAGGCCAGAGGCATTCCGTTCTCTAAGCCAGCATCTGGAAAAGATTATGACAGGCTTGCAAAAGAAAAAATTCTATTGGCTAAGCGCGGCAGCCGCCTGCCTCATGTTCGCTATACTCTTTTTGGGTTTTGTATACCAAAGGTATCTCATCAGCCAAAAAATCTTAGAAACACAAAATTTTGCAAAACAATATCCAGAAAAGCATTCCGAAATCATAGAGAGATGGGGGCAAATTTTTTACTATCCTCGCTTTTTTTTCTCTTCTGAGGATTGGAAAACATCTGTGAACCACAAACGAATCCAAAGCACCATCGCAGAATTGGATTCCATAGAACTAAAAATCCTTGGTGGAAACCTTTCTGAAGAAAGCAGCATCAAAATAGCAAAGCAGTTGCAATCTTTGGGACAAACAAACCAGGAACAAGAAATCAAACTCAAAGCACAAAAAGTCTTTTTAGAATGGAAAGCATCGCGTTTTCTTGCCAAAATCAGAGAAGGAAAAACAGAAGAGGAGCTTTTGGATAAAGAGTGGCAGGATTTGCAAAAACAAGAATCAAACTTCCAGCAAACCGATCCCTTCTTTTATAGCAAA